>JAFZIQ010000131.1 GCA_017554285.1 Selenomonadaceae bacterium
ACCATGCGCCATTTGCCCGTGCCGTGTGACGGATCAACGATTATCGGCAAGTGTGATAAGTGCTTAACCGCCGCCACTGCCGATAAGTCCAGCGTGTTGCGCGTATAAGTTTCATATGTTCTGATTCCGCGCTCGCATAAAACAACGTCGGGATTGCCTGCGTTCATAATGTATTCGGCGGCGTTTAACCATTCGTCAATCGTAGCCGCAAGCCCGCGTTTCAAAAGGACGGGACGTTTACATTTGCCGACTTCTTTAAGCAATCCGAAGTTCTGCATATTCCTTGCGCCGATTTGTAACATGTCGGCATATTCGGCAACGTGAGCAATTCCTTCGACGGTAGTAACTTCCGTAACGATTTTCAAGCCCGTAACTTCGCGAGCTTCGGCAAGATATTTCAAGCCCTCGATTTCCAAACCTTGAAACGAATAGGGCGAAGTTCTCGGTTTATAAGCTCCTCCGCGCAGAAATTGTGCGCCGCCGTCCTTGACAATCTGCGCGGCTTTAAGAAGTTGTTCGCGACTTTCTACCGCGCAAGGTCCTGCCATTATGACGGGTTCACCGCCGCCGATTTTGATTCCGCTAACGTCAATAACGCTCGATTGCGGATGAAATTCTCGGCTTGCCAATTTATAACTCTTTGAAATCGCAACGGAACTGTCAACGCCCGGCAATGCGTCAATCGCCACAGACGCCAATTTGGTTTTATCGCCAATGACGCCGACGATTTTTTGTTGTGCGCCCTCCATAATCTTCGCGTCGAGTCCGACGCTTTTTATAGCTTTGATTACCTCTTCAATATTCCTTGAAGTCGCCTCCGGATTCATTATTATAACCATTAAAAAATTCCTCCCAAATTATACTGCCCTGAACGGCGTTATTGTACTGCGAATTTTTCTGCTTGAAAAGATTTGTTTTATATAAGGAGTGCTTTGAATATCGGCAGTTGAGTTTTTAAAAAGTCGTCCGTCAATTTTTCCATGTGTGCAAGATTTTCTTCGGGCGTTTGAAGTGTTTTTCCTTCGTGAATGAGTCGCTGTCCTTGCCTCGAAATTATTTTCCATGCCGACGCCGCCAATTTATCCGAAGTTTTATCGCCGGCTCTGTATTGCGATAAGAATAATTGCTGAAAACGCGTGACGGCGACGCCTAAACCTGTAAGCGGACTTACCAAAAAATTAATCGCGTCTTCAAATTTAGCTCGTTCGCAAATATGCGCATTGAGTTTATCGCAAGATTTTTTAACGAGATTGACGGCGACTTCGCTTTGGCAAGGCATAATATTATTGTTATTAACCAGAATTATAATTGCCTCCAAAATTCCCTTTGAATCCTGCGCGGGATTGCGTTTGAGATATTCGGCGAAATTTTTCGGACGGTAATTATCTTCCTGCAAGAATTCGAGAATCGGACGATAAATTTCCTCAGACAGTTTAACGTCGCCGCCGGTCGTTTTGAATTTCAACGGCACATTATCGGCAGGGCTTAACAATACATAGCGCATTTCCAAAATTTTGTCGAGACGTTCAACCGAATTTATCTTGCGAATCCCGCGAACAAAAATATCTTTGCGGAATTGCCGATTGATGAAATAATCCCGCGCCTGTTCCTTTACAATCGGATTCTCTATTTTCCTGAGGAATTCAATCGCCGGTTCGCTTATATTCAATTTCTCAACTATCTCAATCGGTATCGCAGTCGCCGCGAAATTCAATTTGGCTTGCTGAGCAATTTCCGCAACGTCCGTGAAGTACATCAAATCCCAATCCAAGTTCAGATATTCATGCGCCAAATAATCCGGATTATTTTTCTTCAAAACCTCAAAAGTCTTGGCGAAGTTTGGAGCAAGATTTAAATAGGCAGGATTGGCGGCAAGCATTTCTTCAACGAATTTCAAAGCCTCACTTATGCGACCTTTAGCCGCGCCGCCTTTGCCCGAATATTTATCGTACATTGCCAAAAGCTCGCGCAGAGGAGCAATCGGAGCCCAGCCCGGTAAACAATTATAACTGTTGTAAAGCATACCGCCCGATTTCAAATGCCGCCGCGCAAATTCCATAATGTGCCGACGATTTTCCGCGCTTACCCAACTCCAAATTCCATGCAAACTTATCGAATCGAATTGCGGCAGGTCGTCACGCTTTGAAAACTCCTCAAAACTGTCCTCAAAAAATTTTGCGTCCGCGCCCGAAGCCTCAGCGAGTTCATTAGCCGTTATCGCATGTGAAGGATTAAAATCCGTGCCGAAAAATTTACCGGGCGTCGCCGCCGCATGAATGTTAGCCGCTACGCCTTGCCCGAATCCCAATTCACAATGACAACTTTCCTCCGTGATTTCCGGTGCAAGAATCCCGTTAAGCAACAGACACCAACGCATAAAATTCGGCGACAACTCGCGATAGTAGCCGTATGTGTAAGTCGAATCCGTAAAATATCCTTCGTTCCAACTGTTCATTTTCAAACCTCCAAAAAAAATCTTCTGTGCAACTTTACAGCAAAACTTTGAAGTTGACAAGTTAGCCGCTTTGAATTACGATTAAAAAAATTTTCTGCGGAGGAATTATTTTTGAAGTCAACGAGCAAATTTTTGAGCTTAATACTTCGGCATAAGCCGCAAGTCGTCGGACTTGAACTTGACGAGCACGGTTGGGCTGACGTTGAGGAACTTTGTCGGTGCGTGAAAAACCTTGACTTCGCGACGCTTGAAAAGATAGTTGCGACGGACGAGAAGCAACGTTATTCATTCAGCGCGGACAAAAAATTGATTCGAGCAAATCAAGGGCATTCAATCCCTGTCGACGTGGAACTTGAGGAATTGGAGCCGCCCGAAATTTTGTATCACGGCACGGCGGAAAGTTATGGTTCGTCAATTAATGCACAAGGTTTGCTGAAAATGTCGCGGCTGTATGTTCATTTGTCAAGCGACGTTGAAACGGCATTAAAAGTCGGGCGACGACACGGCAAGCCGAAAATATTTCTCGCGGAAAGTTTAAGAATGTTTAATGACGGGTACAAATTTTATCGTTCAGTGAATGGCGTATGGCTGACCGAACATGTTCCCGCAAAGTATTTAAAGGAGAATTTTTAATGGAAAGTTACAGCTTTAACCCGCAAAGAGTTTGTTCCAAGCGAATTGATTTTGTTTTGGACGCGGAAAATCGTTTGCATGACGTAAGGTTTTTGGGCGGCTGTCCCGGTAATCTGTTGGCAATAGGCAAATTGGTTGAGGGCAAAGACGCCAAAGAAATTGCCGACCTTCTGCGCGGAAACGATTGCGGAGGACGCGGCACGAGTTGCGCCGACCAACTTTCGATTGCGATTGACGAAGCTTTGAAATCGCGCACGGCTTAAATTTTGGGAGGAATTGTAATGGACAAGCAAACACTGATTAAAAAAATTAAAGCAATGTCGGACGCTCCGAGTTGTTGCCCCGAACTCACGGCGGCGGCTCAAATTTACATTGACGCAATCGGCACGGCTAAAGAAAAATCTGCCGCTGAAGATTTAATCGCCGAAATCGAGGAAGACGTTACCGATATTGACCATCTGGTTGCATTTACTCATTCGGAACGCGCCAAAGAAATTTTCGGTGAGGAAGGACAAAAAAATTTCGCCGCTCATGCCGATGAACTCAAGGCAGGCGGCGCGAAATATTGCGATTGCGATGCGTGTGCTTACGGTTTGGAAATTCTTCAATACAAGGACATTCTTACTCGTTAAAACATAAATAAACGGCGAGCGTTCCTTTATCGACGCCGATAAAAATTTTGTCGCTGTCTGCGCGGTTGCTGACGGCATTGGGAAAAGTTTGCGTTAAAGTCGCGCCTTCAAGTTCCCAATGAAGATTTTCAGTCTTAACGCCCGCGCAGATTTTTGTTATCGGCAACAGAGAGACGGCAAGCGGCTTTTTAAAAAATTTAATCTCGGTCGATTCGCCGCCTCGCAAATAAAAAATAATTTCGCGTTCGTCGGCAAGGAAAATTTTCTTGTTCAAAGCCGCGCAGGTGAAAATCGTACTGTACAAATGGTCGAAACGTCCGCCGAAAACTCCCGTCAAAATCGCGACGTGTTCGCCGAAAATTTCTTCAGCCCGTCTTAAAGCAAGTTGAGTGTCGGTAAAATCTTTATCGGCAGGATATTGCTCGACGGGAATATTTTTTTTACGCGCCCACTCGACGGCAGATTGATTTGCGCTGTCGAAGTCGCCGATTAAAAAATTCGGAGTAACTTCACACGCCTTGCAAAGTTCAATGCCCTTATCTATGCAAAATATTTTCCGACCGTTCGCAACGTCCGAAAAAAATTCGCGGCTCGGAACTCGTCCGCCCGCTATGAATAAAATTTCCTGCGAGGAAATCGAATATAAAATTTCACATTGCGGCAATTTCATTTGGTTATACCGGGTCGCGTCATCTTTTCGGGCGACATTAAAACTTTAAGCTGTTCTTCGGTTAAAATGCCCTTCTCCAAAATAATTTCGCGAATCGGGCGGCGTGTCGCATAAGCTTCTTTCGCAAGCATTGAGCATTGCTCGTAACCCAAATGCGGCAGAAGAGCCGTCACAACTCCGACCGAACTGTCTAACCATTTTTGACATTGTTCGCGATTCGGCTCCAAGCCAACCAGCAATTTATCAACGAAAGTCCGCGAAGCATTCGCAAGATAATTCATTGAACTGCACAGATTGTAAGCCATAATCGGTTCCATGACGTTCAATTCAAATTGTCCGTTCTCGACGCCCAATGTAACTGCAAGGTCGTTGCCGATAACTTGATAACACGCCTGATCCATAACTTCGGCGATAACGGGATTGACTTTGCCGGGCATAATCGACGAGCCGGGCTGACGTTTCGGCAAGAAAATTTCATTGAGTCCGCAACGAGGTCCTGACGCCATTAAGCGGAAATCATTTGCCATTTTTATTAAAACCAGCGCGGTATTTTTCAACGCGGAGCTTACGTCTACAAAGCCGTCCGTGTTGTTCGTGGCGTCGATAATGTTTGTCGAAGTCTCAAAATTTTCGCCCGTTATCTCGCGCAATTTCCTTGCAACGATTTTGATATAAGCCGGCTCGGCGTTTAAGCCTGTACCGACTGCCGTGCCGCCCATGTTGATAAGTCTGATACTGTCAATCGCCCACTCAATGCGGCGGATACTGCGACGAATCGCCGAAGCATATGAGCCCATTTCTTGTCCCAAAGTTATCGGAACGGCGTCTTGCAAATGCGTCCGCCCCATTTTAAGAATATCTTTGTACTCTTCAGCCTTATCTTCGAGAGCACGAGCAAGATAATCGAGCGCGTCGGTGACGTTATGGCTTTTATAAGTCAAGCAAACTTTAATTGCGGTCGGCAAGCTGTCGTTGGTCGATTGCGCCATGTTCGCATGATTATTCGGCGAAATAATATCGTAACGTCCTTTCGCCTCGCCGATAATTTCGAGGGCACGATTGCAAAGGACTTCGTTCATATTCATGTTGATTGAAGTGCCCGCGCCGCCTTGAATCGGGTCAACGGGGAATTGGTCAAGAAGTTCGCCGTCGATAATTTCTTCTGCCGCTTGGACGATTGCATTGCCGATTTTGCGTTCGAGACGCCCTGTTTCCATATTTGCCTGCGCGGCTGCCTTTTTAACTTTGGCGAGTGATTTAATAAAATCTTCGTCGAGCCGCCGCCCCGTAATTGTGAAATTTTCAATCGCCCGCATTGTCTGCACGCCGTAATATGCATCATCGGGGACTTCAATTTCTCCCAAAAAATCATGTTCCTTTCTCATATTTGAGACCTCCAAAAAATTTATTGATTAAATAATCGCGTTGGCAAGTGACATACCGACTGCCACGCTGACAATACACGTAATCAAGCCCGGGATTTGGAAACTGTGATTGAAAACGAATTTGCCGATTCGAGTCGTGCCCGTGCGGTCGAAGGCAATACCTGCCAAAACCGTCGCATAAATCGGAACTAAAAAGTAACCGTTGACAGCGGGGAACATACCAATCATCGCGGGCGGCGTAATCCCCAAAGTTATTCCGAGCGGAGCCAATGCGCCGATAGTTCCCGCTTGACTCAATATAACGGCGGAGAGCAGGAATAAAATTATCGCGAAGACCCAAGGATAAGCCGAAATCAAATCAGCCGCGCCGGATTTTATGAAGTCAATATTATTACGCGTCAAGGTATCGCCCGCCCATGTCAAGCCGAAAATGCAATAGACACCCATTAATCCGTTACGGAAAACGGATTGTTCGATAATCGAATTGACTTTGACGCCGCAAGCGATAATCATAATGCCCGCCATAGCCATCATAACCATTTCAATACACATAGTCATTGTAAAGGAAACCATTTTGCCGCCCATTTCGGCTGAAGGACGCAGTTCGGGGAAAATGCCGAAGATAACGACGATAACGGTTGCCAAAAGATAAATGGCAACGGCGCGTTTGACACTCGGAGCAAATTCTTTAGCCTCAGCGATTTTAGCCTTTTCATGAACAGCCGCCGCTTCTCCGCGTTTGACACGTTCGATATATTCTTGGTCGACAGCTAAATCTTTGCCCATGCGAGCCGCCCATAACGAGCCGCAAACGACGCCTATTAACGTTGACGGAATACAGACGATAAGAATATCAATCAGCGTGACGCCTTGAGGAGCCAAAAGTCCGACGAGTGCAACGGTCGCCGCCGAAATCGGACAAGCTGTTATGGCTTGCTGAGAGGCAATAACCGACATAGAAACAGGACGTTCTGGACGGACGCCCGCCTCCCTTGCGACT
>JAFZIQ010000132.1 GCA_017554285.1 Selenomonadaceae bacterium
AAATCTTCATTCAAGCCCAAACGTTTGCAAAGACTCATATTGACGGGGATATTCGCCGCGCTTGACCGAGTAAAGAAGGCGTAAATGCCGCTTTCCTTAAGTGTCGCCAAAACCAACGGATAAGGATTCATACCGATTTTAAAGAAGACAATTAACGGATTCATGATAAGTGCCACGCTGAAAAACGCGCCCAGTAATACACCCAAAAGTTTTGCGTAGCCCAAAAGCGCGTCAACGCCGCTCGTTGCTATCGCGTCCGCAACCAAACCCATAATACCGAACGGCGCGAATCTGATAACCCATTGCACGACCTTTGTAACTGCCGCCGCCAAATCTCCAAGCAATACATGCATTCTGTCGCCCGCGCCGCGCAGTGCCAAACCCATTATCACGCCCCAAGCCAATATCCCGATATAATTTGCCGTTGTCAGCGCGTGAATCGGATTGTCGACGACGTTCATTATTACGTTTTGCAAAACTTCAATGATTCCGCCCGGCGGAGTGATTGTTACGTCCTCGCCGATTTGCAATTTCAAAGTCGTCGGGAATAAAAATGACGCCGTGACCGCCACCAATGACGCCAAAAACGTTCCTATGACATAGAGTTGAATTATCGGTTTCATTGTTGCATTCGATTCCGATTTTTGGCTCATGGCATTCATTACCAAGACGAAAACCAAAATCGGCGCGACGCCCTTTAATGCGTTGACGAATAATTTGCCGAATACCGCAATGACGGGAACCGTTGCCGGCGCGAATAACGCCAATAAAATTCCTATCACCAAACCTACGGCGATTAATTTTATCAGTGCCGTTTCGCCGTAGACTTTTGAAACTTTGGATAACAATTTAAACCCTCCTCAAGAAATAAAAAAATCGGTTGCCATTATACAACCGATTTAATCAATCTGCAAATTTCATTTATCGTCCGGCTCCGGAATGTCAATCAATTCGTCAATCCAAGCCGTAATTTCTTCGGGCGATTTGTCGCAGACGTAAACAAGCTCCGTTATCAAAATCTGTCTCGAAAGGTCGAGTATTTTTTTCTCGCCGCTCGAAACTTTTTTCTTGTTGTTTTGCCGAGTCAAATTCCTTGCTACCGCCGCCGCCTCGAAAATATCTCCGCTCTTCAGTCGCTCAAGGTTTGTGTGAAATCTTTTGTTCCAACTGCCTTGCAACTGTTCGGTCTCTGCTCGTAAAACTTCGATAACTTCATTGACCTGCGCGGGCGCAATCAATTCTCGCAAGCCGACTTCCTCAACTTTGTCGACAGGCAACATAAGTTTCATATCACCTATTGGAAGGCGAAAGATATAATAAGAATTTTTGACGCCGCCGACTTCGTTTTCCTCAATGTCCGTAATTTCGCCGGCACCGTGCATCGGGTAAACAATTTTATCGCCGATTTTCAACTCATGCCACCTCCTGCGAAAAGTTTTCTTGCATTTTATCAAAATCGCCGCGCAATGTAAAGGAACTGCGCGGAGAATAAAAAAATCCCGCCGCATTTGACGGGAACTTTTCAAGTTCAAAGTTCGTTATCCGATAAATCAAATTTGCGATGCTCAATGTAATCCATCAATTTCAAATCGCGTTCGAGATAAAAATTCACGTCGTAATAATCGGCATCATTGCCGGAAACGTATTCGCCGGCAAGCCGCTCGAAATGTTTCTTGCTGACATTGAAATCAAGATTATCGCGCATGACTTTTTCCAAACGCTCGGCATTGGGAATAAGATAACTTATCTCGTCAATGTATTGGAGCCAACCGGGAACGACGCCCGTTTTAATATTGCCGGCAGACTCCGCGCTTTTGAGAGAACCCGCCGCCGCAAGCATTTCGCTTGAGCTTAAATCGGTATCAATCGCCTTGACTGCCACGCCCAATAATTCGGGAATCTTAATCAGCATTGACGGTTCACTCAATCTGTCCGCGCAGGCTTTCATAAAAGCTTGTTGCCTTCTGACACGCCCGACATCGCCTTCCGAATCGCGGAATCTTACAAACTGAATCGCAGTATCGCCGTCAAGATGTTGAAGCCCCTGTTTTAAATCGATAACCAAGCCGCCGTCGTCGTCCCAAGGATCTTCGTAATGCATTTCGCGTTCAACATAAATATCAACGCCGCCCATTGCGTCAATCACTTCAGCGAATCGCGCCTTATTAATCGTGACGTAGTGATCTACTTCAATGCCGAGAAAATCTTCAACGGTTTTGCGAGCCAATTTCGCGCCGCCGTGAGCATAAGCCGCATTGATTTTTTGATAGCCGTGACGTTCGATATAAACAAGAGTATCACGCGGAATAGTGAGCAGCGACGCGCTGTCTTGCGATAAATTCAAAACCATAAGAGTATCGGAGCGACCGACATCGTCCTTGCGTTCGTCGACGCCCATTAAAATTATCGTCGTCGGCTTACGGAAAGTCGGCAAAACAGCTTCGCCTTTGACTTTCGATTTAAAATCTTCCTTGAGGCGTGTGAAGTCGGAGTTAAAACCGAGATGAGTCAGCGACCCGACGATTATAAAAAAACAAAGTATGAATGACCAAAATAATTTCCGATTGCGCATTTTGCACGAGAACTCGCGCCGTTTTTTCTCCAAACGATCACGCATAAAAATCACCTCCTTATAAATAGGGACTAGGGATTAGGGGTTAGGGATTAGGGGTTAGGGATTAGGGGTTAGGG
>JAFZIQ010000133.1 GCA_017554285.1 Selenomonadaceae bacterium
CTGCGGTAAACGTCTTGCACGAAACTTGAGCAATCAACATTTTTTTCGAGACCGCCCCAGCCGTAGCCTTCGCCCAAAAATCTGAACGCCTGCCTAATCAAATTATTCTCGGAGCAAGCCAACGCGCTTTTGACAACGCCGTTATCATTCGGGATATTCAAGCCCTGCTCAATAATTGTACCGTTTGCGTCAAGTGCCGGCATGTAAATTGCCCAACTGCCGTCTTTTTGAAGTTCATTTGCTCTCAAAAGAACTTTGCCGCCCATTTGATAAAAAGCTTTGCCGTGAGGAACGGTTTTGCGGCTCGCGATAACCGTTAAATAATTTTTGGGCGCGACGTATTTCAGCCACGTTGCCTTATCGATAAAAGCAAGTTCCGAAGTTTTAACCCAGCCCGCATAAGCTCGCGACTCGACAAAGACAAAATTTTTATCCTTGCTGTCGATTAAAACCGCCAACGGCTCGCAAGGGTCTAATGCCGTTCCTTGAAGTTGATCGTAATGGGTATCGTCTTTACTCTCAAACCAGCCTTCCTCTTCGGGCAAAAGTTTTAAATTCGTCCTGTCAAGCGTCAAGGCATAACGGACTTCACTCGCGGCAGGCAGTTCTTCCAACATGCAATTTTGTTTGGCGTGATTAAAACTGTATTCGGTCAAAGCCGCGCCGCCTTTAAAGAGTTTGGGAACTTCAGCGTTTTGAAAGTTGCCGATTGTCAGCGTCGCCGTAATTTTATTCTTTATCCATTGCGTATAAACTTTGTCGGGATATTTGGCAAGGTCGACGATTGTATTCGCGCTTTTTTGCATGATTTGAAGATTGAGCCGTTCCAAATCGACGGTCGACACGAAAACTTCTTCGCCCTTTTTATTTTTGCCGACCCAATAATCAGCCGTCGCCCGATTGTCTTGAATTGCAATGCCCGCCTGCGCGGTCTCCGATAACAGCATAAAAATCACTCCGAGTAGCACTAAAAATTTTTTAAGCATCGGTTATCTCCCTCCTTGGAAAAATGGTGCCGATAATTTCTCCGTTCAAAGCTTTTCGCAAATTCCCGACGTTCGCGCCGTTAATGATTAACATTGTCACGCCGTTTGAAGTCGCGAACTTCGCCGCCTGAATTTTGGTAATCATACCGCCAGTAGCGAGTTTGGTACCCGCGCCGCCCGCAATGTTTTCAATCTCCGAATTTATCTCTGTGACTTCATCTATAAGCCGCGCAGATTTATCAATTTTCGGATTGCCGTTATAAAGCCCGTCAATGTCGCTTAAGATTATCAAAACTTCGGAGTCGGTCATTGCGGCGACGATTGCGGAGAGATTATCGTTATCGCCGATTTTAATTTCGTCGACTGCGACGGCGTCATTTTCATTTACAACAGGAATTGCGCCCATGTCCAGTATCGCTTGGAAGGAATTCTTAGAATTTTCGCGAGCCTGTTCGTCAGCAGCGTTTTCCTTAGTCAACAGGACTTGCCCGATTGTCTTTCCATACTCCGCGAAAAATTTTTCATAAATATGCATTAAGACGCCCTGCCCGATTGCCGCCAATGCCTGTTTTTCGGGGATTGTCTGAGGCTTTGATTTCATGCCCAATTTTCCAAGCCCCGCCGCGATTGCTCCCGAAGTTACAAAAATTATTTCCTTGCCGGCGTTGTGCAGGTCGGCTATTTCCCTAACCAAATGTTCTATCCTGTATAAATTCAACTTGCCGCTTTCTGAATGCGCCAGCGTGCTCGTTCCAACCTTTATCACGATTCGCCGCGCAGTTTTTAATACTTCCCTTGCACTGCTCAACGTAACCACTTCCCTTTTTGCTTTCATTATAAATTCATTTTGCTATTTGCGCAAGGAAAATTTAAAGCAATTAGGAATTAGGGGTTAGGTACTAGGGATTAGGGAGGTAGTTATTTTGGAGAGGCACGGATTAATAATCGTCCACACGGGCGACGGAAAAGGCAAGACGACTGCGGCTTTAGGCTTGGCATTGCGAGCTTTCGGCGCAGGGCTTAGAGTTTTAATCTTGCAATTCATTAAGGGTAAGAAAAAATCGGGCGAACTTAAAGCCTTAGAAATTTTGGGCGTCGAAGTCAGACAATGCGGTCTCGGTTTCATTACCAAAGAAAATTTCGCCGAACAAAAAAAATCTGCGCGGGAGGCAATCGAACTCGCACAGAATGAAATTTTATCGGGTAACCGGGATTTAATTATCCTTGACGAAATAAATTACGCCGTAAAATTCGGTTTGCTCGACGCGGCTGATATTTTGGAGCTGATAAAAATTCGTCCGCCCGAATTGCATTTGGTTTTTACGGGGCGCGACGCCTTGCCCGAATTAATCGACGCCGCCGACCTCGTTACCGAAATGAAATTAATCAAACATCCGTTCAAAAACGGTATCGCCGCGCAGAACGGCATTGAATTTTGAATAAAAAAACCGCCGAGCGTTTTTGCCCGACGGTTAAATTTCTTTTACATATAATCCAGAGAAGTTTTTTGCTTGTCTTGTTTCATGAATCCGAGTTTCTTCGCGACGTATTCGGTTATGACAAATAACACCGGTACGACAAAGATACCAAGCATCGTAGCCGCAAGCATTCCGCCGACAACCGCAGTTCCCATTCCGTTACGAGCCGCCGAACCTGCGCCCGTCGCCATTGCCAACGGTAAGCAACCGATTATGAACGCGAATGAAGTCATTAAAATTGGTCGAAGTCTTAAACCTGCCGCCTCAACTGCCGCCTTAATCGGCTCCATGCCTCTGTCTACACGAACTTTGGCGAACTCAACGATAAGTATTGCATTTTTAGCCGCCAAACCGATTATCATGATGATTCCGATTTGCATATAGACCGAATCTTGAAGTCCCGCATTGGGATGCCCCGCCGTCGCCTCAACCATTGCCATGAAAAATTCCGAGAAAACTGCGCCGAATATGCCCGTCGGAACGCTCAGCAAGACTGCGAACGGTACCGACCAACTTTCATACAGCGCGGCGAGCATTAAGAAGACAAAGACCAATGCCAACGCCAAAACTTGAGCCGTTGAACTTGCCGCCTTTTTTTCTTCGCGACTTTGCCCCGACCATTCGATATTGAATCCTACGCCGGCTTCTTCATTGACGATTTCCTCAATCGCCGCCATTGCCTGCCCTGAAGAAAATCCTTCGCCGGCGTTGCCTTGAATAGTAACTGCGCGGGCGGCATTGAATCTTGATATTTGAGTCGGTCCCGTCGAATATTTCGGCGTCACCAAAGAATTAAGCGGAACCATTTGTCCGCCCGAACCTCTTACGAAAACAAAGCGGGCACATTCAGCTTCCGAACGATAAAGCACGTCCGATTGAAGCATAACTTTATAAGTCCGCCCGAATTTGTTAAAGTCGTTGACTTGCATTCCGCCGAAATTCACTTGCAAAGCAGTAAACACGTCCGAAAGTTGCACGCCCAAAAGTTTAACCTTCTCGCGGTCAATCTCATATTCGACAGTTGGCGACGCAATATTAAAAGTCGTGCGAACGCCCTTTAATTCGGGACGCTGATTGGCTTTGGCGACAATGCGCTTTGTAATCTCATCAAGTTCAACGTCCGTATGCCCCGCCATGTCTTGAAGTTGCAACGACCAACCGCCGATATTTCCGAGACCCGGTAAGGCAGGCGGATTAATAGCGATAACTTGCGCTTCGGGAGTAACCTTCGCACCGAGTCCGAACATTATCCCGATACAATCATTAACCGAAACGGAGCGTTTATCCCACGAATCCAAACCGCAAAAAATAACGCCCGCGCTCGGTTTCGCGCCGCCCGATAAAATATCAAAGCCCGTTATCATCATGCAGGATTGAAGTCCCGGCATATTCTGCATAACAGCCCCGCCGAGTTTGTCAATCGTCTGCACCGTATGATTCATAGAAGTACCTTCGGGCAAACCTATTGCCGTTATGAAATAACCTTGATCCTCTTCGGGCACGAACGTTGACGGGAGCCGCTGATAAATAATCCACGTCACGCCGCCGACAATCAGTAAGAAAACTATCGCGAGTTTCGACACTCTGATAAACGCCGAGACAATTCCGACATAGCCGTTCTTTGTACGTTCAAACCAGTTATTAAAGCCGTCAAAGAATCTGCCGAGCAATCCTTTCTTGGCTGACGGGTCTTTGGGTTTAAGAATCATTGCGCAAAGTGCAGGCGTCAAAGTCAGCGCGACGAATGCCGATAAGCCCATAGAAATTGCTATCGTCAATGCGAATTGCCGATACAAAACGCCCATCATGCCGCCCAAAAATGCTACGGGTACGAAAACCGCCGCCAATACAAATGCTATCGCCACGACAGGACCTTGAACTTCGTCCATAGCGCGTTCGGTTGCGTCGACGGGCGTTAAGCCTTCTTCCATGTGGTGTTCGACGTTTTCGATAACAACAATCGCGTCGTCAACGACCAAGCCGATTGCCAACACCATTGCGAACAATGTCAGCGTGTTGATTGAGAATCCCAAAATTATAAATGTTGTGAACGTTCCGATTAGCGATACGGGAACTGCCAACAGCGGAATAATCGTTGCCCGCCAACTCTGCAAAAATAAAAAGATGACAAACACGACAAGGAGCAATGCCTCAACGAATGTATGAACGACTTCTTCAATGGAGGCACTGATATAATCCGTGCTGTCAAAGATTTGATTGATATACAAATTGGGCGGCAAATTCGGACGTTGACGCTCGATAATGTCCTGAACAGCTTTAACGGTTGTCATAGCATTTGCGTCCGACGTGAGCTGAATACCGAAACCGACTGCCGGATAGCCGTTGTATTTTGCGACGACGTTGTTAGCCTTTTGACCGGGTTCAATTCGCGCAACGTCTTTCATGTAAACAAATGTGCCGTCCTTGTTCGCCTTTAAGATAATGTTGCTGAATTCCTCAATATCGGTAAGACGCCCTTGAACTTTGCCGGTATATTGTTTTTCCTGCCCGTTTGACAGAGGCATTGAGCCGATAGTACCTGCCGCCGCTTGCAAATTTTGTTCGTTAATCGCGGCTGAAACTTCCGCAACCGTCAAACCCAGCTCGGCAAGTTTATCGGGATTGAGCCAAATACGCATTGAATAATCAGAGCCGAAAATCTGAACGTCGCCCACGCCGTCGACGCGCTTAATCTCGTCCATTAAATAAATATCGGCGTAGTTTTTCATAAAGGCGCGGTCGTATTCGCCGGTCGGAGAGTACATTGATAAAAATAAAGCCATATCTCTTGAAGATTTGCGGGTAGTGACACCTACACGCTGAACATCTGAGGGCAAGCCGGGATTTGCAACAGCGACGTTATTCTGAACTTTAACAGAGTCCATATCGCCGTCCGTGCCGACTTCAAAGACAACGTCCAAGCTGTAACGTCCCGTGTCGTCACAGTTGGAACTCATATAATCCATACCGTCGGTACCGTTGACTTGTTGTTCGATAACCTGCGCGATAGTTTCATTGACGACAGAGGCATTCGCGCCCGTGTAACTTGTGCTGACTGAAATTGTCGGCGGAGAAATTTGCGGATACTGCGCGATTGGAAGTTGAATTGCCGAGAGAATTCCGACTAGCGTAATTATCAAGGCAATAACTATCGCGAATATCGGTCTGTGTATAAAAAATTTTGCCACGTCTACGCCGCCTCACTTTCCGCGCAGATTGTCGGGAGCATTCGGATTTGTATTGGGCGCGTGAAGTCCCGCGTCCGCATTATAAGTGCTTGTCGGATTTGAAAAAGTAAAGCCCATTTCGCCCGCCGTAACGGTTTTAACGTCCATCTCGACGCCTTCGCGCAGATTTGTCAAGCCTTCGACGACAACGGTATCACTTGTGCTTATGCCCTTAGTCACGACGAAATAACTGCCGACTTGTTCGCCCAATTCGATTGTTCTAGCTTCGGATTTATTTTCCGCTCCGACAACCATAACAAACGATTTGCCCAAAAGTTGTTGAACGGCGCGTTGCGGAACCAAAATTGCATTGGGAATGACTTCGCCTTTTAATTTAACGCGAGCAAACATACCGGGCATAAGTAGTCCGCTGGGATTCGGGAAAATGGCTTTCATGATAAGCGAGCCTGTACTGTTGGCAAGTTCGCGGTCGACTTCGACGATACGCCCTTCAAACGGATAAATTTTACCGTCGGCAAGCGTTATCGATACGTCAATGGGGTTATGATCTGATTGCATATTCTGAACCGTCATGAAGTGCAAATAATCTGCCTCGCTGATAGAAAATTGCGCAAAAATCGGATCGGGCGAGCCGAGAGTTACCAAAGTAGTTTGCCCTGCCGAAACAAAAGTACCGACTGCCACATCGTCGACGCCGAGTTGTCCCGACATTGGCGCATAAATTTCCGTGTCGGCAAGATTTTCCTGTGCAGTTCGCAGGGCGGCTTGACAGGCATAAATCGCCGCCTCATTAGCCGCGCAAGTTGCCTCGTCTGCGCGGACTTTTGCCGCTTGAGTCGATACCAGCTGTTCGGCAATCGCCGCCTCTTCAAACAATTTCTGATTGCGTTTTAAATCCGTTAAAGAATTGTTGTAGTTTGCCATTGATTGTTCGAGAACCGCCTCAGCTTGTGCGAGGTCGGCTTGTGCTCGAAGGACGGCGGATTTGTATTGGCGCGAATCAATTCGATAAAGCAACTGTCCTTGCTCGACGTATTGACCGCCCGTTACGTATTTTTCGACGACGTTGCCGGAAACTTTGGATTGAATTTTAACTTCGTCTGTGCCGACAAGATGCCCCGCGTATTCGCTGGAAAGCGGAGTATCGCGCTGAATTACTTTCATTGCTTTGACTTGCGCCTTTTGAACTTGCATTTGCTTCTGTTGATCGTCGCCGCATCCGCCGAAAATTATTGAAGACGCGGCGAAAACTGCCGCTGCTGCCATCAATTTGGCTCTCGATAAAACCACTTCGACCCCTCCCGTTTCTTTGAATATTCAAAAAGAATTTTAAGGTTTGGGCGGCTAAATGTCAATTTGAACTTACAAAAGCAATGCGCTATAATGCGGGCGGAGGTTGATTGACTTGAAGAAAAATTTAAATCTGCGCGGCGGTAAAAAACTTTCGCTCGTTGATAAAACTTTGGTAATGGGAATTTTGAACGTTACGCCCGATTCTTTTTCGGACGGCGGCAAATATTTATCGGTCGACAATGCAACCGCTCATGCCCGCCAATTAATTTCTGACGGCGCAGATATTTTGGACGTGGGAGCCGAATCGACTCGCCCGAATTCTTTGCCGATTAGTGTGAACGAAGAAATTTCCCGCCTCGAAAAAATTTTACCTGCGATTAAAAATCTCGATGTTCCCGTTTCAATCGACACTTACAAGCCCGAAGTTGCCGAATTTGCTTTGGAGAACGGCGCGGATATAGTCAATGACGTTTACGGGCTGGAAGATTCACGCATGACGGAGGTTGTCAAAAAATTTAATGTGCCGGTTATCGTCGGGCACAGCGGGAAGTGTTGCGACGATAATATCATCGACGACGTTAAAAAATTTTTCCGCATGACGGAGATTAAACTTAATCCCGCGCAGATTATTTTTGATGTAGGTATCGGCTTCGGCAAGACGCAGGAAGAAAATTTGGAGATTTTGCGCCGCCTTGACGAGCTTAAAGTTTTGGACGGCGAAGAAATTCCGTTGATGATTGGTGCGAGCCGCAAAAGTTTTATCGGTTGGGCAACGGGATTTCCCATTGAGGAACGCGACGAGGCGACGGGCGCAATTTGTGTTCACGCGATAAGCAAGGGAGTTAATATCGTTCGCGTCCACAATGTTAAAATGATTGTCAGAATGTGCCGTATGGCAGATAAATTATTAAAGGAGAAGTGATTGTTTTGGCAGACAAGATTATTTTGAAGGGCATTGAAGTTAAGGGGCGGCACGGTTGCTCGGCAGAAGAACGTTCGCAGTTGCAACGTTTTATTGTTGACGTGGAACTTCATTTGCGTTTGCGTCAGGCGAGCAAGAGCGACGATTTGGGCGACACGATTGACTATTCGGCAGTTCTCTCCGATGTTAAAAAGATTGTCGGCGGCACTTCGCGCAATTTGATTGAGACGGTCGCGCAGGAAATTGCCGATTTTCTCTTGCGTCGGTATATGCTTTTGGAAGGCGTGAAGATTGCCATTCATAAGCCGTCGCCGCCTGTCGGTGAAAAATTCGGCGGGGCGTCAATCGAAATACTTCGTCACAGAGGATGATTTGTTACTTAGGCTTTGGCGCGAATCTCGGCGAACGCGAAAGGACTTTACGGCGGGCAATCGAATACATAAAAAAAATTCCCGCCGTAAAACTTTTGCGGGTATCATCATTTTATGAATCGGAAGCTTGGGGTGTCACGAATCAACCGCCCTTTGTCAACGCCGCGATAAAAATTTCAACGGAACTTGAACCGCCGACCTTGCTTGACGAATTGCAAAGGATTGAGCTTGAACTCGGCAGAATTCGGCGCGAACATTGGGGAGAACGCACAATCGACATAGACATTTTATTTATCGAGGGGCAAAATATATTTTCTGAACGTTTGATTGTGCCGCATGAATTCTTGTTTGAAAGAGATTTTGCGTTAATACCGTTGAAAGAAATTTTCCCGTCGTTTGAATGCAAACTTCATGGCGATAAAGTTTCAATCTGCGCGGGTTCGCCGACAGATTTTAATTTCAAACTGATTGCTTGCGTCGATAAGAATTTCGGACTGGGTTATAAAAATAAATTGCTCTTCCAAATCCCTGCCGACTTGAAGAATTTCAGACGCCTGACACTCAATCACACGATTATTTACGGACGCAAGACACTTGAAACTTTTCCGAATCAAAAGCCGCTCGATAAGCGCAGGAATATTATTTTGAGCAGGACGCTTGAAAAAATTTCGGGCGCGGAAGTCGTCGACAGCATTGAGAAATTGTTTGATATTCTCGACGCGGCGGAGGAAAATTTTATCGTCGGCGGCGCACAGATTTTTGACGAAATGATTCCCTATGCCGAAGAAATTTTCTTGACGGTCGTTGACGCGAAAGTTAAGGCGGACAGTTTCTTTCCAAACATTGACGAATTCACTTTGCAAGCCGCGCAGGTTTTTGACGGTTTTGAGTTTAGGAGATACACGCGATGAGGAAAATTTTTAGGAACGATTGGGCTGAATTATTGGACGACGAACTCAAGGAGCCGTATTATCTGGAGCTGAGGAAATTTTTAATCGACGAATACAGCACGAAGAAAATTTTCCCGAATATGTATGATATTTTCAATGCGTTGCACTTCACGAGTTACGCCGATACAAAAGTTGTGATTCTGGGGCAAGACCCTTACCACGAGCCGGGGCAAGCGCACGGATTGAGCTTTTCCGTATTGCCGGACGTACCGCCGCCGCCGTCGTTGATGAATATTTTTAAGGAACTGCGCGACGATTTGGGCTGTTTCATTCCGAATAACGGTTGCTTAAAATATTGGGCGGAACAAGGCGTTTTACTTTTGAACGCTGTCTTGACGGTAAGAGCGCACTCGGCGAATTCGCATAAAGGACACGGCTGGGAAATTTTTACCGATAAAATTATTCGACTGCTTAACGAACACGAACGCCCGCTTGCCTTTATTTTATGGGGCAGACCTGCGCGGAGTAAAAAAGTTATGATAACAAATCCGCGACATTTGATAATTGAATCGGCGCATCCGAGTCCGTTATCTGCAAGCGGAGGATTTTTCGGGAGTCGTCCGTTTTCTCGCGTGAATAATTTCCTTGAGTCGGTCGGCGAAACTCCCATCGATTGGCAAATCCCAAACATCTAAAGATTTATTTGCTTTGGCATTTCCCGTAATGTTGAGACCTTGAACGGCAGAAGCATCTATCGTTACTATTTCATTGCCACCGTCTTCAACATCATTTAAAACGTTAAAGTTCTCCTTATCGTAAGCACTCGAAAGAGTAATTGCCTTACCGTTGGCACTAATTGTATAAGGTTTTTTGGAATCACCGGAATAAACACTGTCAACGCCGTCATTTGAATAAGAAAATTCCTTATCGGCGGCATTTTTAACGGTAACTGCGCCTTTACCGACAGTAAAAATAACATTTTTGCCGCGACTCGTTATCAAATCAGCGTCTGTACTTCCCGTTATTAAAGTCTTTTTATAATCGCCTTTAGCAAAATTAAATTCATAACTACTTCCGCTGATTGTTACCTTACTGCCGCTCAAGGAATCTTTTGACAGAGTTATAATTTCGTTTTTGACTGTCGGATTGACATTGGATTTAATGCCCGTGATTTTTGCCAAAGTCGAGGCGGTTTTTGCCTTCGAGTAAGTGATTGATTTTGAATTGCTTGCGAGAGTATATCCCGCTGTAGTCGAAGAGCTGTTATAAGTGGCAGTTGTATCTTTAAGAGTCCACGCCGCTTTTTTAGTTTCTGTTTTGGTAACATCATCGGCAAGCTTTAAGGTGTATTCGTCGCCACTGATAGTGACTTTAGATTTATTCAGAGACGATTTAGCGACAGTGACAACTTTATCTTTAATTGAAAGCCCGTTGGTAGATTTAACGCCTTTAATCGTTGCTAAAGTCTTTGCTTCCGTTGCCTTTGTATAAGAAATAGATTTGTTGTCCTTCGCGAGAGAGTAGCCCTCTGTTTTGTAAGAACTTTTATAAGTGGCGGTGGTGTCTTTGATAGTCCACGCCGCTTTTTTGGTTAAAGGTGCGCTTATGTCTTTAGCAAGTTTGAGCGTGTAACCTTTGCTGATTGTAATATCTTGCGCGTTTACAGAGGATTTTGCGACCGTTACGACTTTATCTTTGACTGAAAGTCCGTCGATTGATTTAACGCCTGTAACTGTCGCTAAAGTCGTTGCCTTAGTCGCCGCAGTGTAGTAAACAGCTTTGCTGTCTTTGGCGAGAGAGTAGCCCTCTGTTTTGTAAGAACTTTTATAAGTGGCGGTGGTGTCTTTGATAGTCCACGCCGCTTTTTTGGTTAAAGGTGCGCTTACGTCTTTAGCAAGCTTAAGGGTGTAACCTTCGCTTATCGTTACATCTGTTTGGTTCAAAGCAGATTTGCTGACTGTTACAATTTTATTGTCCGTATCAATTGCAAGCTCGTCGATTGATTTAATTCCGTTGACCGTGACTAAAATATTGTCGGAGGTGCCGTAAGTTGCTGTTGTGTCGCTGATTGTCCAAAAAGGTTCTTCATCGCCAAATTCACGGACAATGTAACACACGCCGTTGATAATGATACAGTCGTCCGAATAAACATTTTCCAAAATGACAGTGCCGCCATCCTTGATTGAAAGCGTTAGAGTGTTTGCATTTTTATTGAACACCGCATCGCTATACGTTGAGTATCTGCCTCCTCCTTCGTCGAGAATCGTCAACATGTCGTCCTTAGAATAATTGAAGATTGTATCGGTACCTTCGCCGGCGCGGAATATAAATGTATCTTTACCGTCGCCGCCGTACAATAAATCGTTGCCTTTGCCGCCCCACAAATTCGAGCCGCCGCTACCTGCCGTCAAAGTGTCATTGCCCTCGCCGCCGTTAATTGTGACGTTTTCAGCATAGTTATTTCTAATTGAATCGTCGCCCGTACCGCCGTCAATTGAAACGCTGTCGCCATTCCAATTGAAAATAACATCGTTGTCCTCGCCGCCGTTTATACTGACGTTCGAGCCGTAATTTTCAATGTCATCGTTACCAGCTCCGCCGTCGATTGTCACGCTGGAGCCGTCATTTTCAATCAAATCATCGTCGCTCGTGCCTGATAACAGCGTATCGGACTCTTCGTTATAAAATTTCATCCATAGAAATCGCCTCCTGTTAAAAAAATTTTGCTGATTAATTATACAAGGCATAAAATTTTTTCGCAATGTTTATAAAAAAATCCCTCGCTTCCACTGTTATTCATCTTTAATTTACCAACAGCCTCAGAAACTGCTAATCCCTAATCCCTTAAAATTTGGCTTGTTTAAATGAAGATTTTCTGATAATATCTTCGACAACGCAAAAAACATTCAAGGAGGGTTGAGTTTGGCTAAACGAAATATTTTTGAAATGCTCGGCTTGGAATTTGATCCTCCCGACAACGTAAAAAAAATTCGCGCCGCCTATGAAAATTGGAAAAAGCGACTCGCAACGGAGCAAAATACAACCGTCGACCCGACTCGCCTCGCCGAAATTCGCGAAGAACTTCAGATGGACGGTTATATTTCTCTAACGCTTGACAATCCGCGCTTCAGACAGCGTGAGGCAGAATCGCTTAAGCAACAACGCATTGAGGCATTGCGCCTTTATATCGATATTCAACGCGGCGATACGTCGGGAACTTTGCAGGTTAATCAATCACAAATTCGGCAAGTGCGAGACAAATTACGCTTGAGCCTTGCAACAATCGAGACGACTTATAAAGAACAGGGATTTGAAATCCAACCCGCCAAGACTACACAAAAAATTTTGGCGACGCTGAATAATTTTTTCCTGTCTGATTCGGTAATGGAGGAGCTTAGAAAAAATTTTGCAACGTTCCGAACCGTGCCCGATGAAAAAAATTTTGAGTGGTCGGCAAGTGTTCATGACCTTTACGAATTGGCTTTTTATATCAAGCATCAAACGGAGCGTTCGCCAAATGCTTATCGAACAAATTATTCTACGGAAGAATTGCGCGAAATTTTCCGTGATAAGGCTAAAGAAGTTTCCGCGCCGATTCCGCAATGGCAATCGATTAAAGCACTTTTGAATCTCGCGCAGACTCAAGTTTTCAACAGCGACGATAATCGCTTTAAATACGACCATTCATTGAAGATTGAATCGCTGTCGGATTTTTTTGCGAAGATAAAAGCCGCGCCCGAAATTTTTAAGCGCGATAATTACTTTGCCAATAATTGCATAAAGCGCATTCGAGATAACTTCCCGAATCTCTTAAACTACGAGCTGAGTGCCGCGCTGTACAATAAGGCGGCGGGCTTACTGCGCGACCCTTACGAGGCGATTGACGACACTGACGAAAATGCTTTTTGTTTGACCTGCGCGAACTGCGGAGCGTTTGAAAATTTCCGGACTCGCGAAGAGGCGGAGAAGGCGCATTGCAAAATTTGCGGCGAACCTTTTTATATCGAGTGCCCGAAGTGCAATAAAAAAATTCCCGCCAATGCCGAACATTGTACGGGTTGCGATTTTTCGTTGGTCGAATTTAAAAATTTCTCAAAGTACGTCGCCGAGATTAATGAAATGCTGGGGCTTATCGAGCACGCAAGCAACGTTGATGAAACGGTTAATTTGGTTTCGGCGCGAATAGTCGAGCGTCTTGCCGAAGCGCGTCGAATCAAGCCCGAATCTAACGAGCTTAAGAAAATCGAAGTCCGCAACAATAAAATTGCTAAGGAGCTTAAACGCCGCGAGCTTTACACTTGGGCTGAAAAGAAATTGCCGAGCCTTTCAATCGCGCCCGATAAAGCTGTAAGCGATTGCGTCGAGATTTTGCGCAAGATTAAGGATTACAAGCCCGCGCAGGACAGACTTCGCCTTATTCCGCCCAAAAATCCGTCCGTAATTATCGCTACGCTTAAAGAAAATTATTCGCCGCCGAGTAACTCCTCAATCGGGAAAATTTCGGTCAATGCAAAGTCTGCCAACTCTTCAACGGGTTTGATTTGTAATATTTCGTGGCAAGCGGCAAGCGATTTGGGAATCACTTATACGCTGATTAAGAAAGTTGACGGCGAACCGCAAACTTATCGCGACGGAGAAATTTTAATTGAGAATACCGATAAGCTTGAGTTCATCGATACCGACGTTAAACCGGGCGTCCTTTACGGCTACGCGGTTTTTACGACGCGATTAGGTACGACTTCCTCGCCCAAATCAACTGCAGTCGTCCATTACAGCGACCTTGACGAGAAAAAATTAATCGCAAAGACTGAAGACGGCACGTGTAAATTTATTTGGCGATTGCCTTCCGAAACTTGCTTGGGCGTTCGGATTTTGCGCAGTGACAGCGCGGGTAAAAGCGTCGTCGTTGCCGATTGCGAGCAAAATTCGTTCGTCGATAAGAATGTTAAGAATCGCAAGCAATATCAATATCGATTGCAATGCGTTTACTATTCCGCCGAAGATAACGCCGCCAATAATGAAAAATATTTTGCGCGGCAGAGCGAAGAAATTTATAATAAGGTTTGGAAAATCGACAGGACTTATAAATACAGTCACGGCTTGACGATTAATCTGACGCCCGAACAGCCGCCCAAGCTCGTTGAAAATTTAATTTGCAGTGTCAAGAGCAGTCGGGTATCATTCAAATGGAAATCGACGGGCGATTTTTCGATTTGGTTCAAAGAAGTCAGCGATAAAAAAGAGTCCGCGCAGATCGATAAAAAAATTTTCGCGTTGGATAATGTCGATGAGATTTTGGGAAGCGGCGTCGTCTACAAGAAGGCGGAAAGTACCGATGAGACTTGCGAATTTACTTTGAACAGCGAGGCAGTTAAAATTGCGGTAATCAGTGCAACGCGGGAATTCGGATTGATTAATGACATTGTAACCTGCGCGGACGTTGAGCCGTGTGAAATCGATACCGAGAAAACGCAAATCGACGCGGGCGGCTTGAAATTGATTTTAAAATCGGTGCCCGAAAATCTCTACATGATTCACTACAAAATCAATACAAAGGACGCCGATGAACTTTACGCGACGATTGAGACGGCTAAGGCGCGGCAGATGAACAGGATTTATGCGGCTAAGTATGCGCAGGATACTTTCATTGCTCAAACGCATTTGCCGCCCAAAGAAATTTACATAACGGTTATAGGCGAATACAAATTCAGCGACGGAACGGCTGCTTATTCCGCGCCGAGTACTCTCGTCCTTAACAATCGTCCTAAAGAATTGATTTCCTATTATTTGGAGTGGGGCACGAGCGGATTTTTCAACAAAGAAATTCACGCCAAAGATTGCAAGTTGATTATAGAAAGCAAATCGCATCCTACGCCGAAAATGTTTTTGGTTTGCCGACGTGACGGGCGTATGAATATTGAATTGGGCGACGCCGCGACAAAAATACTCGGTGCAGTTCGCGAATATCCGACGGGTTATAAAGACGGGCGCATTGAAATTGATTTGCCGAATGATACTTGGAAAGATATTTCGGCGGGCACTCTTGTTAAGCTCCTTATCTCCAAAGAAGATGAGCAACGTTTTGAATTGCAGGCTTTGCGCCCCGATACTTTAACTGTTCCCAAAAAGTGATAAGGGGTCAGAGATAAGTGGTCAGTGATTAGAGATAAGTGGTCAGAAAAAGCTTTTCACTGACCCCTTTCCCCTGACCACTTCCCAATCCGGAGGTTTTTGTAAATGTTCAATTTCCGAAACTCGACCGCCATTTGTCCTTACTGTATGCAGAAACTCAAATTGGGCAACATGAAATTTTTTTGCGTCCCCGACGAAGATAATCGCCATGAAGTTCGCTTGTCGCTTACCGACAGAATAAAAAATCGTCTGCCCGTTTGCAAAAGAAGTTTCTGCAGGAATCACGGCTTGACGATTCGCGAGGCGAGTTGTCGAAACTGCGGAGAAAAATTACCGCCGCAAATTTTATTTCACGATAAATTTCTGAGTTTCTGCGCGGTCGGAGTAGCGGGCGCGGGCAAATCGAGTTATTTAACGACGCTGGTACATGAATTAAAATATTCGGGCTTGCCTTGGGTCTTGCAGGCAATGGACGTTGAAACGACAACGCGCTCTCAAATCAACGAGCAAAATGTTTACGAGGCGCGACACTGCTTAAAGGGAACGGAGGCGGGCGTCGCGCCCAAGCCGCAACTCTGGACGATTATGGACAACACGGGCAAGGGTGAAAAAATTCCGACGTATGCATTGGCGATTTACGACGGCGCGGGCGAAGATTGCGAGCATATCGATTACACGCCGCTTGATTCAAAAATCAGTTTATATCTTTCGGGCGCGAGAATGTTATTGATAATGTTCGACCCGTTGTTATTGTCGAGTGTTCGCAGTGAAATTCGCTACGAAACTTTGAATGCGTCAATGGCGACCGAACGTCAGACGAGTGCGCCGGCAAATATGGTTAATATGGTTAATTCGCTGTCGAATTACATTCGGCGACATTGCAATATTTCGCCAGGCAAGCGAATTGACAGACGCGCCGCAGTTATCATTACCAAACTTGACGCGCTCACGGAAATGGTAAACGGATTCAGTTCCGATTCGACGATTTTAAAGGAAAGTCCGCATGTTAAGAATTTGGGCTTTGTGGATTCCGACAGCAAAATGGTTGACCTTGAAATTCGCGATTGGCTGACACGGCAAGGCGAGACGGCATTTTTGGGAGCCATCGACGCGAATTTTAAAGATGTCAGAGTTTTTGGCGTATCGAGTTTCGGCAGACCGCCCGATATTCATAAACGCTTGGCGCGAGTTCGTCCGCATCGTGTGCTTGACCCGTTAATGTGGATGCTCGCCAGTGAAGGAATTGTTCCGACGATTTAAAGGGAGGAGTGACTCGGAATGAAAAAATTTTTATCGGCACTTATAATCTTAATGTTATTCACGGCGGCGGCTTATGCGACGGAGAAAAAGCCCGTTCGCATTGCGCGATTGCCAATAATTTTTAAAGATACTGTTCCCGATTACGATACCCGCGCAGAACTTGAAATGAAAATTGCCCGCGCCGTTCATATTCCAATGAATAACACTTTGCAAATCGCCGAATATCTCCCGACCAAAGATTCCACGCAAGCATTGAATGACATTTGGCATAAGATGCGCTCCGAAAATAAAAAGGCGCGTATTCAAGACGCAATGAAACCGCTCGCCAAAAAGCTCAATGCCGATATTATCATTTGCCCGATTCTCCTTCATTACAGCCAATATGTTGATAACATGACGAGCTTTGACGAAACTTATTTGCACAGTCAAGTTCGCGCAAAGTTAATTGTTTACGACCGCCGCACCGACAATTTGATTGATAAAAAGAATTCGCAAATATATCATGACATTATGAGCACAACGGGCACGGCGGATTATCTCACGAAAATTTGTTTCGATAAGCTTATCGATGATACAAAGATTCGTCAGCTTATGAGGGAACTAAATTGACATTCCCCATGCCTAAAGGCAGGGGATTCATGAGAAGTTTGAACTCTGTAGAGGCTAGTCCTTATTCGCTAGCGTGCGCCCTTATTCTCACAGGCTGTGCCAAACAACCACTACACTGTCACCTTTCGGCTTCAGCTTACTTTTAACTATTCCTACCGTCCTTTCGTAGTATTTGCAAAACACTTCTTTACACCCGTCACGATTCACTCAGTCCGGCGAATTAATCGCTAAGTGTCGCGTTGCGGTGCGGGTTAGTGTACGGGGTGACCCCACTCCTAAACGACTTCACTGTTTGCAAGACACGAGTCATTGTTCATTTTTTACACTATTTTTTTAGAGAGGAAGGCTAACCTCTTATTTACATTATAGTTGAAATATTTATCATAGTCAATGGCGGCTTATATCCCCACGAATAAATTCGTGTGTCTTACGCCGCTTTCGATAAAATCAGTCCGACAGCGATTATTGCGAGTACTGCCGCCTCGACTAAGTTTAAAATTTGTCCGATGTCCTTCTTGCGAAGGATTAAATTTCTTACTCTCCCTGCGAAAATTGCCGTGACGGAAAAAATTATCAATGCCTGCGCGGCGAACACGAAGCCTAAAAATAAAATCTGCAAGCTTGCGCTGTCGCTCGATAAGTCCACGAATTGTGGCAGGAACGCCAAGAAAAACAATAAGACTTTCGGATTGAGGACATTCATTAACACGCCGCGTTTATAAAGAGAAGTCAAAGATTTTTTCGCTATCGTTTTTGACAGCGAAATTTTTTTGCCTTCCCGCGCAGATTTGAAGGCTCCGAACGCCAAAAATAATAAATATGCCGCGCCGAAAATTTTTAACAGAAGCATTGCCGTTGCCGACGATTTTATCAGTGCCGCCACGCCGACCATTACAAGCGTTGTGTGAAAGACTATTCCGCTTATCAGTCCGCAAGCCAAAATTATTCCGCTCCTTGCGCCGTCAGCCAAACTTTTCGTCAGCAAATATAAAATATCCGGACCGGGCGCGAGTGTTAAAAGTACGGATGCCGTTAAAAAGTATATGAACGTTTTATCTTCCAAAATTAAACACCTCCGCGCAGATTTTAGCACAAAAAAAATCCCCTGCGAATTTGCAAGGGATAATTTTTTTATCAGAGTCTGACGACGCCGAGAATTTGAATCTCAACAGATTGGTCGATTTCGGCGTGCGAAACAATTACCAAACCTTGAATCGAACGTTCGACGAGCTTGCGGAAATAGAGACGCACGGCGGGGCTTGTCAATATGATTGCAGGATAACCTTGATTGCCGAGCTTTTCGACTTCGTTTGTTACGGAAGTAATGACTCGGCGCATGGTATCGGGGTCGAGACTGACGTAAGAGCCGTGATCCGTCCTTTGAACCGCTCCGATAATCCGATTTTCCAATGCGGGGTCGAGCGTGACGCAAGCCAACGAATTTGAACCTTGAGTAACTTGTTGAGTAATTTGTCTTGCCATTGCATGACGAACATATTCCGTTAAAATTTCGGGGTCTTTGGTAGCGCGAGCGTAATCGGCGAGCACTTCCATAATCGTTGCCATATCGCGGATTGAAACTCTTTCGCTGAGTAAATTCGACAAGACTTTTTGAATTTCGCCGACGCCCAAAAGTTCGGGAACAACTTCATCAACCAGCGAACGATTAGTTTTGGCAAGGTTATCAATAAGATTCTGCGCCTCTTGACGACCGAGAATTTCTGCGGCATGTTGCTTAATCAGCTCGGTTAAATGCGTCGCCAAAACCGAAACCGCATCAACGACCGTATAACCGTTAAGTTCTGCGCGTTCGCGGTCACTTTCGGGAATCCAAATCGCGGGCAATCCGAACGCAGGTTCAACCGTCTCGATACCGGGGATTTCTTCAAAAACCGTGCCGGAGTTCATCGCCAAGAAGTGGTCAAGCATTAATTCGCCGCGAGCAATTTCCATGCCCTTAAGCTTGATAATGTAAGCACTAGGCTTAATCTGAATGTTATCGCGAATTCTTATCGTGGGAACGACCAAACCGAGTTCAAGGGCGCATTGCCGCCTTATCATAACAATACGGTCGAGCAAGTCGCCGCCTTGTCCTGTATCGACAAGCGGAATCAATGAATAACCGATTTCCAATTCCATAGGGTCGACTTGCAGGAGCGAAATGATATTTTCGGGGCGAGTCGCCGCCGATTTTTCTTTTGATTGTTGCTGTTCTTCTTTTGCCTCTTCAGTGACGGCAGTTTTCTTGTGCAGACTGTAGCCGATAAAACCGCAGACAACCGCCAGCGATGCAAACGGCAAACCGGGTAAACCGGGAACGATTGACAACATAAGCAAAACGCCCGTATTGATGAAAAAAATTCTTTCGTTGTTGAAAAGTTGCTTAACAATGTCACTGCCCAAATTGCCTTCGGACGCGGCGCGAGTAACGATAATACCTGTGGCAGTCGAAATCAACAGCGCGGGAATCTGACTTACGAGACCTTCACCGACCGTCAACAGCGTATAAGTTTGCAGAGCCTCAACCGCCGCCATATCCTTTTGAGCCATGCCGATAATAAAGCCGCCGCCGATATTGATTAACATAATGACAATCGCGGCAATCGCGTCGCCCTTGACGAACTTCGAGGCACCGTCCATAGCTCCGAAGAAGTCCGCCTCGCGTTGAATCTTTGAACGACGAACTTTAGCTTCTTCATCGGTAATCGCGCCTTGATTCAAGTCGGCGTCGATAGCCATTTGCTTACCGGGCATAGCGTCCAACGTGAAACGCGCAGAAACTTCAGCGACGCGCTCGGAACCTTTGGTTATGACGATAAAATTGATGATAACCAAAATGATAAACATGATAAAGCCGACGACGGGATTGCCTCCGACGACAAAATTGCCAAATGCCGTAATGACTTCGCCCGCATTGGCATTAATCAAAATCAGTCGAGTTGCGGAAATGTTCAGAGCCAATCGGAAAAGCGTCGTCACCAGCAACAAGGACGGGAAGACCGATAAATCCAATGCCTCCTCGTTGTAAATCGCGCTCATTATGACGACAAGGGCGATTGTGATATTAAGACAAATAAGCATGTCCAAAAGCGCGGTCGGCAACGGGATAATCATCATGATAACAATCATGACGAGCGTCACCGCAATTATAACGTCGCTGTACTTTTGGATAAGCGAGCCTAATGTTCGAGGTTCGCCTTCCAATAAATCTGCGGGGGCTGCCATTTAAATTTCTCTCCTTTTGTTAAGTTGCTCGACGATGCTTGATTCTGTATACATAGGCGAGAATTTCCGCCACTGCTTGATACAATTCGGCGGGCACCATGCCTCCGACTTCAACCGCCTCATAAAGTGCACGTGCCACCGGTTTATTTTCAACAATCAATATGTAATGTTCTCTTGCGATTTCCTTAATCCTTTCCGCGACGCGGTCTTGTCCTTTGGCTATGACGACGGGCGCAATCATGCCTTTTTTATAGCTCAGCGCAACCGCCAAATGCGTCGGGTTCGTGACAATAACGTCTGCCTTCGGGACTTCGCTCATCATGCGTTGCATTGCCATTTGACGCTGTTTCTGCTTGATTCGGCTTTTAATCTGCGGGTCGCCTTCCATTTGTTTAAATTCGTCCTTGACTTCCTGCTTGCTCATCATCAAATCCTGCGTCGTTTGCCATTTTTGATAAACGTAGTCCGCCGCCGCCATTACCATTATAACACCTACAACTTGAAATGCCATTGTAAAAATTACGTCCGCCGCCGTCGCCAAAGAGTGCGGCAAATCGAAGAAGATAAATTGCGGCACGAGCGGAATTTGGTCTTTCAGATAAAGATATAGGAAATAGCCGATAACAATTATCTTGAAAATCGATTTGCACAGCTCGACTATCGACCGCTTTGAAAAAATTCGTCCGAAACCGTTTATCGGATTGAGATTCTCCAATTTCGGCTCCAATTTCTCCGTTGAAACTACCAGCCCGACTTGGAAAATATTTATTGCCATTCCGACGATTAGGATTGCAAACATCACCGGCATAACTGTTTTCGCCAACAGAATCATAATTCCTATAAACAATTCCGTAATTCCTTCGGTCGTCATGTTGCGGGAAATATTCGAGTAAAGATAAATCGTGTACTCGGCAATATTCCCGTAAATAAATTCCCAAAGAATCCTCAGTATCAGAAAGCCGATTAAAAGTACAAATGCCGTATTGAGTTCTTGGCTTCGAGCGACTTGACCTTTTTTGCGAGCGTCTTCGCGCTTTTTGGAAGTCGGCTCCTCAGTTTTTTCGCCGTCAAAGCGTTGCAGGTCAAATACAAAATCTGTAAATATATCCTCCTCAAGGCGCGAGGGCTTTGAGTGCAATGGAAATATTTGCATACATTTCATTAAAAATCACGTCCAAGAAGAGAATATAAAATGGCAAAATCATTGATACTATCGTCATACCAATCATCAACTGCATCGGAATGCCGACGACGAAAATATTCATCTGCGGCATTGTTCGGGCTAAAATTCCCAAGCCGACGTTCGTCATCAAAATTGCAAAAGTTACGGGCATGGCGATTTTCATTCCGTTCATCCAAATTCCCGCCGTCAAATCCGTAATGAGTTCGGGAAGTGACGTATTCCAAACCATTGAATCAAGCGGAATAATTCTTAAACTCTCCGTCAATGCCGAAAGAATTACATGATGTCCGTTCGTCGCCACAAAATAAATTATCGTCAAGTTGTAAAGGAATGTGCCGACAAGACCTGTCTGTTGCATAGTAGTCGGATCCATCATTTGCACGACCGCGAAACCGATTTGCATATCCATAATTTTGCCCGCCGTGTTTATCGCCGTCAGCGCGATATAGGCGACCAATCCGATAAGCCAGCCGATAAAAAGTTCCTTCGCAACTGTGAATGCAAACATTAAAACCGTTGCCGGCGCGTGAATCACATATTCTTTTAAGACAATCGGGAAAAGTATCACGGCGACCATAACCGCTACGGCGGCTCTCAGTTTGTAGGGAATATTCATACTGCCCAAAAACGGCGAAATAAAAAAAATGCCGCTCGTTCGAGTAAGCACAAGTAAAAACGCCGCCACTTGCCCTTGAAATACGTCGTAAAAGTCAATTTCAGTCAAACTTTCGACCTCCCGGCAAGATGAGAGTACTCAGCCGATTCGAGACGGCAAATTAATAAATATTCCCGAAAAAAATTCAACCATAATTCTGAGCATCCAAGGTCCGAAAATCAAAATCGCCACGAAAACCGCTATAATCTTCGGGATAAAAGCCAAAGTCTGTTCTTGAATCGAAGTTGTTGCTTGAAAGACGCTGACAGCCAAGCCGACAGCCAAGCCTAAACCTAACATTGGCGCGGAGACGATTAGGACAATCATTAAAGCTTCTTGTCCGATTTGTATAACTAAATCACCTGACATTTCGCACCCCCGCTATCGGAAACTCACTATTATCGAACGAATCAGCAAGTGCCAACCGTCTATCATTACGAATAATAAAATTTTGAACGGCAAAGAAATCATAACCGGCGGCAACATCATCATACCCATTGACATAAGCGTTGTTGCGACAATCATATCAATGACGATAAACGGCACGTATAACATAAAGCCGATTTGAAACGCCGTCTTAAGTTCGCTTATCATGAACGCAGGAATTAAAACAAAAGTTGAAACGTCCTCTTGAGATTCGGGGCGTTCGGCGTCCGATAAGTTTACGAACAATGCCAAATCCGATTCCCGCGTCTGCCGAAACATAAATTCCCGCATCGGCTCAAGGACGTTGTCTATTGCCTCTTCCTGCGAAATTTGCCCCGCAAGATAAGGTTGCAAGCCGTTATCGTTTGCCTGCGACCAGTAAGGAGCCATTATATAAAACGTTAAAAATATTGCCAGCGAGACGACAACTTGATTCGGCGGAACGTTTTGAGTAGCAAGGGCATTTCTTAGGAACCCGATTATCACGACGATTCGCACGAAAGAAGTTGTCATCATCAAAATTGCCGGTGCGATTGTTGCGAGCGTCAAAACGCCTATGACTTGCAAAGTTGAGGCGACTTGTTCGGGATTTTCAGCCGTGCCGATTTCTACGTTTACACTTGGGATAATCGGTGTCGCCTCCGCGAAATTCGTCAAAAATACGCCGACCGCGCAGATTAGAAAAAATCGTGTCAATTTCTGTTACCTCTTCTTGAACAGAGGAATTTTCCTTACCAAATCCGACAGCGTGCCGAATTCTTGCGAAAACATATCGCCCTGAGCAATGGATTGCGCGTGCAAATGTTCGATTAAATTTTTGTCGGTTATCTCGCCCAAAAGATTTATGTTGTGGTCGGTTACACCTAACAAAAATACTCTGCCGGCCATTTCAACTGTACAGACAGAGCGATTAGGTCCCAATGGTAAATTTTCCAGAACTCTGCCGCCGCTTGCCGACATGCGCGCCGCGTTAAATCGTCCGCCGATAAATCTTGCGGCGAAATAAGCCATAACCAGCACGACGGCAAATACGGCGAATAAACTTAACAGATAAGCCAGCGTCGACCACCACGAAACTCCGGTAGGTCTCGGATCCGCTTCTTCATAGCCTTCCAAGTACCCGCCCGCAGCCTCCGCAACAGAGCCGCAAAAACAAATCAAACATAAAAACACGAACGCAACAGGAATATAAAATTTTATTTTTTCAATCATCAGCCTACGGCTTTGCGAACTGCTTCGAGCACACGGTCTGCTTGGAAGGGTTTAACGATAAAGTCGCGTGCGCCCGCCTGTATTGCCTCTATAACCATTGCTTGTTGTCCCATTGCACTGCACATGACAATTTTAGCTTTGGGGTCGATTTTCTTGATTGCCTTGACTGCGGAAATTCCGTCCATTTCGGGCATTGTAATATCCATAGTTACCAAGTCGGGGCGCAGTTCATTAAATTTTTCAACCGCTTTCATGCCGTTTTCGGCTTCGCCGACGACTTCATAACCGTTTTTGGAAAGAATATCCTTAACCATCATTCTCATGAAAGCCGCATCGTCGACGACCAAAACTCGTACTGCCATAATTCATCTCTCCCGTTTAAAGATTTAAGTTTTATTTCAATCGCATTACTACATGTTTTTTACAGTTATTATAACCCACATTTTAATAATCGGCAAGACTTGAAGGAAAGTTTACCGCGCTCAAAATTTTTATTTACGAAAGGTGCGCGGCGCGTTCGGCGGGAGTCGCGATTTCGGTTATCCTCACGCCGAAATTTTCATCGATAACAACGACTTCGCCCTTTGCCAAGAAGTGTCCGTTTACTTGAATTTCAACAGGCTCGCCCGCCAATTTGTCCAGCTCCACAATCGAACCGGTTGCCAAGTCGAGAATTTCTTTGATTGTCTTTTTCGTCCGTCCGAGTTCAACCGTCACTTGCAACGGCACGTCCAAAATCAACCCGATATTTCTTTCGTTGATTTGCACCGGCTCCATTGAAAGCGGCATAAACTGCGCTGGCGAAACCGGCATATTTGTTACAACGTTCGGTTGCATAGGTGAGCCGCCGTATCCGTAACCTTGAGGAGGATAACCACCCTGTGGAGGATAACCGCCTTGCGGAGGATAATTTTGTTGCGGCGGCGGTGGAGGCGGCGGAGCTTGTTGTTGAGGTTGCGGTGCCGGAGTCGGAGCCGGTTGTTGCGGCGCGGGCGCAGGTGGCGGAGGCGGTGCTGCAGATGCGGCTTCTGATTCCGTCGTACTGTAATTCAACAGGGAATCAACCATTTCTTTGGCGACTTTAATCGAAAGAATTTGCATTATCTCACTGTCGATTAAGCCGTCAACTTCCATACGGAAGGCGGCGCGAACTACAGGCTCGGCATTTTTCGCCAAATTGGCAAGAACTTCTTCGTTGCCGAAATCAACCAGATTAACTTTAGGCGGCGAAATATCAATTTTCTTTCTGAACATGGACGACAAACTTGTCGCAACCGCGCCCATCATCTGATTCATAGCCTCGCCGACCGCGCTCATATGAAGTTCAGTCAGTTGTTGGTCGGGATTTGTGCCGTCACCGCCCATCATCAAATCTGCGATAACAGCGGCGTCCGTCGCTTGAATTGCGAAGACGTTATTGCCGTCAATGCCGATTGTATACGCAACTTCGACGACCAAATAGGGCAACGGATAATGTTGCTGAATGACATTCATCGGCGCGATGGAAACATTGGGCGTTGTGATATTAACCTTATGTCCCAGCAACGTCGACAAAGTAGTTGCCGCAGAGCCCATTGAAATATTTCCTATTTCGCCGAGCGCGTCTTTTTCCATTGGCGACAACAAATCGTCCATATTTTCTGTTTCGTCGGTCGGAGCGTCTTCACTCGGCGGCGCATCATCATTTGAATCGCCGCCGGCTCCCGCTAACAGGGCATCAATTTCGGCTTGTGATAAATCACTCATCATTGCCATCAGTCGCATCCTCTCCTTTTTGCACGACCTGCGTTATTTGCACTGCCAACTTTTTGCCAAACGTACCCGGTCGGCAATAAAATTTCGGATTCGTACCAACCATGCAGGGAAAATCTTCTTTAACCTTAGTATTGAGTTGGAGCACGTCGCCGAATCCCAATGTCAAGAATTCGCGGATTGTAATTTGGACGCGCCCGACTTCGACGACCAGCGGAACTTTTGTTCTGTTGAGTTTTCGACGAATAGATTCCGCTTGTCCTTGTTGTTCTTCCTTAGCGACTGACGCCGCAACCCAGAATGTCGTTGTCAACTTCGACATTATCGGCTCCAAGACGAGGTAAGGTATACAAATATTCATAAAGCCTTCGACTTCGCCGAGTTTCGTGTGCAACGTGACGATAACCACCATATCATTTGGCGGAACGATTTGCGTAAATTGCGGATTTGATTCTGTCGCCTCAAGGACGGGATTCATTTCCGTAACGTTCGACCATGATTCTTTAAATCGTTCCATTGCGTTATCGACGAAACGACGCATAACCGCATCTTCAATTTCCGTCAAGACGCGCATTTTCATAGCTGTTGAGCCGTCGCCGCCAAACACTCTGTCGATATAGGCAAATGCAATTTCCGAGCTTACCTCAAAAATTATATTGCCTTTGAGCGGCGGGACGCCGAGTATCGTTATAACGCTCGGATTCGCGATTGATTGCACGAATTCTTGATAAGTGAGCTGTTCGACGGAGGCAACGTCAACATTAACAAGCGTCCGAAGATGCGAACTCATATAAGTATTCAGCATTCGCGCAAAACTTTCGTGGAGCATGTAGAGTGTACGGATTTGGTCTTTGGAAAATTTATCGGGGCGTTTGAAGTCGTAGACTTTAATTTTCCTGTTGCTTTCTTCCTGCTTAAGCTCCTCAAGAGTATTTGAATCTTCATTGGCGGCGGCAAGCAGTGCATCTATTTGTTCCTGTGTAAGTAAATCAGCCAATTAGCTCCCTCCTTAAAATTAAGCTTTGAGCTTAGAGCTTTGAGCTTAGAGCTTTGAGCTTTGAGCTTAGAGCTTTGAGCAAAAAACCTTAAAGCTTAAAGCTTACACCTTAAAGCTTTCATCATTGCAGGAGGAAACTCGTAATATAGACGTCATAGACCGAGCCGCTGCCCAACGCCATATTCAAAGCGTCTTTGAGTTGCTTTTTAAACTCTTCTTGCTTGTCGGCGTCGAAATCTTCAAGGCTCGTGCCGCGCAGGAATTGCGTCGCGACATCATTAACTTTAATTTCGGCGTCGGGATAAAGTGAGTTGGTTTCTTCGTTTATAACGGCTTTTTTACCGGGATTGAATTCGACAATGATACTGGCTTTAAGGAACTTGCCGCTGCGAGGGCCGCCGACATTTACAAGAATGCCCTCTTTGGCGTCGCCGAGTTTAACGAAAACGCCGGGATCATGATAACGTTTTCCGACGCCTTCTTCATCGCCTGCACCGCCGCCGTTCGGAATATCGCCCATAACCTTTGTCACGACGAAAAGCGAAATACCTGCTGCCAATGCCAAGCCGACTATTACCAACGCGACTACCATTATTATGGTTTTGTTTTTGGATTTCGTGGGGGGAACTGCCGGAGCAACGGCAGAATCAACCTCAGCTTCTTTTTCTTCTTCAGGCATAATTTTTTCCCCTCCAGTGTTACAGTTGCTTTAACGCACGGCGATATTTCATTACGCGGCGCACTACTTCATCGGCAGATTCTTCGACAATGAATTTCTTCTCGTTCACCAATGTGATGACCGTGTCGGGCGTGGACTCGATTGTTTGAATCAGTTCGGCGTTGAGTATAAACTCGCCTTCTTTTTTCGAGTCCGAATTGAATTTCGTGAGTTTAATCATGAATTGACCTCCTGTATAAGTGCTTTTTAACCGTGAAAATCTTCGCCGCAAACCTTCAAAACCCTTTTATTATCAAATCGAAAAATTTTCGCAGGAATATTTTACACCGCTAAGACGCTTTGTCAATACGCCGCTTGATAAAAGCCTCAGCGTGTTGTAGAATTTGAAAAAATTTTTTGTGTGTGGTGAATCGTTATGGAGCAAAATTTTTACTTAGAAAAACTCCTTAAGCTGAAAGAAAATTTTTCCGTCAAAATAATTTCGGGCATTCGCGGAGTCGGCAAATCGACCTTGTTGAAAACTTTCGCCGATACTCTCAAGGCGCAAGGTGAGGAGATAATTTTTATTGACTGCGAAGAAAATCCTCAGCTGAAAACTTTCCGACAGCTTTACGAGTTTGTCGATGCAAAGACTGCCGAGCTTAATAAATTTTTCCTGCTTATCGACGAAGCAGATCGCGTTGACGAATGGGAAAAGGCGATTAATGCGCTGTTCGCAGGTGCGCCCGCAGAAATTTACATTGCCGGTTCGAGTTATTCTCTTGCCGAAAATATTTCCGCGCTCCTGCCGGAAAATTGCGACGTGTTGAAAATGTATCCGTTATCATTCGCCGAATACGAAAAAATTTCTCCGACCGAAAACGCTTTGGAAAATTATCTGCACTTGGGAGGAATGCCCGCCGCTCTCAATGCCGATAAAAAAGTTCTGCGCGGGCTTGCTTATGAAATACTCTTTGACATTGCCGAAAAAAATTATTTGAGTGATTCCGCGTTGCTCCGAACGCTGGTTAAATATTTGGCTCGCAACGTCGGCAATGCGGTCAGTGTTGCAGATTATTTCAGAGGGCTTGGCGAAAATAATCCGCGCAAAGTAAGAAATTATCTGAATCACGTATTGGATTCGGGTTTCTTTAAAAAGCTCCCGCGCCTCGACGCCAAGACGAATAATTTCATGACGGGCGGCGAAAGATTTTACTGCGTCGATAACGGAATCCTCTCCGCGCTCGCCGAAGTCGACGATAAAATTCTTATGGAGAACACCGTTTGCAATGAACTTTTGCGGCGCGACTTTGAAATCAGCAACGGCAAATGCGGCGCGATGAATATTAATTTCGTGGCGACTAAAAGCGACAGAAAAATTTATATCCAAATCCTGTCGCCCGACGGTTCGATTACCGTCCGAAAAATTACGCGACCTTTAAGGGCTTTGCCCGACGACGCCGAGAAACTTTTAATCACTCTGAAACCAGTAAAAGAATTCGGCGGCATAAAAAGTATAACCCTGCATGAATTTTTGACAAACGTTTAGAAAATTTTTCCTGCATATTTTTTTCAGCTTGCAGGATTTTTTTCGTTCAGTTAGAAAAGGCATAGCGTAAACTTAAGAAATTTTTTCACATACAAAAAGGAGGATGGTGTTAAAGAAGGTTGTTAAACATTTTTTATTTCGTTGCCGCCCGTAAAAAATTTTTTCCTCAACCATAAATTTTCTTTAAAAAGTTGTGGAAATTTTTTTGGCAGGTGTTATAATTGCGGGCATTGGAATTTTGATCTGTTACAAAAGTCGGAGGTGTCCTTTCATGGCGGAACGTGAAATCAAATATCGCGGCTTAAAAACTTTTCAAATATTCAGCGGCGAGATGAAGAGCGTTTGGATTTACGGATTCTATCTTAAGCGCGGGACATACGGCGATCCCGGTCCCCAAGCGCATATTTTCGTTTACGAGAACGGCTACGAAGGCTATCGCGTGGATGCCAAAACCATCGGGCAATTCACGGGGCTTGTCGACAGCACGGGCAAGGAAATTTATGAGGACGATATAATTTCTCTTGAGGACGGGAGAATGGGCGTCGTGAGTTTTCATGGCGGTTGCTTCGTTGTCAATTACGGCAACAACATGAGTCAAGCTCTCTACGACGTGCAAAATTGGAATATGACAATTCTGGGCAATCGCTTTGAAAATCCCGAATTGCTTGTAAGTCCTGTCGTCCCAAAAAAAAACGAATCAGACGTTCAAGAACTCGGAATGCCAAAGTTTGAAACTGAAATTTTTACGCCGGAGTAAGTCTGATGTTAAAAAAAATCTTTGTGTCGGCACTGCTGGGAAGTTTCCTTCTTTCAAGCGGCGCGGCGCAAGCTTACGACTTGCCGATAATTAAATCCGATAAAGTTACTCGGAAAGCTTCTAAGTCAATCCTCAAAAGCGATTGGGAAGACGCAGAACTTTTCGAGCAAAAATTAAAAGCGCGTCTGGCGAGTGGCAAAGAACTTGCGCCGAATGACCCGTTGCGGGTTCCGACAGATAAAAATTATGTGTTCATTGCGTTTTACAATGACGCGCCCTATTTCTTGGACAAGTATTCAATCAAAGTCAAAAAAGATTCCGCTTCCGCGCAGGTTTGGGAGCAAAGTATCTTCCCGATAAGTAAAAATTTTTCGCCGCAAAATGCAACGTCCACTCATCAAAAATTTTGCTTGAGTGACGGGAAAATTTTTAACTCAAAGAAGAAAAAAGACGCTCTTGAAGATTTGGCGGACGAGGCGGACAGAATATTTTTAGAGGAATGTTTCAAAGTGGGATATTATTTCGCCTTCAGAAAAAAGGTGACAGGGAATTAAATATTGAGTAGAAAGGTCGGCAAGGATGTCGACGTTTTTTTATTTCTAGGGATTAGGGACTAGGAATTAGGGGCTAGGATTAGTTAAATCTTTCAAGGTGATTCCGAAAAAGAAATCGCGAGTCAATCGATTAAATTTTTCCCACATCGGCAGGGTCTTACAAAAATTTTTTCGTTCACACGACGCAGATTCCGTTTGTAAACAGGAAACAATCGCGAAAGTCCCTTCCGTGACTTCCAATATCTCTCCGACCGTATATTCTTCGGGTTTTCGAGTGAGTTTATAGCCGCCGCCCTTGCCGCGCAGTCCTTTTAAAAAATTTTGTTGCACTAACGACTTCAAAACTATCTCCAAATACTTTTTTGATATGCCCTGCCGCGTCGCAATTTCTTCGAGCGGGATAAATTTCTCCGAATCTTGTTCGGCGAGGTCAATCATCACTCGCAAGGCGTATCTTCCCTTTGTTGAAATCAATTTCGTTACCTCCGTTAAATTTACTGCAGTAATTATACGTTGACAGGGCGAAAAGTCAATTACCTATTGACAGCATAGGTTAGCGGTTGTATCATAGCGGCAATTTCTGTTTAAGGAGGATAATAACTTGAGTAAAATTTATAAAAGCGTCACGGAACTTATTGGCAATACGCCGTTGCTTGAGGCGAAGAATTTTTCGGCTAAAATCGGCTTTAACGGGCGTCTTTTGGTTAAGTTGGAATATTTTAATCCCGCCGGCAGTGTCAAAGATAGAATTGCTAAGGCGATGATTGAAACTGCCGAGCGCGAGGGCAAACTCAATAAAAATTCCGTGATAATCGAGCCGACCAGCGGCAATACGGGCATTGGGCTTGCAAGTTTTGCGGCGGCAAGGGGTTATCGTGCGATTTTAACCATGCCAGAAACGATGAGTGTTGAGCGTCGCCAACTTTTAAAGGCTTACGGCGCGGAAATTGTTTTGACGGAAGGCGCAAAGGGCATGAAGGGCGCGATTGCCAAAGCTGAAGAACTCGCCGCTGAAATTCCGAATTCGTTTATCCCGTCGCAATTCACTAATCCCGCAAATCCCGCGATTCACGAAAAAACTACCGGCGTAGAAATTTGGAACGACACGGACGGCGAAGTTGATATATTTGTCGCGGGCGTCGGCACAGGCGGAACTTTATCGGGCGTCGGAAAGTTTTTGAAGTCTAAAAATCCCGCCGTTAAAGTCGTTGCCGTCGAGCCGAAAACTTCACCCGTTTTATCTGAAGGAAAGGCGGGCGCACATAAAATTCAAGGCATCGGCGCGGGTTTTGTTCCTAAAACGCTCGACACAACGATTTATGACGCGATTGTTCCCGTCGCCAATGAAGACGCCTTTAAATTCGGAAAAGAATTTGCGCGTTCGGAAGGCGTTTTAGTCGGAATATCTTCGGGGGCGGCACTTGCGGCGGCTTTTGAACTTTCTAAGCGCGAAAATTTTACCGGAAAAACTTTCGTGGTTCTTTTGCCCGATACCGGCGACAGATACCTTTCCACCGACCTTTACAAATGAAATGAGGTTTATAAAATGGCATACAAATTCGAGACTCTTCAACTGCACGTCGGGCAGGAACAAGCCGACCCTGTTACGGGTGCCCGCGCAGTTCCTATTTATCAAACAACGTCTTACGTCTTTAACGATTGCCAACACGCGGCTGATTTATTCGCATTAAAGGCGGCGGGCAACATTTACGGACGCTTGACTAATCCCACGCAAGAAATTTTCGAGAAAAGAATTGCGGCTCTGGAAGGCGGCTCTGCAGCTTTAGCTGTTGCAAGCGGCGCGGCGGCTGTTACCTACGTCATTCAAGCACTCGCGCATAAAGGACAGCACGTTGTCGCGGCTACAACCATTTACGGCGGCACTTTCAACTTGCTTGAACATACTTTGCCCGATTTCGGCATTGAAACGACTTTTGTTGACCCGACCAAAGGCGTTGAAGTCTTTGAAGCCGCGATTAAGGACAATACACAATTAATTTTTATCGAATCGGTCGGAAATCCCAATGCAACGCTGATTGATATTCAAAAAGTTGCCGACATCGCCCATAAACATAAAATCCCGTTGGTTATCGACAACACCTTTGCAACGCCCTATCAAATTCGTCCGTTCGAGCTTGGAGCTGATATTGTCGTTCACAGCGCGACTAAATTCATCGGCGGACACGGAACGACTTTAGGCGGCATTATCGTTGAGTCGGGCAAGTTTAATTGGAAGGATTCGGGCAAATTCCTGCACTTAACCGAACCAAATCCAAGTTATCACGGCGTTAATTTCTATGAAGCACTCGGCGCGGCGGCGTTCGTTACTTATATCCGCGCAATTTTACTCCGCGACATGGGAGCCGCTATTTCTCCGCTTAGTGCGTTCATTTTATTGCAGGGCGTCGAAACTTTATCTCTGCGCGTCGAACGTCATGTTCAAAACGCCTTAAAAGTCGTCGAATTCCTTGCCAACAATCCTAAAGTCGACAAAGTTAATCACCCCGCGCAGATTAATCACCCAGACCATAAACTTTATAAAAAATACTTCCCGAACGGCGGCATTTCCATTTTTACGTTCGAGATTAAGGGCGGAGCCGATGCCGCTAAGAAATTTATCGACAACCTTAAAATTTTCTCGTTGCTCGCCAATGTTGCCGACGTTAAATCGCTTGTAATTCACCCCGCGTCTACTACTCATTCGCAAATGACTGAAAGTGAATTGCTTGCAAGCGGTATTACGCCCGCCACGATTCGCCTTTCAATCGGAACTGAACACATTGACGACATTATTGCCGACCTCCAAGAAGGCTTTAACGCCATTTGATTTTTTCGCAAGCAAAAACCCCCGCTCAATCGCGAGTGGGGGAATTTTTTTGTCCGCGCAGGTTTATTCCTCGCCTGAATAAGTCAAAGCTGAAAGTGAATTATCGTCCGCTCTTAAAGATAAATATTCGTCCGTCTGTGCGACAGAATAATTTTCCTTACCCTCATTAACGAGCCAATCAAGTTGAGCCTCCGAATCATCAAAAAACATATCATATTCCGAAGCAAACAAACCGCCGGTCGTCTTGTTTTCATCGGCATAACGAATGGAAAGTTTGTTCTTCACATAATATCTTATATCTTTATCGGCAGCTCCCATAACACTTATCTTGCCCTTGCCAACCGTGAAAATTACATTACCGTCATCGTCGACAGAAATACTATCCACTTCACCGGAAGCAATGCTGATTTTGTCGTTTGAACCGTAATTGTTAATTTCATCATGCCCGTCGCCGTTTTTATAAACATAAACATTCGTGCCGTCATCGCCGAAAAGTGTATCATTACCTTTGCCGCCGATTAATGTGCAATCTCCTTTGCCGGAAACTATTATGTTTTTCTCGGCGTTGCCTTTAATCGTAAGACCGTCGCGGCTGAACTCGGAGGCGTTAATTCTTGTAATGCCTTTTGCGTTTGAAATATCAAAAATATCCTTCCGATAATTGTCATTAAGTACAACCGTCGCGCCGTTTATGCTTACCGTTCTTTCGCCGCCTATGTATCCGCATTCAATTCCGTTTTCTATGTAGGTAATATCGATTTTATTTTTGGCGGCATCTTTAACGGTGATTTTTCCCTCGCCGACCGTAAAGACGACATCCCTTTTCTTAATCGAAGGAGTAACGATATTTCCGTCGGGTTCGATTCTGATTATATCTTTTGCCTCGTAATCGGTAATAACGTCATTGCCGTCTCCGCCGTAGTAAAGAAAAATGTCTGCGCCCTTGCCGCCCGTTAAGCTGTCATCTCCGCTGTAACCGTCGATTGTGTCGTTACCTTTGCCGCCGATTATTTTATTTGCTTTTTCATTGCCCGTAATGTCAAGACCTTTTGTAAAGGCGGCGGCAGTTATCGTCACAAGATTATCATAATCCTCAGCGTCAAAACTTTTATCATCATAGGAGCTTGCAATGGTGACTGCTGTTTTCTTTGCGTTAAAAGTATAAGGCTCATCGGACTTCGCGGAATAGACAGTTTCGACTCCGTTATTGGAATAAGAAAATTCTTTATCGGCGGCGTTTTTAACTGTAATTGAGCCTTTTCCGACAGTGAAAATAACATCATTGCCGCTTGTCGCAACTTTGGCAGTCTCTTTAAGAATTTTAATTTTGTCGGACGCCGCGAAGTCTGTTATAACGTCATTGCCGTCGCCGCTGTTATAAATAAAAACATTTCCTCCATTACTGTTGCCGATAATCGAATCATTTCCTGCGCCGCCCGTTACCGTCGTTGCACTTCCCAAAACTTTTATGGAATCATTGCCCTTACCGACGTTTATGGAGAGATTGGAGCCGTTCGCAGTGATTGTATCTGCCTTAGCACTTCCTGTTATCGTTGCTTTTTTATAATCGGAGGCGAAATTGAATTCGTAATTGCCGCTGACCGTGACTTTATTGTTAAGCGCGGAATTTTTCAGCGTAATTTTTTTGCCGCTTATTGAAAGTCCTTTAGTTGTCTTCGCGCCTGTTATTGTCGCTAAATCCTTTGCAGTAGTCGCCGCTGTATAGGAAATAGATTTTCCGTCTTTGGCGAGAGTGTAGCCGGCTGTCTTGTAGGAGCTTTTGTAAGTAGCAGTATTGTCTTTAAGGCTCCATGCCGCTTTTTTGGTTGAAGACTTTGTAACGTCATCGGCAAGTTTAAGAGTGTAATCATTGCTTACTGTAACTTTCTTTTTATTGAGTGCAGACGCCGCAATCGTCACGACATTATTTTTAACTGAAAGCCCGTCCGTAGATTTAACGCCATTAATTGTCGCCAAAGTCGATGCAGATTTAGCTTTTGAATAAGTAATTGACTTGCCGTCGCTTGAAATGGAATAGCCCGCGCTTGTCGACGCCGCTTTATAAGTCGCGGCATTATTTTTGTAAGACCAAGTTGCCGAAGTTGCTTGTGGAGTCGCAACGCCATTGGCAATTTTCAAAGTGTAGCCGTCGCTGATTGTAACGGTTTTTTTATTTAGCGAACTCGCGCCGACAGTCACAGTTTTTCCGCTTATCGAAAGTCCGCTTGCCGATTTGACGCCTTTAACAGTCACTAAAGTTTTGCTCAATGCTTTATTGAAGGAAATAGATTTCTTATCGCTAGCTAGTGAGTAATAAGCCGTCGTTTTCTGATTATAAGTGGCGGTTGAATTGCCATAGCTCCAAGACTTTGTAGTTTTGGCAGTTTTATCAACGTCATTGGCAAGTGCAAGGGTATAATCGCCGCTGACAGTCACTTTGCTTGAGTTAAGGGCAGATTTTGCAACGGTTATGACTTTTCCATTAACTGAAAGCCCGCTTGTAGATTTAACGCCGCTGACTGTCACCAAAGTTTTGCTTGAGGTGCCGTAAGTCGCCGTCGTGCCGCTCAGTTTCCAAGTATTCGTCTTTGTAGAAGTCTTTTTAAATGCAATGTTACTGTCTGAAAAATAACTTGCCGCACCAATCAGTGAAATTTTTCCGTCATCAACAGTCACGATGATATTCTTGCCGCTTTTAGTCGTGGAATATTCGCCGCCGCCTATTGAAAGCGTATCATCTTTATTAAAGCCGTAAATAATATCGTTTCCGTCTCCGGAACTGTATTGAAACAGAACATTTAAGCCGCATGAATCAGCTCTATCTTCATAATTGTAAGTGTTGTTAATGGTATCGTTACCTTTACCGCCATTGATTGTGACGTTTGAACAATAATTTGTAATGTCATCGTTGCCCTTGCCGCCACTTATAGTGATTTCACTGGAGTAATTTTCATTAAGACCGTTTACAACAGTATCGTCACCGTCGCCGCCGCTTATCTTGACTTTATCCTTGTCATTTTGAATAAAATCGTTGCCAGTACCGCCGTTTATCGTAACATTTGGACTCCAGAGGCTGTAAATCCAATCGTTACCTTCTCCACCGTTTATCGTAACGTTTGAACCATAGCTATTAATTTCATCATTTCCCGCGCCGAGATTTATTAAAAGATTGTTGCCATTCGCCTCGATTGTATCAGATTTTGAACTGCCCGTTATCGTCGCATTGCTATAATCAGACTCGAAACGGAAGTCATAGCCGCCGCTCACTGTAACTTTTTTATTTAGAGCAGAATTTTTCAAGTAAATGGTATTTCCGTCGACTGAAAGCCCGCTTGTAGATTTAACGCCGCTGACTGTGACCAAAGTTTTGCTTGACGTGCCGTAAGTCGCGGTTGTGCCGCTGATTGTCCATTTATTTTCTTCTACAGTCTTTTTAAATATGATATTTTCTTCTTCATCGAAATAATCAGCCGCGCCAATAAGTGAAATTTTTCCGTCATCAACAGTCACAATGATATTTTTGCCGCTCTTTGTCGTGGAATACGAGCCGCCGCTGATTGAAAGCGTATCATCTTTATTAAAGCCGTAAATAATATCGTTTCCGTCTCCTGAGTTGTAAATTATCACATTGTAGTACGAGTAACTACCTAAACTGATTAAATCATTGCCGTCGCCAGTGTTGATTGTGCAATAGTAGACGACGTAGTTATAAACGGAATCATTACCTTCGCCCGTGTTGATTTTGCAATACCAGCCATAATTGTTATAAACGGAATCATTTCCTGCGCCCGTGTTGATTGAAACGTAGTCTGCACTGGAATATTCATCGTTATAATTGTAGTCATATATGTTATCAACAGTATCATCGCCGTTTCCTGTGCTAATCGTGACATTGAAGCCGCAATTTTTGATTGAATCAGCCGCGCTCGTTCCTGTGATAAGAGTTTCGTGCGTCGTGTTAGTAATTTCAGTCATAGAAACCTCCTCCTTATTCAAAGTACCAGCCGAAAATATTTCTGATTTTGACTTTGAAGCCGTCCAATATTGCAACGGGAATTTCCATTTCAATTTTAGTGCGTTCGTCTTCGGTTAAAGTAAGTAATTCGTCGTCGCTCCAATTTTCATAGTGCCCGTCAAGTTCATATTTGCCTTCGCGAATAAGATACACGTCGATAGTCTCGCGCCACGGGTCGATAATCCAATATTCTCGCACGCCGTTGCGTTCGTAAACGTCCTTCTTAATTCCTATGTCGCGTTTCATTGTAGACTTGGAAAAAATTTCTGCAACCATGTCTGGCACGCCGTGAAGGGTCATGCTTTTATTATCGAAGAAACGTTTTGCCTTTTCCGCACTGACAAATGTAAAATCGGGTTGAAAAACATTGCCGTCGGGAAAATGAACGTCGAAATGATCCGCAAAAGCCATGCCTAGCCTGTTTATCTTCGCGTAGCTGTTGATAATTGTAACTAAATTAGCCGTAACATTAACATGACCAAAACCGGGGCTCGGTGCCATAAATTTTTCCCCCTCAATAATCTCATAATCGTCGCGAATGTCGCTGACAATCATAAAAACCGCCTCCTATTCAAAGTACCAACCGAAAATGTTTCTGATTTTGACCTTGAAGCCGTCCAATACTGCAACGGGGACTTCAGGTTTAAACTCAGCACGTTCCTCATCGGACAATTCTTCCAATTCATTATCTCTGTAGTTTTCATAGTGCCCATCAAGTTCATATTTACCGTCGCGAAGAAGATAAACATCGATAGTCTCGCGCCACGGGTCGATAATCCAATATTCGCGCACGCCGTTGCGCTCGTAAACGTCCTTTTTGATTCCTACGTCGCGTTTCATTGTAGACTTGGAAAAAATTTCTGCAACCATGTCGGGTACGCCGTGAAGTGTCGTATTTCTATTTTCCATGAAGAGTTTTTCGTTAGTCGCACTAACGAAGATAAAATCAGGTCTAAATAAACTGCCGTCGGGAAAGTGAACGTCAAAATTATCTGCAAAAGCGACACCAAGTTTGTTTATCCTTGCATAAACTCCTATAGTTCCGATTAAATTAGCTGTAATATTAACGTGCCACATTCCCGGACTCGGTGCCATAAATTTTTCCCCCTCAATAATCTCGTAATCGTCTCGAATGTCGCTGACAAGCATTTAAATCACCTTCAAATTGAATTCTTTTTATGATTATAACACATTGCAAAAAAAAATTGCTCCCCGTATTGAGGAGCCGATAAAATTTTTTATGAAATGTCAGAAATTATTACATACCTGCTTGAGCGGCGACTTCGGCGGCGAAATCGGTTTCTTTCTTTTCGATACCTTCGCCGAGTTGCCAACGAGTGAATCTCAAAACTTTTTCTTTGCCGAGAATATCTTTAACGGTCTTTTCGTTATCCTTGACGAAAATTTGTTCAACAAGGCAGACTTCCTTATAATACTTGTTAATGCGACCGAGAACCATTTTTTCAACGATTTTTTCGGGCTTGCCTTCTTCGAGAGCCTGTTTGCGGAGAACTTCCTTTTCGTGTTCGAGTTCGGAAGCGTCAACGCCTGCGCGGTCGACAGCGGAAGGATTAGCCGCCGCAATCTGCATTGCGACATCTTTACCGAGTTCATCGGAGCCGCCTGTTAATTCGACGAGTACGCCGATTTTGCCGCCCATATGAATATAAGTCGTAAGTTTGCCTTCCGTTTCGTAGGTGACAAAGCGACGAATCGAAATTTTTTCGCCGATAGTCGCGGTAGCCTCAGTAACGAGGTCAGCGACAGTTTTACCGCCGATTTTGCTGTTATTGAGTGCGTCGAGGTCGGCGGGTTTGGTTTCGGCAATGTGTTCGATAATATTTTTCTCCAGCGCACGGAAATTTTCATTGTTAGCCGTGAAGTCGGTTTCGCAGTTTACTTCGAGCAAAACGCCCGTCTTGCCGTCTTTGGAAATGTAAGCCGCAACGGCACCTTCAGCCGCAACGCGCCCCGATTTTTTGGCGGCTTTGGCAATGCCTTTTTCGCGGAGCCAGTCAATCGCCTTTTGCATGTCGCCGTCGCACGCAGTCAACGCTTTTTTGCAATCCATCATGCCCGCGCCGGTTCTCTCGCGTAATTCCTTAACAGTACTTGCACTGATAGCCATTTATTTTTCACCTCAAAATTATTCTTCGTTTTCTTCGGAGGCTTCGACACTTTCCGCGCCTTGATTGCCTTCGAGCATAGCATCGGCAATTTTCGCCGTCAAAAGTTTCACGGCACGAATCGCATCGTCATTGCCGGGGATAACGTAATCGATTTCGTCGGGGTCGCAGTTGGTATCGACAATCGCGACAATCGGGATATTGAGCTTGCGAGCTTCGGCGACGGCAATGCGTTCTTTGCGCGGGTCGACTACGAACAATGCACCGGGCAATTTGTTCATTTCTTTGATACCGCCCAAATATTTTTCGAGACGCGCCATTTCGTGACGGAGTTGCATAACTTCTTTTTTGGTAAGGACTTCAAAAGTGCCGTCCTGCTCCATAGTTTCGAGTTCTTTAAGGCGATTAATACGGCGTTGAATGGTTTGGAAATTGGTAAGCATACCGCCGAGCCAACGTTCATTGACAAAGAATTGTCCTGCGCGGACAGCTTCTTCCTTAACTGCCTCTTGAGCCTGTTTTTTCGTGCCGACGAACAGAATCGATTTACCCGACTCGGCGACGGTGCGGACGAAGTTATAAGCCTCATCGACTTTGCGAACGGTCTTTTGCAAGTCAATAATATAAATGCCGTTGCGCTCGGTGAAGATGTAACGCGCCATTTTCGGATTCCAACGACGAGTTTGATGTCCGAAATGAACGCCCGCTTCCAAAAGCTGTTTCATAGAGATAACTGCCATTTGAAACTACCTCCTGTTTTTTCAATCGCGGAACATTCTCGCGCCGATAAACAATTTTAGCTTTAAGCTTGGAGCTGTAAGGGTTTTTTCCTTAAAGCTTAAAGCTTACACCTTAAAGCTTAAAAAGCACAGGCGACGCTCCGATTCCGCGTGGATTTTGTTAAACGCGGCGCATTATATCACACGGAAAATTTCACGGCAAGATTTATTTTGGAACCGTTCGAGCTGTCTTGAATAAAATTTCATGAACAGAATTTTGTTTCAGCTGACGTAAAGCAATTTATTTACATTACGCGCTGTTGATTTTGATATTCATAACTATTATTATAAACAAGTGTTATTCGGTTGTTTTGTTTTTAATAATTTGGGGGTGGAAGAAGTGGGGCTCAGTAAGGATGTTATCATGCAGAAAGTCCAACGATTCGGCGGCGCAATGTTCACGCCCGTCATACTGTTTGGCGTCTTCGGTATCTTGGTCGGTCTCGCGATTTTGTGTAAGAATCCGATGATTTTAGGCTCGATTGCCGAAGAAGGAACTGCTTGGTGGAAATTCTGGTACGTCGTCGAACAAGGTGCGTGGACAGTTTTTAACCAAATGCCGGTTTTATTTTGCATAGCGTTGCCCATTGGTCTCGCAAAGAAAGAAAATGCGCGAGCCGCTATGGAAAGTTTCGTTATCTTTATGGTGTTCAACTATTTTATTCAAGGTATCCTGACGCTTGCGGGTCCGGATTTCGGCGTGGACTTCACCAAAAACGCCGGAGCCGGCACCGGTCTTGCAATGATTGCCAATATCAAGACTCTGGATACAGGTATCGTCGGCGCAATCATAATCGCAACTCTTTCTGTGCAGTTGCATGACAAATTGTTTGACGTGAATGTTCCCGAATATCTCGGAATTTTCAAAGGCTCCTCGCTGGTCGTGCTGGCAGGTATCGGACTTATGTTGCCTGTCTCTTATATCTTCTGCATTTTCTGGCCGAAAGTTCAAATGGCAATATCCGATTTGCAAGTCATACTTGTAAGTTCGGGCGTCTTCGGCGTGTGGCTCTATACGTTCCTTGAGAGATTCTTAATCCCGACAGGTTTGCATCATTTTATTTATCTCCCGTTCCTTTTCGGACCGGCGATTGTCGATAATGGCTTGGTTGCTTATTGGATGCAACACATAAACGAATTTGCACAATCGACAAAGCCGCTGATTGAATTATATCCTCAAGGCGGATTCTCGTTACACGGCTCAAGTAAATATTTCGGTTGCCCGGGCATAGCACTTGCAATTTATTTCACGGCAAAGCCCGAACGTCGCAAAAAGATAGCGTCGCTGGTAGTTCCTGCGGCGGTTGTCGCAGTTATTTGCGGCATTACCGAGCCGCTTGAATTTACATTCCTGTTCGTCGCGCCGATGTTGTTCTTTGTTCACGCATGTTTGGCGGCAACATTGGCTTCCGTTTCTTATTTCTTCGGCGTCACCGGTAACTTCGGCGGCGGTTTATTGGACTCGGCTCTTTTCCAAAACTGGGTTCCGCTCTGGGCGAATCATTGGGACACTTACGTAACTCAAATTATTATCGGTCTGTGCTTCACGGTAATTTATTTCTTCGTGTTCAGATTCTTGATTCTCCATTTCGACTTGAAGACGCCCGGGCGTACTGAGGAAGCCGGAAGCGATAAACTCTTCACCAAAGCCGACTACAAGGCGCGTGAGGCAGGTAAAGGCGGCGAAGGTACAAACAGCGGCGGTAAACCTTTGGACGAACGCGACCTTAAAGCAATGGCGTTTTTGGAAGACTTGGGCGGCAAAGATAATATCGTCGACGTTACAAACTGCGCAACCCGACTGCGTGTAACCGTTAAGGACGACAGCTTGGTTAAAGACGTGGGCACTTTCACGGCACACGGCGCACACGGACTTGTTCACAACGGCACTGCCATTCAAGTTATCGTCGGCTTATCGGTTCCGCAAGTCCGCGAACGCTTTGAGGCTTTGCTTAACGCGCCCGACAAATGAAATCGCAAAGGGAAATTAAAATTCAGATTGAGAGAAGTCACGAGGAATTTTTTTCGTGGCTTTTCTTTTCGGAGGCGTGAAAATGAAACTTGAGGAGCTTGTCAATGCTCGTAAAGATTTGCTCAATCCGACCGACATGTTAATTTGGAAATATATTGTCAACAACAGAAAAAGTATCGCGCATATATCCGTTCACGAACTGGCAAATTTATGTTCGGTATCAGGCGCAACGATTGTGCGTTTCGCCCAGAAATTGGGATTTCGCGGTTTCAGCGAAATGAAGGTAGCGATTAATTTTGAAAAGCCTCTGCCCGCCGATTACGACGGAGACATAATCAAGGATATTAAAGAATTTTATATAAAAACTCTCGAATATCTTACGAATCTCGACTACGGAAACGCCGTCCGTTTGATTTATAACGCGAGTAATATTTTTACTTTTTCATCGGGTTATTTGCAAAGCAACGTTGTTCAGGAAATGAAACGGCTTTTCTTGGGCAACAGGATTTTTATTTATGAAATTATCAACGTCGGCGAATTGGAAACCATAATCGATTCGCTGACTGAAGATGATTTATTTATTTTTGTCTCTTTGAGCGGCGAGTCGCCTGTTATTGTGGATTTTGCTCAGCGGCTGAAAGTTAAAGGCGTCCCGTCAATCTCCATAACGCGATTGAGTGCCAACACGCTTGCCGGTCTCTCAACAGTCAATCTCTACACTTTGCCGGCAAGTTTCAAAATCTCCGATAACAGCGATGCGAAATTCTTAAATCTGATGCCGTTTTTCTTGCTTGTCGAATTTTTGTATCTGAAATATTGTCTGTATGCCAATCAACAGGAAAATCAATTCTCTTGAAACCGATAAAAAAATTCCCGCTGACTCCTTGCGAATCGGCGGGAATTTAAATTTTTACGGGAAAGATTATTTCAGTTCGGGCCAATAACCTTTGTTCGCGACAATCAAATCGTCCAGAATCAATTTCGCAACTTTCGCGCTCGGCACGATTTTTGACATTGTTAAAGCTTGCCATAAGCTCAAATACGAATGATTTATCCACGCGTCGACCGTCAACTTTTCAACGGAAACTTGCTGTTCCATTAAGCCCTTCTGGAATTGAGGAATTTCGCCGACGACCAGCGGTTCCGCGCCGTTATTGCCGACAATGCAGGGAATCTCAACCATAGCGGTCGGGTCGAAGTTACGGATTGCGCCTTTGTTTTCGACAATCAAGAGCATATTCGCTTTGGTGTTAAATGCAATGGCTGTTGCAAGGTCTACTATAAATGTGGCGTGAGCGTCGCTTTGAATGTTGGTATCTTTGGCGGTTCCGACGGCTTTAATCCTGCGGCATTCGTCGAAAACGTTTTTCTCGCGCCCTTCCATAACTTCATTTGTGCGCGTGTGATTCGGGTTGGAATGTTTGACAATATCGTCTTGGCACAAGTAATATTTAAGATAAGTATTCGGCAAAGTATTCGGGTCAATCGGCGCGAATTCCTTAACCATCTCGAAAGTTACAATCCAGCTCGGATCAATGTGCTGAACGCCCTCATCTCCGTTAAGATATTTCAAATTGTAGCCGTGCTTGTAGACGTATTCGCGGATTTTGGGAAGTAATTCGTTGCCCTGCTTATCCTTAATACTCGTCCACCAGCCGAAATGATTCAGCCCGAAATATTTGAATTCCAAATCGTGCAAAGACTTGAAACCGGCAATTTGCGCCATTTTTTCTTCGATGTCAACGGGCATATCGCAGATATTGATGATTTTGGATTTGGGGCAAAGTCTGCGCGTCGCCTCCGCAACGATAGCGGCGGGATTTGAATAGTTCAGCATCCAAGCGTTTGGAGAATATTTTTCCATGTAGCCGACAAGCTCGACGATACCGCCGATTGAACGCATACCGTAAGCAATACCGCCCGGTCCGCAAGTCTCCTGCCCGACAACGCCGTATTTGAGCGGAATTTTTTCGTCCTGTTCGCGCATTGCGTACTTGCCCACGCGAATGTGCGCCATGACAAAATCAACGTCGCTGAAAGCCTGCGCGGGGTCTGTCGTCGCCAAAAATTCAATTTCGGGCGCACGTTCCCTAAGGATAATTTCCATTGCGTCCGCTATGATATTCTGACGTTCGGCGTCGTTGTCGTAGAGTTTAATTTTGCGAAGCGGAAATTTTTCTTGATTGGACAGCAACATCAAGATAATTCCGGGAGTAAATGTACTGCCGCCGCCCGCCACGACTACGGAAAATTTTTTATCGAACATAACCTTACCTCCCCTTAAATTCAAACGAAAAATTTTATGGCAAAAGTTTACTCAAAAATTTTGGCAAGCGCAATGCCTTCGCAGGAAAAATGATTTTTTATTCGCGTCATGAACATCGTTTAACCGCATGAAATTATTTTCGGCTCGGCAAATAAGAAAATAGTCTGAAACCGAATTTGACAGGTAAAAATTAAGGTGGTAGAATTTTTAACGTTGACAGGCAGGAGAGGCAATCGCGGCAGAAAATTTTTCTGACGAGGAAAGTCCGGACTCCACAGAGCAGCGTGCCGGGTAACGCCCGGTGAGAGTAATCTTAAAGACAGTGTCACAGAAAAGAAAACCGCCTTTCTTAGTGGTCAGTGTTCAGTGAACAGTGGTCAGTAAAAAGGTAAGGATGAAAAGGCAGGGTAAGAGCCTACCGGTTGTCAAGTAATTGGCAAGCCTGATAAACCTCACGCGGAGCAAAACTAAATAGGAAAGGGTTGAGGTTGCTCGCTGACCTTTCGGGTAAGTTGCGCAGACTTGGGCGGCAACGTTCAAGCAAGATAAATGATTGCCACTATACAGAATCCGGCTTATTGACTGCCTGTCAACACACTGCGAAATTAAAAACGTCGCTGTCGAAAAATTTCGCGGCGGCGTTTTCCTTGCTAAGGCGCGGCGGCGTTTTGGCTTTTCATAAAAATTTCCAAACCCTAATTCAGGCATAAATCACTTCGATAGATTATAATTTGATTAAAATATTTAGAGAGGAAGTGGCTGATTTTGAAGAGTTTTTTGCGAGCGTTGATAATGGTGATGTGTTTATTAACAGTCAACGTTTCCACGAGTAACGCGGCGGCTTATCGAGTCGGAGATCAAGGCGCGGAAATTGCAGAGATTCAAGGCAAGCTTGTTATTTTGGGCTATGATGTCATGGCGGACGGAGCATTCGGACCGGCAATGGCAGATGCCATTAAGGAGTTTCAAAAATCTCAAGGCATGAAGGCGGACGGCTTAATAGGACCTGCAACGTACTCGGCTCTTCTCGGTAAGGAAATGCCCGCAATCACTGTCGGCTCCAATTACATTTCTCACAGAATTATTTCCAATGCTATGGATTATCTGGGCGTTCCGTATGTTTTCGGCGGCACAAGTCCCTACGGCTTTGACTGTTCGGGTTATGTTCAATACGTCTTCGCGAATGCAGGTATTTCACTTCCGCGAACAGCCGACGTTCAATACGAAGTAGGCTCGCCCATTTCGACGACCGAACTTGTTGCAGGCGATTTGGTTTTCTTCAGCACCTACACTTGGGGCGCGTCGCATGTCGGTATTTATCTCGGCGATAACAACTTTATTCACGCCAGTTCAAGTCGCGGAATAGCCGTTGATTCGTTGGGAAGTTCTTATTGGAGCTCGCACTATATTGGCGCACGCAGAATTTTATGAGTCTGAAATGACTTTATCGAACAAAAAATGTCCTTCGGTAAGCCGGAGGCATTTTTGTTTTCTTTGAAGGAAATTTGCGGCGGCAACAGAAATAAACGGCGTTAATTTTTTATTTGAATCGGCTTTGACGGAGGAGTTATACATGTCGCAGTTTGACAAAAGAAATATCAGTATGATGATGGATTTTTACGAAATGACAATGGCGAACGGTTATTTCGTGCAAGGCGGCGAAAATACTCGCGTGGCATTTGATGTATTTTATCGGCGCAATCCCGATGCGGGCGGCTTTGCGATTTTTGCGGGGCTTGAACAGGTTATCGAGTACGTGGAGAATATGCAATTCAGCGCGAAAGATATTGATTATCTGCGCGGGCAGAAAATTTTCAGTGAAGAATTTTTGGACAGCCTCAAGGACTTTCATTTTCGCGGGGATATTTACGCCTTCCCCGAAGGAACGATTATGTATCCGAATGAACCGTTTATGACGATTATAGCGGATTTGATTGATGCGCAACTGGTTGAGACGGCGATATTGGCGCAGATTAATCATCAATCGTTGATAGCGACAAAGGCGCGTCGGATTGTTCGGGCGGCTGAAGGACGATTTGTTTCCGACTTCGGAGCAAGACGCGCTCACAATATGGACGCGGCGACTTACGGGGCACGGGCGGCATTTATCGGCGGAGTTAATGGAACGGCGACTGTTTCGGCGGGACAACTTTTTAATATTCCGGTCAACGGCACGATGGCGCACAGTTGGGTTATGTATTTCCGGAATGAATTCGAGGCGTTCAAAAAATATGCGGAAGTTTATCCCGATTCGACAACGTTGCTGGTTGATACTTACGACGTTATTCACAGCGGCATTCCCAATGCTATTCGAGTTGCAAAAGAAATTTTAGAACCTCAAGGCAAACGTCTGCGCGGAGTCAGAATTGATTCGGGCGATTTAGCTTATCTGTCTAAAAAAATTCGCAAAATGCTTGACGACGCGGGATTAAACGATTGCAAAATCATTGCGTCTAACAGTCTCGACGAATTCACAATAACTTCTCTGATAAGTCAAGGCGCGGCGATTGACAGTTTCGGCGTCGGCGAACGTTTGATAACTGCGAAGTCGGAGCCTGTCTTTGGAGCGGTTTATAAAATTGTGGCGGTTGAGGAAGGCGGGCAATTTGTTCCGAGAATCAAAGTCAGCGAGAACATTGAGAAAATTACTAATCCCGGTTTGAAAAGTATTTATCGCATCTACAACGAGGACGGACAAGCCGTCGCGGATTTGATTGCGTTATTTGATGAGACGGTTGATTTGTCTAAGCCTTATCGTTACGTCGACCCCGTTAAGCCTTGGAAGAATCGTCACTTTGAAAATTTCACGGCTAAAAAGTTGTCGCGGCTTTACGTCAAAGACGGGCGGCGCGTTGAAGATTTGCCGACGCTCCATGAAATTCGAGACTACGTTAAGCACCAACTCGCGCAGGAAATTTGGCAGGAAGAACAACGCTTTGAAAATCCGCACCGTCATTATCTCGACATGACGCCAGATTATTACGATATGAAAATGAGTTTGCTCCATAAAACTCGCATAAGCATGGATTCTTAACGGGGTGAAAAATTTTGTCGTCGAAAGTTGCTGTCGTCATTCCGATTTACAAGGAAGAAATCAACGACCTTGAGAAAATTTCGCTCGCGCAGGTCAGAAAGGTTTTGAGAAATTATCCGATTATTTTTGTCGCGCCCGAAGGTAAAAATTTTTCGTACTTGGAAACAGGCGAAATGCTCATTCAATTTCATCCGCAATACTTCCAAAGCGTCGAAACATACAGCCGACTTCTATTGTCGCCGTTTTTTTACGAAACGTTTTCGGACTTCGATTATATTTTGCTTTATCAACTTGACGCATTTGTTTTCTATGACGCACTGGAGGAATTTTGTCGGCTCGGTTACGATTATATCGGAGCGGCTTTTCCCGTCTCTTGGGGAAACGTGAACGGAAAAAAAAATCCTCGCGTCGGTAACGGCGGTTTTTCTCTCCGCAAAGTTAAAGCTTGTCGCAAACTTTTGACGGAAAATTATTCCTTGATTAACAATGTTTCGGAAGACAGTTTCTTTACTCTTTGCGGTACGACGACAGAAATTGATTTTCAAACTGCGCCGGTTGAAGTCGCCAACCTTTTTTCAATGGAACATTATCCCGACCGTTGTATAAAGCGATTAGGTTATGAATTGCCGTTTGGCTGTCACGGTTGGACAAGGCTCAGCGCAGATTTTTATATTGAGCTTTTTGCTCGGCTGGGTTATGACTTGTATCCTTTACGCGACCAAATGCAGACAAAAGATTATGAATTTTATCTGCCGCGCTCTTTGGAAATTATAGCTGTGCAACGACTTATTCGCGGGCTTAAGTACGGGCAATCTGTTCTTAAATATTTGCCGTTGAAAAGATTCGCCGCCGTTCGCGTAATAAGAACTCCCGACGCCATGAAAATTTTGGCACGACTTTTGACAGAAGAAAATTCTCTTGCCGATGAGATTTTTATTTATGATAAAGCAAACATTCAAGCTTTGATTCACGACGCGGAGCAGGGAAGTTTTCCGCAACTTTTAATCTGCGCGGATTATGAAATTGCCGGAAAGAATATTGTTTCATTTCGTCAAGAATATCTTAAGGCGCAAGAAAAACTTTTCCACAGCTTGGGCAAATAAATTTTGAGTAAAAAAAATCAGCGACAGACTTTTTAGGGTCTGCCGCCTTTTTTTATTCATTGCGCATTACGAATTGCGCATTTCTAATTGCAGTTCAATCTTGAGGTCTGGGCTTACGAATAAGACCGAGAATCACGCAACCGACGACTGAGCCGACGATAATTGAAACAAGATACATCATCGGATTGCCGATAGTCGGGACGACGAAGATACCGCCGTGAGGAGCCATTAACGTACAGTCAAACATCATAACCAATGCGCCCGCAATAGCCGAGCCGACCGCGCAGGCAGGAATAACATGGAGCGGGTCGCCCGCTGCAAAAGGTATCGCACCTTCAGTTATGAACGACAAGCCCATTATGATATTGGTCGGAGCAGTTTTCTGTTCGTTTTTGGTGAATTTGTTTTTGAAAAACATAGTAGAAAGCGCAATGGCAATCGGAGGAACCATACCGCCCGCCATAGCCGCCGCGATAACATAATAGTTGCCGTCAGCCAAAAGTCCGACGCCCGTAACATAAGCCGCCTTGTTGAGAGGACCGCCCATGTCAATAGCCATCATGCCGCCGATAACCGCACCCATAACGAGTTTTGCGGAAGGATCCATACCGCCGAGAGTATTTTTGAGAGCCTCGTTGATACCGGAGACGGGAGGACCTATAACAAAGTTACAAATCAAGCCGATAATCAAGACGCCAAGCAACGGATAAAACAGAATCGGCTTTGTACCTTCGAGCGAAGGCGGTAAAACGTTAAGAGCCTTTTTGAGCCAGTTGACTGCGAAACCTGCGATAAAGCCCGCGAGCAATGCGCCCAAGAAACCGGAGCCGTTGGAAGCACTCAATGCGCCGCCGACAAAGCCCGCCGCCAAACCGGGGCGGTCGGCGATTGACATTGAAATAAATCCTGCGAGAACAGGCAACATAAATCCGAAGGACGCGCCGCCTATGCCCATGAAGGTTGCGGCAGCAGGAGTTATCGAACCGAATTTGCCGCGTTCTTCAGCAGGTAAGCTGTTCAAATCGACTGACGCGCCGTCAATCAAGAATGAAATCGCGATTAAGATACCGCCGCCGATAACGAACGGTAACATATGCGAAACGCCGTTCATTAAGTGCTTGTAAACTTGGCGACCGATACTTTCATTTTCAACGCCGCCGCCCGCGTCGCCAGCAGATTCGCCCGCTTTAGCGTGATAAATCGGAGCTTTTCCGCCGAGTGCTTTGTCAATGAGTTCGTCAGCCTTGTTGATACCGTCGGCAACTTTGGTAATGACAACGTGCTTGCCGTCGAAACGAGCCATTGCAACATTTTTATCCGCCGCAACGATAATGCCGTCTGCCTTAGCAATTTCTTCTGCCGTCAAAACGTTCTTCGCGCCGCCGGAGCCGTTAGTCTCAACCTTAATCGAAATGCCGCGTTTTTTGGCGTGTTGTTCCAAACTTTCTGCTGCCATAAACGTATGCGCAATACCGGTCGGGCAAGCCGTGACTGCCAAAATTTGAATATGGTCGCTTGCCTCTTTTGACAACTGAACGCTTGAGGAACTTTCGGGAGCTTGGAATTTGCCGTCCTCTTTGTCGTCGATAATCTTAAGGAATTCCTCTTTCGTAGTGGCTTTAATCAGAGCCTCTTTGAAATCGGGATCCATAACCATAGTAGCGAGCTTGGACAGAATCATTAAATGTTCGTCGTTGCCGCCGTCGGGAGCCGCAATCGCGAAGAATAATCTTGCGGGATTGCCGTCCATTGACTCGAAGTCAATACCGTCGGGGATAGTCATTGCGGCGAGACCCGGAGCCTTAACGCCCGAAGATTTCGCGTGTGGGGTCGCAATGCCGTCGCCGAGTCCTGTGGTGCCGGACGCCTCA
>JAFZIQ010000134.1 GCA_017554285.1 Selenomonadaceae bacterium
TCGCTCCGACTATCGCGTTAAAGATTTTCTCGCGGTCGTATGAAACTTTTTGTCCCGAACGTTTTCTAACCTTTGTCAGTTGCATATTTCCTCCTCCTTTCAAATCAAGTGGCGCGATTATATCATTTGCAAACGTCTTTGTGAACATGCCCGAAATTGACGCCAAGACGCGAAAGGCAATTAGTCAAATGCATTATGACGCGCTGTCACAAAGTCAACGACTCGAAAAATTTTTTTCTGCGCGGCTGTGTGCTATAATTATTATTAAAGGAGACTTTACTATGCCCAAAGAAATTCAATCGCAAAATTCCAATCGAGCCAATGCATTTAAACTTTGGATGAATGCTCCAAATCCTATGGTGACTTTCTTCAAGACGCTGGACGTTACCAATTTAATTGATATTCACGAAAAAAACCGCCTAAAGTTCAACATGTTGATTTGTTATTGCATTGGAAAAGCCGCTGCCGATATAAAAGAATTTTTTACCTTGCCCGTCGGCGACAAGTTGATTCAATATGATTCGCTCGCCGTGAATACAATCGTTAAAAATAAACTCGGCGAAGTCAGCTCCTGCGATATTCTTTTCACGAAAGATTTAAAGGAATTCAATCACGATTATTTGAAATATACCGCGCAGGTCGCCGAAACTTGCCAAGACCGCGATTTATCAGATGATTTTATGGTTATCGGCACTTCCGCGATTGTTGAGACTGAACTTGACGGTGTTATCGGCATGAACAGCGGCTTTAATAATCCGTTCTTGTTTTGGGGCAAGTATAGAAAGAAACGCCTAAAATATTATCTGCCGGTATCGTTTCAATTTCATCATACTCAAATGGACGGCTCACACGCCGCTAAATTCCTTGAATCTCTTCAAGGTGAGATAAATAGTTTACGGGAGGTATGCTCATGAACACTTTTAACGCTAAAATTCTGTCGAATGAAGAAGTTGCCGATAAAATTTTCCGCTTGATTGTCGACGCGCCCGAACTCGCTCAAATTTCCCGCGCAGGGCAATTCGTCCAAGTGAAAATCTCCGACGAATTCACTTTGCGGAGACCTTTAGGCATTGCGTCAACGGCGAACGGTAAAGTTAAAATTTTTTATCGGGCAGTCGGTCGCGGCACTGAAAATTTATCAAAGCGTCGCGCAGGCGAAAGCTTAAATATTTTGGGCGCACTCGGCAACGGCTTTTCAAACTTCGACGGGAAAATTTTATTGGTCGGCGGCGGCATGGGATTAGCTCCTCTGCTCTGCGCGGCTGAACAATTTAATTCCGATGTTCTAATCGGCGGCAGAAATCGCGGCGAAGTTATTTTTTGGCAGGAAGAATTCCGTCCGCATGTAGAAGAAATTTTTATCACAACCGACGACGGCAGTTATCATAAGAAAGGCTTCGTCACAGATTTATTGCCCGAAATTTTATCGGCTAAAAATTATTCGGTGATTTTGACTTGCGGTCCCGAAATTATGATGCGCGGCGTCGCTAAGCTTGCCCATGAAAAAAATTTGCCCTGTGAAGTCTCATTTGAAAAGCGTATGGCTTGCGGATTGGGAGCGTGCCTCAGTTGTTCGATTGATACTGTTGACGGGCGCAGGAAAGTTTGCAAAGATGGTCCCGTATTCGACGCACAAAAAGTTTTCGGAGGTGAATTAAATGGCTAATTTTTCCTTCCTCGAAGATAAACCCGAATATCGCTCATTCTCCAAAGATTGTATCGACGCGGAGAAGGTTTTTCGCAGTTCTTACGATTCTTGCGTTAAACTCGTACGCACTGCCATTGATGCCGCCGGTAAATGGATTTACTCTGCCGAAAATAAAATCCCGTCAGATAATCTCTTCGAGTTGATTGAAAACGCAAATCTTGATAAAAATCTTGCCGATAAACTTCATTACTGTCGTAAGGCGGGCAACGCGGCAATTCATAACGAGAAAGAATTTTCGGCACAAGAGGCGGAGCAATGCTTGAAAAATCTCTTCGACTTGGTTCTTTATATCGATAAAAATTACGGAAAAAATTTTGAGCCGCGAACTTTTAAAAGCTTAATCTGCGCGGAAAATATTTTGCAAACAGAACTTTGCGGAATGAAATTGGCGACTCCAATTTTTGCGGCGTCGGGAACGTTCGGATTCGGCGAGGAGTTTGAAAATTTCGTTGACTTGTCGAGGCTCGGCGGCGTCATGGTTAAATGTATCACTTTAAAGCCGCGCAGAGGCAATGACGGCGTTCGCATTACCGAAACTCCTTCGGGCATGTTGAATTGCATAGGGCTTGAAAATCCCGGCGTCGAAAAATTTTTATCAACCATTCTTCCGCGCATTAAGGATAAAATGAATGTCGTCGTCAATATAAGCGGCTCCAGCGTCGACGATTACGGCAATCTTGCCAAACTTCTTGACGTTGACGGCGTGGCGGCGATTGAATTAAATATTTCTTGCCCGAACGTCAAGGACGGCGGAATTATTTTCGGCACTGATGAAAAGGCGGCGGCTGAAGTCACTCAAGCGGCAAAGAAAAATACCGGCAAGCCCGTTATCGTCAAGTTAAGCCCGAACGTTACCGATATAACCAAAATTGCCCGCGCAGTCGAAAATGCGGGCGCGGATTGTCTTTCGCTGATAAATACGTTTATGGGTATGGAAATAAATATTCATACGTGGCGTCCGACGCTCGGAAATATTACGGGCGGACTTTCGGGAGGCGCGATTAAACCTGTGGCGTTGAGAATGGTTTGGCAAGTCGCTAACGCCGTCAAAATCCCGATTATCGGCATGGGCGGCATTCGTTCAGCTTCCGACGCGGCAGAATTTTTCTTGGCAGGAGCTTCTGCCGTCGCCATAGGTACCGCCAATTTCGCA
>JAFZIQ010000135.1 GCA_017554285.1 Selenomonadaceae bacterium
GTGCCCTTACCTTCGCTTGCCAACGAGATTGACGACGTTGAGCCGCTCTCGAAAGTAAGTTTATTTTCGCCATCGAATTCAAGAATCAGATCAGTACCGCTGACAGAGACGTTAGCTATCTTTTCGGGTGCAAAGGCAGAAGTCAAGCTGACTAAGTCTCGGTTGCTGAAATTATAGCCTCTGATTGAATCCGAGCCGCCGTTGAATATAAAAGTATCGGCTCCGTTGCCGCCGACCAGTGAATCATTACCTTCGCCGCCGTTAAGAATTGCCCCTGCCGTACCCGCAACAAGTGAATCATTACCTGCGTTGCCGTTGAGTATGGAGATAGAAGCGGCACTGCTACTGCCGATGATTAAGTTATCAATATCGTTGCCCAGTATTCTGATTCCTGTTGTGACTTTAGAAGCGTTAATAGTCGCTACGGATTTATAATCGGCACTGTTTGCACTGAAGAGCGTTTCTTGCCCGCCAAGCGAAACAGCTTCATCGTTCATCATTACAAAGTTCTGCTTATAGTAATAGGTACTGCCGCCACTCTTAATGTAGCCTTTATCATCGTCAAATGTTAATATACTGGTTCCACCAAATGTAAGTTTGAGTCCCGAACCCAATGATTCAACCTTGCTCGGATCCGTGAGAGCGGAGATACCCGACAAACCGATAATATCCTTTTTAATGTTATAGCCGCTGATGGAATCGTTGCCACCGCTGTAAACGAATAAATCTTCCCCTACTCCGCCGACAAGTGAATTGGAACCGCCGCCGCCGTAAAGACTCGCGCCCGCCTTACCTGCAATAAGTGTATCGTTTTGGGCACCGCCCAAGATTGACATTGCCGCTTCATCACTGCCGATAATGTAACTGCTTGCACTGCCGTTGTAAGTTATCTTAAATGCCGGAACGGTAACTTCCGCCGCATTTATCGAAGCAAAGTTGGAAGTGCTGTAAGTATTGGCACTGTAGCCGGATGTTAAAGTTACGGATTTATCTGCCAGCTCGATTGTACTTGCCGAATAGTTGTAAGTTTCACCGTCAATTTTGAAAGAAAAAGTGGTTTCTTTAGTGTCCGTGAATGTCAGAGAGTTGCTGTTGTCGAATCTGAATGTAGCGGAACTTGCACTTGCGTTTATTTCAAAGTTATTGCCATTCGTTATGGCCTTGACACCCGATAAGCTGATATTATCTATCGAGCTGTAGCCGCTGATTGAATCCGCGCCGCCGTTGTAAATGAAAGTAAATTTAGCGTTGCCTGTTCTGCCGGTTACGTTAAGAGAATCGTTACCGCCGCCGCCATCGAGAACTGAACTTGCGCCGCTGACAGAAATTATATCGTTACCCGTACCGCCGAAGATTGAAGCAAAGGAGCCGCCACTGATAATATAATCATTGCCGCCACCGCCGAAGATTGAAGCATAGGAACCGCCGCCGCCAATGCTGATTTTATCGTCGCCGCCACCTGCGTCGACTGTCGAACTTGCGCCGCTAATGCTGATATGATCATCGTTTGCACCGCTGTCGACAAAGACATATTTGGCAAAGCTGACAATGCTGTCGTTACCCCCACTTGCGTCGATTGTCGAGTTGTCGCCTCCTGCAGCAATGCTGATGTAATCATTGTCTGCACCGCTGTTTATAGAAACATATTTGGCAAAGCTGAAAATGCTGTCGGCACCCGCGCCTGCGTCGATTGTCGAGCTTGCGCCGCTAATGCTGATGCTGTCCGCTCCGCCGAGTCCGTTAATCTTCAGATACGGGATTGAACTTTCGATTATGTCGTTACCACTTGAACCTGTGAAAATATTTCTGTTTGCTGCAACGGAGGGGCCGCTCAATTTGAAAGTATATTTACCGCTACTCATTATTGACGCGCCGTTTGTTGCAAAGTTAGCCGCCGAGAGACTGAAATTGTAAGCAGTGCCGGCAGTAATTGAAATCCCGGTTGTATTGCTTATACCGCCAAGAGTGAATGATTTAAGTTTCTCGTCCTGTCCGGAACCTTCATATTTCAAAACGCCATCTTGTACGGCGTCAGTCGCTATGGCGGTAAGGATTTCGGTGTCGTCAAGTTGCTTCATTGCGTTACCGAATACATTGAAATATGTCGGTATCGTATCGCTGGCATTCGTCATAATCTTGGCTTGAGCTTTGTTGGAATAATCTTCGTAAGTTTCTCCGTTTTTGACTTTGACCGTTGCACCGTTGTTTGCTATTCCTATACCGAGTACATTGCCTAAACCGTCTATCATTTTATCGGCATTACTGAAAGACAAACTGCCTGAACTGACTATAAAAGCGGCATTACTTGTATCTGATGATGAAAGTTCCAGCTTATAACTGTCGAAGTCGAGAGCAAAATTTTTGTCGCTAATTGTGATTGGACTGCTGATAGAAATATTGTTGAGGAACTTGATAGTACTACCACTGCCCACATTATTAATTGCCAGACTGAGACTTGCGTAACTCGTTCCGCCTACGATAGTTACAAGATTAGGATTAAAACGTTGGAGGTCGAAAAAAAATTCCGTTGTAGCGGAGGAGGTAATTTCAGTTCTTAAAAAATTTTTTCCTTCCATAGTAAAGTCTCCTTTTCTTATTTTCATGTTGCCGGCAGTTGTAAAAAAATTTTCTTACAGCTGACTCGGCGTTATCAATTTTAGTCGCGCCGTTGCCCTTATGACAATCGCGACTGTTCGAGAAGTTTTTTTGAATCAACCTCCCTTGTACCTTAATTTTTTGGCTCGGCTCTCTACCTTTATTTTATCGATTGAACTTCTTTTGTCAATAAATTTTTCATTAGATTTTCCTAATAAAAAGAGCACATGATTTCTTACCGCCGATTGAAATTGCACCAAGCCTCGCCGCTCATGAAGTCGCCGTTATTGTAAAAAGCCGCTCGTGCACGACAACCGCCGCATTTATTTTTATATTTGCAAGTTCCGCAATTCCCGCTGTATTCGAGAGTTCGGAGCGTCTGCAAAATTTTATTCGACCGCCAAATTTCATCGAAAGGCATTTTGCGAACGTCGCCCAGCTCCATATTCAAATAGGCGCAAGGTTGAACTTTGCCACGCGGACTGATTATGCAATAACTCAAGCCTGCCAAACAGCCGCGCTTAAATCTTGTCTTTACTCCGAGTTGGTCGGCGATTCTTATAAATTGCGGCGCACAAGTCGGTTTGAGTTCGATTGAAACTTCCTGTTGCTTGCGCATGATTCGCGTTAAAACATTCTCGTAGCCTTCTGCGCGGAGAGATTCTTCTTCAATAGTCTTGGCTCTGCCCGTAGGTACCAGAAAGAAAAAATGATGAGCCTTTGCTCCGATTTCTACTGCAAAATCGGTTAAAGCCTCCAATTCATGTTGATTCCAATCCATAACCGTTGTATGAATTTGAAACGGCAAATTTTCAGCCGCGCAGTTTTTCATACCGTCAACCGCGCCCGACCATGCGCCTTTAAACGAACGAAATTTATCATGTTTATCGGCGTCAAGGGAGTCTAAAGATATTCCCATGCCCTTCGCGCCCGCCGCTTTTAAATCTTTTGCCGTTTGCCGAGTTATTAACGTTCCGTTTGTCCCGAAGACCGCAATTAATTTTAAGCTCGTCGCGTATTCGACCAGCTCCAAAATATCGGGGCGCATTAACGGTTCGCCGCCCGAAAATATCATTATTTTGAAACCTGCGCGGGCAATCTGATTTAAAAGTTCCTTCGCCTCAGCCGTTGAGAGTTCTTCATCAGCCTTACAGCCGGCGTCGCGATAGCAGTGAGCGCAATACATATTGCAAGCGTTTGTTGTGTTCCATGAGACTATCAAATTAAATTCCTCCCGCGCAGACAACTTTTTTACTTCCCGTTGAAACGCACAGCCACCATAGTAATATCGTCCGACTGCTCGGCGTCCAGAACATGTTCCGCCAAAGACTTACTCACGCCGCTTAATAAAGTTTCCAAGTCACATTGAGTATTGATAGCGTTCAAACATTTTTCAAGACGCTCTTCGCCGTATTCTTCTTCGGCTGTGTTTATCGCCTCTGTTACGCCGTCGGTGTACAAATACAGAATATCGCCGCGTTCCATTTGAACTTCTTGTTGCTCAAAATCTCTCCCTTCAATAACTCCCACAATACAATTTTTCTTCACATTTAACCAGCCAAATTTCTTTTCGGAATGACGATAAAGCATTGGCGGATTATGCCCGCCGTTCACGTAAATTAATTTCCCCGTCTCAAGGTCGAGCATTGCCAAGAATATCGTTATAAACATCATCTCATCATTGCCTTGAGAAAGTTGCTGATTCGCCAAACTCATAACCGACGCCAAATCATCGGGATTGCTCATCATCATTGTCAGGTTTTTGAGGATAGTTTTGCCCTTCATCATTAACAGCGCGGCAGGGACACCTTTACCCGAAACGTCTGCGATTGTCACGATTAAATGTTTTTCGTCCACCAAATAGAAATCGTAGAAATCGCCGCCGACCTCTTTAGCCGCGTGCATCGTCGCATATATCTCAAAATCTTTCCGTCCGAAATCGAAATCATGCGGCAACGTACTCAGCTGGATATTTGTAGCAACATTAAGCTCGGTAGAAATTCGCTCACGTTCGGTGATTTCTTTTTGCCAGTTCACCATATACTTTTTGAGTTCTTCAGTCATGGCATTAAAACAAACCGCCAAATGTTTAACTTCATTTTCGCCGGATACTTCAATTCTTTTATCAAGGTTGCCGCTTGCAATTTCCCGCACGCCGTCAGCCAAAATCATCAGTTGTTTGGTCATGGCTTCGGCGATTTTTCTTCCCGCAAAAGGTGCAAAAAACATTACCGCCGCAAGCGTTACAAACATTGAGATAATTATAAACATTATCGAGGAGTTTAAATTTTCAATAAGAGCAAAGGTACTTTCCTCAATAATTTTCTTGTTGCTTTCAGCCGTAATTATAACTTCGGATTCTTCAATAACCATTCCGAAACTCCAAGCAGTTTTTTCAACGGGCGCGTAGGCAAGATAATAATTTTTGCCGTCAATAACTACAGGCTCAATCCCCGTTTCGCCCGCAATCATATGTTTCGCCGTATGTGCAAGCGATTCACTTTCGTTTTCGATTAATCCTGCCTCATCTACCGAATCGCCGTTATAGTCAATGGCAAGCGAGCCTTCAGGTTTGGGCGAGAAAATTACTTGACTTTTCTCGTTTATGATGAACGCAAAACCGGTTTCGCCCATTTTGGATTCGTTGACGACTTGGACAATATCACTTAAAAATCTGCCCTCACCGACGACGCCCGCAATTTCGCCGTTTGAATCAAAGTACGGCGCGGAACACGCTATGGCAAGCCCTCTGCCGCGTGCATCGTTGAAAATATCGGAAATGACCAATTTGCCTTCACGAATTGCATTCTTATACCACGGACGCGGCGAATAGTCATTTGGGCGCGGAATATTATTTTCGTCAACGCGCAGTTCGGAATTTCTGTCAACAGTAATGTTAAAGCCGTTCACTGAGGCAATATAATTTGAAGCAAGTGTTGCGTCATGTTTAAAAAGTTCAACCTGAAGATTTTGCATATTTGCCGTCAAGCCGACTTCATAAGCAAGTGCCGAGCGGTCGACGCCGGCTTTGTATTGCAACTGCGGGACAAGTTTACCTGCATTTTCGCGACTCGGTTCGGATACTTCTTTCGGCGAATGATCTTGCGCATTTTGCATAACTTTGTTCATCATATTTGAAAGAAGCTCTATATCCCAAATCATATTGTCAACAACAGTTAAGTAAGTAATCTTTGCACGCTCCTGCACGAGAGTTTGCAAATTTTCGAGCGATACTTTTTTTAAAGCCTTTGAACTGTTTTCGGCGGCTGATTCTCCGATTTCCGTTCCGATTTGCAGGGCGTTTGATTTTACTTGAAACATTCCGTATAAAGTAATTCCGCCTGCTACCGTCATTGTTATCAAACTGCAACCAAGTACCAAGTATAAAATTTGTTTTCTGATGCTGAGTTTTTCAAAGTCAACTTTCAAGTGTACACCTTCTTTCATAGCAATTCTTCACATAATCTTTCAGCGGAGCGAATGCCTCGATAATCGTAAGCGTGTCAAAATTCGTTTCGACGTTTCGCGGATTATGCAGAATCATAATTTCATAATTCTTGCAAGCGGGCTGAAATCCTGTAAAGAAATAGCCCAACTTTTTCAGCTCATTATAAGCCGCGATACTTTTTGCGTCACTGATGTTCAAAAAAATATTGAAGGTCTGAAGAGCGGCAGTATACTTTGAATGAATTGCTTGGATTTCCGAAACCAAATCTTCACCTGCAGACATAATTTCAATCGTGCAAGTTTGTTGCCGCTCATCGTTCGTTAAAGAAATTTTACTTTCTCCGCGCAGGTTTTCACTGTCGTTGTCGATTTCAACTTTCAAACGCAGGTCTGAATAAATTTTTTTTGCAATGTCGAAGTGTTCGGCGGGCAGATAAATTTTTCCCACGTCATGACGCGACCTTTTACGGATTAAAATGCCCAATGTCAGCTTGGCATTTTCGACTTCCCCGAAAGAGTGTTGGAAATTCCCCGCTATCGTCACAGAGGAAATAAATCCGCACGGTTTCAAGCCGAGTTGATAAACAGTTTTCTGCGTTATATCGTGGTACATAAGCGAATGACACTGAATAGCCGAAACGTTTTCCAGCTTGCGAATTTTTCCTGCGACATATTTTATCATCGGAAAAAACATTCTGTATCCGCGATATTGTTTTAAAATAATCCCGGTTACGACACTGCAGGAAGTATCTTCCGGCAAATTTCTTTTAATGCCCAGTGTGCCGATAACTTCACCGCTGTCCGTTTCGGCAACGTAAAAGAATAAATTTTTTTCCGCGCATTGTCGAACGATATAATCCTTATCGTACATTAATCGCTTGCGATAAGTGTCTCCGTATTCGTCACGAATTAAATTTACAATCGCCTGCGCGTCTTGCGGTTGAAATTGTCTGAAGCGTACCGAAATCCTCTTGCCGTTGTCATTTTCCAAATCAATAAAATTCATGCCGTGTCTCCTTTTCTGTCAATCAATACCGTCAAGTTATTTATCCCGAAGGTGCTTTTATAATGAACCGAATCGGCGGCTTTGGCTATCATTGAAATTCCGAGCGCGTCACTCATTGCAAATTCAACCGGGTCTTTTTTCTCAAGTTGTTCATAGTAAGCAATCGGATTAAACAATTTGCCGCCGTTGCGAATTCTCAACACGATTATAAGATCGTCTTCATTTCGGACAATGAAAATCCTTATGTCCATCGTTTCATTTGGTTTTTCCTTAAAGCAATGCTCCGTTATGCTGATCATCATTTCTTCCATTGACAGATTAACCAGCATGGTTTCTTTATCGGTCAGATTATTTTTTTCGCAGAAGTCGGCAATATTATTGACGCTCTCGATAATCGCGTCGGTATTTGTCTTGACTGAAAACGAAATATAACTGCCGGTTTTTTCAGCGTACAAATCCAGAAGCAACAAGGGCGACCTTTGTTCGTTGCGAGTGAAGAATAAGATTGCGCCTAAAATTATCAGCGTCCCGATTGAGGCAATGGAAAACGAATACCAAACAAATTGTGCGCCGAATTTCGGAGCCAAAAGATATGCCGGTATCAAAAGCAAAATGAATCCGCGCAGAGCCGTAATTAAATTCGCCAGCTTTGTAAACTTCGCGGATTGATAGTAGCTCGTTAAAATCAAGCAGAAAGTCGACGGTATCAAGCTCAGCGAAAAAATTCTTATGGCGTCGATTAATTGAACTTTGGCTGAAGTCTCGGAAAAATTTGCCACGCCGAATAATGTACAAACTTCGTCCGAGAAAATCCAAACGCCAATTACTATCGGCACAAGCAATTCAAGACTTAGGATAGTCGCTTGCTTTTCAATTTGGCGGATACTTGAGTTGTCGCGCTCCGCGAAAAACACTCCCACAAATGCCGAAGTCGCCTGCGATATTCCCGCTCCTATAATTGTCGATAAGTTTTCAATGACTTTGACGACCGAAAAAATTGCAAGCCCCATTTGCCCCGCAACCATTAAGAGAAGTTGATTCATCAAAATAAATCTTGCGAAGTTCAAACATTGATTGAGAGCCGACGGCGTCCCGAATCGGAAAAGCTGTCGAACGTCGTCTAAATTTATTTTTCTGACGAGTTTGAAGTTGTCATTGCCGCGCAGTAATATTCTGAAGCCGATTACTACCGTGATAAAGGAGGATAAAACCGTTCCGAGCGCAATTCCGTCCATGCCGAATTGAAATATCTCGCAGAACAGACAATCCAGCAGAAAATTTTCGACTGCCATAGCGATATACAGCGTAATCAAATATTTCAGTTGTCCCGTGAGTTTCAAGAAGTGGTAAGGCATATAAAAAAGCGCGGTGAAGACGCCGCCCAAGATATAAATTGTGCCGTATGCTTGAGACGCTTGAAAATTTTGTTCGGAGCTGCCCAGAATGTACAGCAAATTTTCTTGAAAGATTAAGCAGACGATTGAAGTTGCCGCCGATATTGCCATGCAAACAAAAAAGGCGCATGAAAAAGTTTCATCGGCAGAATCCTTATCATCGCGACCGAGTGCGTGAGCCGTTATGATTGAACCGCCTATTCCGCAAAGTGCGCCTATCGCGGCATAAATCGAATACAGCGGCGATACTATACTCATTACAACCAGACCCGAACCGCCGAAAAATTTTCCTGCAAGGATAGAATTTATCATCTGGCAACACTGAACTCCGAACATTGATAATCCGGCTGAAACTGCGTGTTTGCCGAATAAATTTTGTAACAACTTTTTGTTATCCGATAACGTATGTATATTTTCCATTCAAAATTCTGCTCCAAAATATTTTATAACTTTATGGGGTTCACTTTACTCAAGACGCGGTGCGGGATTTAGGGCAAAAATTGAGCCGTTCAAGATTTCTCCCAAACGGCTTTTATCGCGATTAAATTATTTGCGGATTAAATGTAAGCTTCCTCGTCGGGAATTTTAGACCAATCGATACCGAAAATTTTCGTAAGCAATTCTTCTTCGGAATCCGCTTCAATGTCGGCGGCTTTGAAAATAATCGAAGTAAAATCGGATTGTTTATCTTCAGGCGGCTGAGATTTTTCTTCAGCGTCTTTTTTCTCTTCGGCGCGTTTTTCCTTAGCCTCTTCAAGGCGTTTGGCTTGGTCTTCCGAAAGTTTTTCGAGCTGAGCGAAGAGCTTCATATTGCCTTCTTCGTCAATCGAAACGGAAAGTTGCGAGAACTGTACGCCTTCGCCCAAATCCTTTTCGGAAATGTTTTTGAGCATATCGACAGCCTTGCCGACGTTGCCCATAACTTTTTCGGCGTATTCGTCATCTTCAGCCATTTTTTCTAATTCTTCGGTCGAGAAGATAACGGAAAATTCTTTGGAACTTCCTGCAGTCTGCGCGGTGTCCATATTATCGGAGACAAAAAAGTCGTAGTCGCCATATTTCTTGCGAAGATTTTCAAGATAACTCTGCGCTTTGGCGGAAAGTTTTTGCTCGTCAGTCTGAACGGCATTTTGCGATTGCTCTAAGGCGTCGAGTCCTTCTTTGGAAATGTCAACGATAGTCTCGGCGGAGAAATCGGCGGTTGCGTCGTTATTTTTATTTTGAGCCGCCAAGTTATTGGTGAATGTTCCCGCTTTTTGATACTGCATGAGATTATTCAAGCCGATTGAGTTTAACATGGTGTGTCCCTCCCTAACAAAACGATCAATTCCTTTTTGTTAATTTATTATACCACAGTTTCGGCGAAGTCAACAGAAATATTTTTGTGATTTTTCAATGAATTTTCTAACGGAAACTTGATTTGACAATCGGCAATGCAAAAATTACAATGACTGGCGGAGGTGCGTAAAGCATGAAGGCGAAAAAATTTACGAAGATAATTTGCGCGGCGGCGATAACGGCGGCATTGACGTTCAGCGGTTGCGGAGACTTAACGGGTTTGGGCGTCGGCTCCGAAGAAAATTCGGCTGTCGAAGAAAATAAACCGGCGACGGTCGAAAAGACAGGGGCGACTACGACGGCGGCAAATGTTACCGAAGCGGCTCCGAATAAGCCCGAAAGTAATTCTAAGATTTCAGACGCGAGAAATACTCCTGCGGTGCGCGTTGCGAGGACGGTCGGTCCGGCAGTTGTCGGCATAACCAATAAGGCTGTGGCGCATGATATTTTTAATCGGACATTCGAGACGGAAGGCGTCGGGAGCGGCGTTATTTTCAGACAAGACGGCTACATAATCACGAACAATCACGTAATCGCGGGCGCGAAGGAAATAATTGTTTCCTTATCGGACGGCAACACGGTAAACGGAACTTTAATAGGTACGGACGAGATGACGGATATAGCGGTCGTGAAAGTCGACGCGAAAAATTTACCTGTCGCAGAACTCGGCGATTCTGATGAAGTCGTCGTAGGTGAGCCGGCAATCGCTATCGGAAATCCTATGGGTTTGGAATTTCAAGGTTCGGTAACAGTCGGAGTTATCAGCGCATTGAACAGGACGCTTGATTTAAACGACAGGCGCGTTAAACTTTTCCAGACGGACGCGGCGATAAGTCCCGGCAATTCGGGCGGTGCTTTAGTCAATGCCGACGGCGAAGTTATCGGGATAAACAGCGCGAAACTCGCAACTACCGGCGTTGAGGGCATGGGTTTTGCGATTCCGATTAACACGGTCAAGACGATAGTTAATGAGCTTATGGATAAAGGTTACGTGGCGCGTCCTTATTTGGGCGTGACGATTTTTGACAAGCCGACTGCCGCCCGTTACGGTTATCAACTGTCGATTGACAAAGGCGTTTACGTTTTCCAAGTCGGGCTTGATTCTCCGGCAGGTCGCGCAGGTTTCCAACGCGGCGATATAATCTTAAGCATTGACGGCAAGGAAGTTAATTCGGTGTCAGACGTTCGCAACGCGGTTGCGGCGCACAAAGTCGGCGATAAAGTCAAAGTCCTTTGCGACAGAGACGGAAAAGAAGAGACTGTCGAAGTTACATTGGAAGAAATGCCTCAACCGTCGAATCAATGAAGATAAATTTAATCGTCGTCGGCAAGCTTAAAGAAAAATTTTTAGTCGACGGCGTAGCGGAATATTTGAAACGGATAAAAAAGTTTTCAACCATTGAAGTCCGAGAAATCGCCGAATGTCGAACAGTCGAGGAGGAAGGGCAGAAAATTTTATCTCAAGTTCCGCAAAATTCTTGGCTGTGTGTGCTTGACGTGGCGGGCGAAACTTTAAGCTCCGAAGACTTCGCAAAAAAAATCTCCGCGCTGAATTTGAACGGCACGAGCAATTTAACTTTTGCAATCGGCGGAGCCTTCGGATTGAGTGAGGAACTTCGACGGGCGGCAATGTTCAGATTGAGCTTGTCGAAAATGACGTTTACTCATCAAATGGCGCGGTTGATTTTGGTCGAGCAAATTTATCGGGCGTTCAAAATCAATCGTAACGAACCGTATCATTGGTAGGAATTAGGGATTAGGGACTGGGGA
>JAFZIQ010000136.1 GCA_017554285.1 Selenomonadaceae bacterium
AATTATATCGCTAAAGTCGTAGTTGCCTTTGGCGTCTTTGGCGACTTTAACCGCGTCCCCGACTTGCTTTAAGTCTTTGTCGTAGCTGTACTTCATCAAGTTGCCGTCAACGTCATTACGATAGCGAACATAATTGCCCGCCTTGTCAATGTAATAGCCGTTGTCCGCGTCATATCTGTAAGTAACTCGCTCAACCGTCTGAGTTACGGGCTGTTTGTTCTCGTCCAAAACGTAATTGACTGTAACGTCCGCCGCCTCGACGTTAGATAATAAGCTCAATTTCTCAAGCCGCGCAGATTTCTCTTTAGCAGTCTCATTTTCTTTTACGCGAAGTTCGGACATTGTAATCTTCGTTTTTTCTTTGCTGTTGGTGCCGACGCCCGTACCTGTCAACGTAACATTGCGAGCGGTGATATTTGCGTCCTTACGGCGCGTCACCTCAGAGTCTGAACCCTCTTGTTTATTGACTATCGACGAACGGATTGCGCTGAGCAATTCTTCTTCCGTCCATTGATATTGCGGATTTGCCACCGTCGCGACCAGCGTTTGATAATCCTTGTCCGCCGCCAAATAAGCGTCCTCCGAATCGTAATTGCTGAACTTCCTGCTTAAAAGTTTTAAGGTTTCAGTTTCTTCCGGCTTGCTGTTTTCCGTTCTGTCTGCAAGTTCCTTGTAACGTTCAAGAGATTTATACGTTGTAAATTGCTCCGTTACTTCGGCTTTATAGGCGTCTTTGTCTTTTGCAGTCTTATAACCCGAATCCGCCGCCAAATAATCAGCGACCGTCGAGTAACTGCCAAATTTCTTGTCCAGCTTCTCAAAGTCTCCGAAATTCTCCGGCTTGGAGTTGTCCAGCTCTTCTTTCAAAAGGTTGTAATTGGCAACCGCCTCTGTATAAGTATCCCGCAGATTTTTATACTCGTTGAACTGCGCGGTTACGTCGGCTTTGTAATTGTCGCGGTCTTGTTCAAGGCGATGAATATACGCACCCTTATAATCGTCCGTGCCCGCGATTAAGCCCATATCTATCCACGCCTTGACTAATTCACTTTTTTGAACGTCGGAGTTATCGCGAACTTTGTCCAGTGCGTCGACGAATTTGCCGTTGGCTTTCAATTCAACGTCGCCCGTCGTCGAGACGATTGAGCCGATTAAGAAATCATTATTATCATTCTTAACAAGCTTAATATCGCCCTTAGCCGCCGCAGAGATTGCAGATAAATCTAAGTCGCTTTGCCCGTCCGATTCTATATGAAGATTAATCGCGCCGTTCTTCGATTCAAGCTTGATATTCCGTGCATTAACCGTCGTGTCGTCATCTTTCTGCTTAATGTCGCCTTGAGCCTTCAGCTCCACTTTGCCTTGTTTGCTGCTGAGTCTTTCGACAACTACCGCGCCTTTTAAAGTCTGATTGTCACGCATACCGCCCGTTACGTTAATGTCTATTTCGCCCTCGTTTGAATACGATCTGGCATAGAGTTTTAAATCGTCCGTGCGGTGATTGATTAGGTCGATATTTTTTATGTCATTCTGCGCGGCAAGATTAATGTTGTCGGTCGAGATTTTGATGCCCTCGTTTTGAATGATACTGCCGCCTTGCGATGTGATACTCAACTTGCCTTTGTCGTTGCGGATTGTGCCCGTTAAGTACAAGTCGCCGCCCTTATTCGACGTGTTCTCCAGATTGATTGTGGACTTGCCATTTTCGCCGATAATCCCGACTTCTATCGGATAATCTGCCTTCAGCGAATACTGATAAATCTGCTTACTGCCGGTTGATTTTGTCCAAGTGTGGTCGTAGTAATGATGATAATCCCAACCGGACTTGAAAGGTCCTTCAGTTTTATGATTGCCGTAACTGTTTCCGGTCATTACGTTTTGCGCAAGCAGAGTGAGATTATCGCTCATGACAGTTCCGTTGCTGATATATTCTCCTTTTCCTATTGCAACAGGTTCAGACTTTTTAGGGTCTGGAGTGATTTTAACTTTGTCGGGGTATTTGTCGGAGTATTTGCTCTTAATAGTCTCAACATTTTGTGTCAATTTTTTAAGGTCGCTGGTATACCACGAATCGCCGAAAAGACCCCAAACAGTGCGGTGTTCTTGGAAGTAGTAACGGGTTGTTTCTTCCTGCTTTGTGCCTTCCGTCCAATTATACCTCAAGCCGCTTTTGGGATTGTATTTGACGAACTGCCCGACTGAAAGTCCGTTGCTCTCCGTGACTTTGCCCTTGCTATTGTCATTGAGCCATGCGGAATAATTTTCAATCGTGCGCGTCTTGCCTTTTGAATACTCGGTTAATCTGTCTTGCTCGCTGTCGGCAATTTGAATAAAGCCTTCGCCGATGGTACCGGTTATCTTGCCGATGTTCATATCTGCCGACGAAGTGTTGGTTATATTGATGTTGCTTTCGCCGTCGCTTACTACGATTTTGCCGTTACCTGTGGACGATATACGACCCGCCAGATAGACTTTGCCGCCCGTCGCGTTTATATCTTCGACGTAAAGCTTATTGTTCGTCTTGTCGTAATAAACTTGCGGCTCAAGAATGTAGTAACCGGCGTTCTTGTTGAATTTCGAGCCGCCTTCATTGACTTTGTACATGGTCGTTCCGTTAAAGAATACCGTTTCCGTCGCGTTATCAATGTCGGCTTGCGTTATCGTCACATCAAAGCCTTTATAGCCGCCTTGAATCAGACCGTTGATATTTATATCCCGCGCAGAAATGTAAATCGCATTGCCCGCCTGCCAAGCCGTGCCGCCTTCATATTTCCAATTACTTTTACCGTTTTTAATGTCATTGCTCGTGGGCATTGAAGCATCCCAGCCGACTTCCTTGCGCAATTTAGCCGCCTCACCGGAATAGCCGGCTTTGGGATCATAAGCGATATTAACTATGCCTTCGGTGTAGCCCTGCGTAATGCTTTCCTTAGCCGTCATTTCTATATCCAGTGCATTGACATTCTTGCCGGTTAAAATTCTGATACTGCCATTCGAGTTGTTGATAAACACCTTGCCGACAGGATTTGAAACGTTGTCTCTTACCTCAATGTAATTTAACGGATCATATGAAACGGTTTTTGTTTTGTCTTCGGGCAGTTCGTTATAGCCTTCGACGTTCGGATTCAGTTTAACGGAGATTGAACCGGAACCCGCATAATTATTCGAGACTTTTATTGTCGGAACTGCCTTGCTGTCGGCAACTTTGATTTCGGCAAAATTCGCGCCGCTGCCTATATCCGCATTGTTCGTTACGTTCGTGCCATTGTAGTTGACAGTTCCGCCCTTGTCGGCTATCGTCAATTTGTTCGTGACGAGATAAGCAGTTGAATCGTTTTTAACGTCGATTACCGGGACGCCGCTCGCATTGAGTTTGCCGCTGCCCGTGAAATTGTCCGTGTTGACGTTGATACTTCCGCCGCTGACTTCAATATCGGGCAGGACGAGCGTCTTTATTCCTACCGTTTTGGAACTTGAGCCGAGCCTGAATTCTCCGAATTCGTTGTAACCGCCCATGCCCAAATTTACCATTTCTTCTTCGAGTGAGATTCTCTCTTGCAACAAGCCGTTATATGCAACAATGTCTTCTCTGCCCTCAACATGATAGTTGGCTATAGACTCGCATACTTCTTTATAGCGGGGAACCAGAGATTCTTCGGGGTCAACCGTCGAAGTCGTTATCCCGTTGAAAATCTGTTGCGCAAAGGCTTTCGCGCTGTTCATGCCTTTGAAATTCGTATTCTTTTCGGTTACGGTTTCATTGCCGCTCTTGACGCTGTAGCTCAAATACTTGGCGTTGTTATCTACCAAAAGGAAATTGTCGGGCACCGCAATACCGCTGATATTTATAGTCGCGTTCGGAGTATTCGCCGCTTTAAGTTCGCCGTCGACTTTGACTTTGTTATCGTGCTTGTAATCGCTTGTCGTCAAGTCGCCTTGAGTTGAAGTCGCAATTTTATAGCTGCCTTCGCTTTTCCATGCGCTCCCGTAAAACGGTCTTTCCTCGTAAATTTCCCAGCCCGCGTTGGAAATGATATTAACGTCATGCATGGCTTGACCGAGTGCGCCGCTGTTTATATTGACGCCGGAATTGCTCTTACCCTCGCGAATAACATCAGCCCCGCCGTCGTCAACGAGTGTTCTGACTTGCGAAATTGCCTTCGCGTAGGAATGAACTTTGGCACTTTCGCCGTTGATGTCTGCGCCCGCGTAAAGATTTAAATCCTTCGCGCTGTTCAACGTGCTGTTTATGTTTATCGTCGGTGTGCGGGTCAAATCAAGCAGAGTCTTTGCGCGAACATAGGCACCCGCTGCGCTGTTTGAATTACCTTTGGTAGCCAGATCAAGTTCCAATTTGTCATGAGCCGCCATTGTGATTCCGCCGTCTTCGTAACGACCGCCCTCGTTCTTGAGTGTCGCCTTCGTGCCGACGGTGATATTTTCTTTTGTCGTGACGTGGTTGAGAGAATTAACCCAACGCACACTTGCCAACACCGAGCCGCCTTCCGCCAAGACATCATTTTTCAAGTTGTAGTCGTTCAAGGCGTCGTAAGTTTGCTTACCGGTCGTCGTTACAGTCGCGTTGTCGCCGATATTTATATCCGCTGATTTATTGGTCGTCGCATTGATAGTTTGATGGTCAATGTCTTCAACTGCGCCAATCATCAAGCCGTAAAGCGTATGATCATAATCGCCGGAATATTTATCGTTCGTTATATAGTTCTTGGAATTGACGTTGACGGTTTTGGCGTTAATGTTGGCTCCTTTGCCGACAGCCGCTGTGGAGGTGCCTTTGATTTCGTTATCGAGAGAACCTTTGCCGCCCGTGAAGATTGCGCCGCGTGCACTGTAAGCCGATACACATGACTTGTCGTGCTGAGTTGCACTCAAATTTAAATTGCCGCTTATATCCCAGTTGCCGTTTATGGTTGCTGACGAATTGTTTTCAACGCTGTTATCGGCATGAGCCGCCGAGCCGAAGTCGCCGCCGATTGCGCCGCCCGTGCCTTTTGCCGCAACGTAGGATATATTTTCCGTGTCCGAACTGATATTCAGCGTAGCGAGTTTATTGGCATTGGCAAGCGTTGAATTACTGCCGACCGTGATTTCAGATTTATCTTTGGCTTTAGTATAAGCCGAAATGTCATTTGCATTGCCGACGATTGCATAAGCGTTATTGCGCATGAACGAATCGCGGCTGACTTTATTCAGTGCCGAGACGTTCAGGATTGTACTGTCTTTGAAATATTCGTTGCCAATATTTACTGCCGCCTTGCTTTCGGTCTTGGCTGTCATTTCATCGATATTAACTCCCGCTACTGAAGCGTTTATCGCAAAGCCTTCTGACATAGCGGTTTTTTTCCCGTCCTCGCCGACTTGCGAAGAGATATTAACCGTGTCCGCTTTGAAGTTGTTGGCGTCTCCGATTTTTATTTCGGAACCCAGATTGCAAGTAGCAACGCCGTTCGCCACAATTCCATTCAATCCCACATAAGCATGACCGTTGGTATAAGCGTAAGTTTGACTGCCGTTTAGCGCGTTGAAATTAACTGTGTCGGCTTTGAAGGTGTTTCCTGCGCCCGATACGTTGATAAAGTTTTTGGACGTGTCTTTTGCCTCCGACGTGTTCATTTGAAGTCCGACAGTTCCGTTCACGCCGATTGCCAAAGTATCGGTTGCGCGGTGAGTGTGATTCTGCGTGTCGAAGTTAATATTTTTGGCATTGAGCTTGGAGCCGTAATTGACTTCCAAACCGGTCTGGCTGATGTTGGTGTTATACGCGAAAACGCCCGTATAGCCAATCTGTTTTACGCCTACGTCGAGGATATAACTTTTGCTCTTGGAATTGTCGGTTGCTTTGAGGTCGATATTTTCGTCGACGTTGAGTGTTGAACCCGCTATACTGATTTCGCCGCTCCCTTGAGTATCAACGTTATTATAACCGACACTTACACCCAAAGGAGTAAGCGACGCATTGTACATTTTGGATAAAATCCCGTCGGATTTGGTTTGCCCGTTCGTCGTCGTCAGCTCGATATTCTTAGCGTTGAGAGTGGAACCGATAATGTTAGTGGTATTGGAGCGACGCGCTTTAACCGAAGTTGAACTGACACCAACTCCGCCGAGTACCTCCGCATGACCGCCGCCCGAAGTTACGCTCAAGTCATTATTTTCTGTCGAGCCGACTGAAATTTTATTACTGAGCGCGTTGATTGTGGAGCCGTTTATGACATTGGCGAACACGCCGCTTTTGAGTTTATTATTGTAAGTTACGGTCGTGGTAGTGGCTTCCTTATCGAGGTCGGAACCTTTCGGCATTTCGACGCCGTAATTTTCCGGAGCGGAAAAACGTTTCTCCGGAGCCAACGTATTTTTAATATCCTCTTTCGTATCATCTGAATCGGTATGCACTCCGTCCAGCAATGTTTTTATTACGTCGTCGTTGATGAAACGTTCTTCAGAGGCGTATTCGGCATTGATTTTATCAATATCTTCATCAGCATTTCCTTTTGAGGCATTAAAAGTAGTCATTGCCAAATCGCCGATACTCAAACTTTTGCCCATATCATCGGCTTTCAAATCGGCTAAGCCGCTGTTAACTGAAGTGGACATACGATTGATTGCAACGGAAGCACCTGAGCTAACCGCCGCCGATACAACAGTTTCGTCGGACTTATGGTCGTCTTGAGCTTTGATATTGACATCGCCATCCGCGTTAATTGTGCTTTTGTCAACATCCGCCGTAACTTTGTTATCGAACGTGACGTTGGTGACTGATATTGACGCGCCCAGCGACATAACGAACGACTTGGATAAACTCAAAGACAACGCCGCCACGCCGCCATCTGCGTTTATCTCGGAAGTATTCTTGGCATTGACATCGACCGCGCCGACTGTCAGCGTTGAATTCTTTATGCCGGCGTGAACTGTGTCGGTTATGTGGCTGTTATTGATTCCCAGCGCGCCAGCACCCGTCAAAGCACCGTCAGCCGTATTCAATGATACTCCGGCTGTGCCGAATGCGCCTGAGATTTTGGACTCATTTTTGGCATTGACATTAACCGCGCCTTTTTCTTTACTTGTCAGAGTGGAATCGTTAATTTCTGCCTTGACGGTTGAATTTTCGCGCATAAGTCCATAACCCAAATCGAAACTTGCGCACGCCACTCCTTTATTATTGAAAGCCAATCCGGCTGCGATATTTGTTGCGAAGGCGTTATCTTTATGGTAAGCATTGACATCAACTTTGTCGCTGTGATTGACGGTTGCATTTTCGATTTTAGCGGTGGTAGTGCTGTCCATTTGATTGCGGACGATATTATCTCCCGAAGCCGCCGCAAAGACCTGCTTACTGTCCGTCACAAACGAGCCGCCGACTGCTATGTTTAAATTGTTTAAGCCCTGTTGACTGTCGGCTTTAACGTCGAGATTTTTAACGTTGAGTGTCCCGCCCTTGACGAGAGAATTGGTTTCGCGGTCAATTACATTTTCATTCCACAGAACGCCGATTCCGGCGGTTCCGCTGATTGCCGCGTTGCCTATGAACGAACCGTTATTTGTATAATCAGTGGCATTAACGAAAGCAAAGGTTTTGTCGGTATTCAAGTCGGTATTTTCGACCTTTGCATTAGTCGCGCCGCCGATTTTATTAATATTGACGGTACCCGAAGCACCGACGCCGAGATCCGAACCGATACGAAGACCAAGCGTTGCCAAATCCGAGCTGATTGAATGCGTCGCGGAAGAATTCACGACCAGCCCCGATTTCTTATCTTTTGTTCTGCCGTCGAGAAGTCCGCCACTCGTCCAAGTATCTCTCGTGACGTAATCATCAATCAGTTTCTTTTCGTCGGGCTTAGAATATTCAATGGTTTTATCTGATGAGCCGATAACTTCAATGTCAGACTTATTGACAAGCGCGTCCGTATTGCCTTTGATTTCGTTGTAAGCGACGGAAACGCCGATTGAGCCGCGCCCTTTATCAATACTCAATGCGCCGGCGTAGTTCGCCATTAAATCATCAGACTGCGCAACGACGCCGAAATTCTTCTTCGCCTTAATGCGCTCATTTTCCACCGTCGTTTTGGCAGAATTATCTATGTAGTTGTAAGAGACCGAACCCGCCGCGCTGATTGTGGATTTTCCGCCTGCGCCGCCGATTGCCACGCCCAATATATCGGCATTGGAATTGGAATTCATGGTGACGTTGCCGACGTGACTTGTCTTGGCGGAAAGGCTACTGCTTTTGAAATTGGCTTGAGTGCTTTGATTGAATTTATTCACGCTAATTGCCAGCGCACCATTAATCAGCGATTTTTTCGAGAAATTTATATCGAGGACGGCGGCGGCTGTATTGATTTTATTGTCAACATCAATCTCATTATCGGCGATACTCAGTTTATCGGGAGTATTCTTACCGCTTGCGGCGTTTATGGTTACATCGGCATTGCCATTTTCATTGTCTTCGTCAATGGCGGTGTCGGAAATCTCAGCGACATTTTCCTTGTTGACTTCGGAGACAGCGGCGGCACCATTGAAAGAAACCAATGCATCACTGACAGCAACTCCGAGTCCGACGCCAACTGTCGTCATTGACGCATCATCTGTGGTTTTAACTTCTATAGCGGCGTTATCGCCGGTAGTTATATTAGACTTAGTGATTTTAGCGTTAAGAATTTCTTTATCGTCGGAATCGCCGATATTAGCATAAGCGACTGCGCCGCCGATAGCGACTTTGCCTTTTTTGCTGATAGTAATGTCGCCGGCTATCGTCGTTTTGCTTGTGTTGTCCTTCGCAACGACTTTAAGAGTGTCTACTTTGTTTATCGTGGCGTTATTAATGGTTGCATTGGTCGAGTTATCGCCCATATTCAGCCCGATTGCACCATTTAACGCGCCCTTAGAATTGGAATAAGTCAAGCCCGCTCCGATTGCCAGTGCGTAGTTGTCATTGGTCGCTGTATTGCTGATTTTCTTTACATCAAACGTTCCGCCATTGATATTTGACGCAGTGTTATTGTTCATCGCGTTGTAGGCGAAAGTTAAACCTGCCGCGATAGAATCTGCCAGAGCCGCTTGACCGGCTACGTTGACGATATGAGTTGAAGAATTTGCCGCGCTAAGGAACGAGTCAGCTTTAATATTGGAATTGGTGTTAATCACCGCGTCATTTCTTATATCCGTGACGCCCGCCGAACCTGCGCCCGCAAAAGATTTATTCGAGCCGGCTAATCCTACAGTCACATTCACAACATTATTTTGACCGGTTTTCTCGCCACTTGCACCATTTGCGTTGATATTTGCTTGAACCTTAGTCGCGTCGATTAACTTGTTGTCGTTTATATCGACGTTCATTGAATTGGCTATGCCCGCATATGAAATGCCGATACCTGCGGTACCGCTTTCATCTGTTGCCCCGCTGACGCCGAGTGCCACATTGACGATTGAATTGCCGCCTTCAAGATTAACTTTCTTTTTATCGTCGTCTGAAAGGAAACTTGTCGGGTCGGTATTTACGGAGCGGCTTGATAAATATTCGTCGCGATTGCCGGAGTTTTTAGTATCGAGTGCGTCGACGTTGATGACATCATTTGATTGGAATGTGGTAGTTTTATTAAGGAATGCGCGAGAATTATTTGTAATGTCACTGACTGCAACCGCACCGGCGAAGGCGAATCCTTTTGAACCGATATTTCCGCCGCCCGCTACTGCAACGTCGATTTGATTTGATTTTTTATTTGCGTTTATGTCGACCTTGCCGAGATTTTGATAGGAGCCGCCAATTATTCCGCTTTGCAAATCGTTGGTGATTCTGCTGGCAACGCCCGCGCCGCCGAAGTTATATCCTTTTTCTCCGCCAAGCGATAAGGCTATATCGAGACCGCCCGCAATTTGTAATGAATCAATCGTTGCTTTATTTTCAATCTTGCCGCCCGTAACTTTGTTATTGATTAAAAGGGCGTGGGTATCGCTGTTAATGAAATCAATCGACGCGCTGGCTGCTATATCGATGTTTTTGGCTTTATCTGAACCTTTACTGACCGCAAGCCCAATGCCGGCGGCAACGTCCGAATCATCACGGAACGCCGTATTCTTAATCGAGGTTGCATTAGTTATCTCAGAATTTTTGATGATAGAGCCGACATTTTGATTGGTATCGGTATAAGCGACGGAGCCGCCGATTGCTACGTTGGTACTTTTCGCGCCGCTAGATTTGCCGAAGAAATTAAAAGCACCTGCGCCCGCCCATGAGCCGTAAAAAACATCGTCGGAGCTTGTGACTTCGAGATTTTTGGCATTTATTTTGGCGTCGGAGATAAATGAGCCGGTCTCGCCGCCGGAAATATTAATGGCGGCACTTCCTGCGCCCGCAAGATTTAATTGCGACTCGGCATTTTCAGTATTGGCGGGAGGAGCAGCCGGAGAATCGCCACCTGCGTTTTTAGTTCCTTCCTCTTGAACTTTAGCCGGCGATTTCTTGTCGGATTTATCGAGCTTACCATCCTTTTTATCCTTATTGTCCTTATCGTCCTTGCTGAAAACTTTTTTGAGCATATTGGGCATAGCCTTAAATGCGTCTTCAGAATATTTAACGGCAGTTTCGCCGCGTGTGACTTTATCGTTAAAGGCGTCGGCGAAACCGTGTGAATCGGAATTCTCCGTACCTTCTATAGCGATTGCGTTAATGACGCCGGTATTATCCGATTTGACGTTTAAGGTTGAGGCATTGATTAACCCGTCAGAATTGACTGCGGAGGCGTCGAGCTTTTTGAGGTAATCTTCGCCCAAAATTTCGTGAGTACGCTTGGTGATTTTAAGGATTTTGAGGTCGGCTTTATCGGAGACGATTTTATCATTATCGGGGTTATCCTTTTTAGATTCTGAAGAAATGGCGTCTTCTAAGGATTTAATTTTATCGTCGAGGGCTTTTATATCGTCTTCGGCTTTTATCTCTTTGCTTTTCTTGGGATTGAGATAGCCGTTATCGCCGATAAAGACTGCAGTATTTTTATCATTGGAAAGAACGTTGATTGCCGCGCCGAAGGATTTACCGTTGCCGTTTCCCAGCGTCACGCCGCCATTTACGCTTGTGATATAATCTTCGCCTTTTGCCTCAAGGGTAATGTTATTCGTGGCGTCCAGTTTCGCACTGTCGTCGATTGAGATGATTGAATCGGTCGGCGAATTGATATAGCTGACCATACCTGTAATCGTCGTCGAATCGGCTTTACCGTTGCCGTAAATTAAATTGACATGCTTGGAGTAGTCTTCAGAATTGAGTTTAATATCTTTGCCTTTAATATCGGACTTCCCGACGTTGACGAGCGCATTGTTATCGAACTTGCCAATCATGACACTGAC
>JAFZIQ010000137.1 GCA_017554285.1 Selenomonadaceae bacterium
ATATCAAGGAACGAAAAGTTCGCGGGCAAACAGAATTTTTGCTGAATCCCGACGTGACGACTTGCGGTAAAAATAAAAAGAAAAAAATTGACATGTGGAATTCAGTATAAATTTTAAATCGGTGAGCAATGCTTGCCGATTTTTTTACTCAAGTTTTCTCAGCCGAATGGACATTCCGCCCAAAGTTACGCTATTCGGTCAGAAAATAAATCTATGGGGTAAACGATTTTATTTTTTTTTGTGATATAATAACCGTGATTTGTTTCAGCCGACAGGAGGTAAACTTTTATGTTTGAAGACGTGGAACATTTTTTGGAAGGAGTTCTCGACGGAATGAAGGCGCGGAAAGAAATTGAGCCGCTCCGTAAAAAAATCGCCGAGCTTGAATCCAAAATAACCGACTTAGCCACTGAGCGCGATTCACTCGACGCCGATAAAAAATCGTTGAGTCAACAAGTTGCAGACCTTACGAATCAGCGCGATAATTTTAAAACTCAACTCAACGACGCGCAAGAAAATTTCTATCGCAAGGAAAATAATCTGCGCGAAGATTTCAAACGTCAGCTCGCCGAATCCGAACGCCGCCTTGTCGACGCACAAAAAGATTTCAATCGCCAACTCAACGAACAAAGCGATTATTTCAATCGGCAGCTTGATGACGCCAATAACAATCTTAACAATGCCGTTAAAGCTCGCCAAGCCGCCGAACGCCTCGCAAATTTTTATCGCGATACCTACAGCGAACTCGACGCCGCCTTTAAAATCTATCAGACACTCGACGATTCAACGCGCTTTGATTTGGCGGGTATCTTCGGCGCGGGCGATACTGCCGCAGGTTTTTTCAGCGGTGCCGTTCAAGAAAGCCATTTGTCGCCCTTCTGGGATTACGTCAGCCGTCATGCCGATAACGAAAATTTGAGCCGCCTCTTCGATTTCTGCTTCGAGATGGTTAATCGCGGTTTTCGCGAGCCGCCCTATTCTCGTTTGAACGTCGAGCAAGGTAATTATTTCGACAGCGACTTTATGCGCCGCACTTCCCAGAGCCGTCAGATGGGCAACGTCGTCCGCGTCGTCTTGCAGGGCTATCAATATTCCGAAGGCAACGTTATCAAAAAATCTGTTATCGAATTGGGCTAAAGGAGGAACCTTATGGACACCAAAAAAATTGCCGTCATTCCTGTCGACGAAAAAACTTTCGCCGATTACAAGGACACCAATTTAAAAAAAGTTATCAGCAAAACCAATGATGAATTCGCCGAAAATCTCGCGCCGCTCTTTAATGCCTTCCAAGATAAATTCAAAAATAAAGAGTGGATTTATTTGACGCGAGCCGGTCAAAGCGAAGGCGTTTATTATGTCCATAACATTGCAGGCTTAATGCCCGACCTCGATGTTCACGGTTGCCAAAACGCGTATTCTTATCGACCGATAACTTATAACGACAGCAATATCTTAAATCCGTCCAGATTAGTTTTCGCAGGTTTTCAAGGCGTTATTCCAACTTCAACCGAAGCCAAAAAACTTTTCAATGACCAAATAAATTATTTTCGTGACGGAAACGGAAATGTAAAAGTTTGCGGTACTGCCAGAAGCGGAATTACCGTTGACAGCGGCGGCAATTACATGTGGACAAGGAACGATTATAAATACAACGTTTACAGTTACAATTGCTCGCAAACGGATTATTTTTGGGTAATGCCGATTTATAAATTCGGATTGAGTAATCCGTCCGCGCAGAAAGTTATTTGGACGTGGCTTGAATTCGACCTTTCCCCTACAAAATTTCCTTCCGATAAGGCGCAGAAATTGTTCAGTCTGCTTAAAAAATATAAAGACTTCCTCAAACTGCAAGGCGATAAAATTACTTTCGACGAGAAAAAACTTTATGACGGCGTAAAGGCGGGCACGAAGTTTGATTTCTTGAATCTCGACTTCCTAAAGGCAAAGAATATCGACGGCAAAGAGTTTGAAACGGCTTTCCGCGAAGAACTTTTGAGTTGCGATAACATTCGCGTTGCCCTCGACCGCTACGACGAAAAAATTTTGACGGATCCGAATCGCGGGCATTGGGATTTATGGGATTTGCCCGAAGCCGGCGAGCGCGGTATCAAACTAAGCGAAACTGTTTACGCTCGCGACCCCGCCGCCGATGTGAACGCCTCCGGCATTGTCGGAATCGATTTCGGAACCAAATCAACCGTCGTCGTCTACGAAAACGAACGCGGCGAAATTATTCCCTTGCAAGTCGGCGCGGGCGATTACTCCAAAGGCATTAAGGCGCGCAATTACGAAAACCCGACTATCATTGAGTTCAGACACATTGAAAATTTCTTGGCGGCTTACACAGCCCGCGCAGGTCGTCCCAAAACTTCTTGGAATGATGTCACAGTCTCCCATAACGCGCAAGAAAATTTGAAGGACACTTCCGACAGCTCTTTGTTCGCGTCGTTCTTTGAAAATATCAAGCAGTGGTGCGGCAATATCCAATACACAACCAAAATCCGCGACCATGACGGCACCGAAAAAGATTTGCCGCCCTTCCTCGATATTACCAAAGACGAATTCAATCCGCTGGAGTATTACGCTTATTATCTCGGCTCCTATATCAATCACATGTTGCGCCCGAATCATATTTTCCTGAAATATATTTTGAGTTTCCCCGTTATGTATGAACGCAATATCCGCGAAAGAATGTTGAAGGCTTTCCGCGCAGGAGTTTTGAAATCTTTGCCGACCGCGCTCCTTGATAACGAAGAGGCTATGAAAAATTTTCAAATGGTCGAAGGCACGAGCGAGCCGGCGGCTTATGCGATAACCGCGCTTGAAGGCTACGGCTTTTTGAACGGCGAAGAACTTGACGACGGCATTTATTATTCCGTCTTTGATTTCGGGGGCGGCACGACAGATTTTGATTTCGGCGTCTTGAAATTGGCGGAGGACGAAGACGCAGATTTTTATGATTATGTGCTGACGCATTTTGGGGCGCACGGCGACAGGACACTTGGCGGCGAAAATCTTTTGCGCTTAATGGCGTTTCACGTTTTCAAGGCGAACAGCGAAAAACTCTTAAAGCCGCGAGACGATAATCCGCAAGTTAAAATTCCGTTTACATGGGCGGCGGAGAAAATGGAATTCGCCGGCTCGGAAGGTTTGATTCGCTCGTCGCAGGAAGCCAATTTGAATATGCATAACTTAATGGAGGTGTTGCGCTCGATTTGGGAGGCTCCGCAATCCGATGAGGCTAAAAAAATTCTTGAATCGGGTACAGTCAGCGTGACAGTCTTCGACGACGCAGGGCAAGAGATAACCGAATTTAAACTTTCAATCGGCTCTCAAACAATCCCCGAAGAAGTTAAGCCGCAACGCAAATTTGAACCCGCGCCGCCGCCTGCTCCGACGCCGCCCAAAGAAACGAACTTTGAAGTTTCTAAAGCTAAATTCGATGACATTGTACTTAAAGCATGGGACGGAGATTTTACCGCTTTCAACATACTTGAAGATTGGGCACTCTTAGGACATAAAGAATCTATTGCGGAACTTAAAGAATTAGCTAAAAACGGTTCTAATTATGCTAAGGACATTTTAAATAAATTGGCGGCTCCAAAATCTGCGCCTGCTCCGACGCCCGAACCGAAAGTTGAGCCTAAAAAAGTTGCGCCGACAGTGGACTTGATAAAAATTTTGCGTGAGAGAATAAGTCGCGGGATAGATAACTTTTTTATCTCGTTGCGTGATGCCTTCGACAAAGTAAGCGGCGGCGAAGATAACGGCGTGGCGGCATTGAGCGACGTTGAGGCTATCGGAATTTTCTTGGCGGGCAATTCGACAAAATCCGCGCTTGTTAAGAAACTTTTTGAGGAATATACTAACGAGGAGACCGGCAAGGCTCGTGAACTTTTGGGATTCGGCAAGGGGCAGAAAATGCCGCGCTTTATTTTGTATCCGCCGCTCGGCACCGACGACGCAGATAAAATTCAAGAGGAAAGCGGCTTGACTGTCGACAAAAATAATTTTGCACGTCCGACAGGCAAAACAGGCGTAGCGTTCGGGCTGTTGCGTTGCAGAGAAGGTTCGGCAATTCGCGTTGTCGACATCACGCCCGAAGGCAAGGATAAAAAGCAAGTGCCCTTCCAATTTTATGTGGGGCGTGCCCGCATGGGCAAATTTAAAATTGTGATAGATAAGTCGACAAAGCTTGGGAAATGGTGTAAATTTATAGGGGCAAAACTCGGAGTGTTCGACCTGCTTTATACCGATGAAAGTATTGCGGCAACGAATAATGCGCCCGCGTCGATAGCAAAGCGGCTGACGATTCATGTTGACGCCGACCCGGAGGCAAGTGTTTATATTCAAGCGGTTGAGTCGAATAAAATTCGTTATGCGGTATCGAAGGGCGAGCCGGCTGCCGAAGTCGAAGGCAAGCTTATTACGTTGGATTGAGGGATTAGGGAACTGGGAACAGGTTTTTTCTGTTCCCTAATCCCTAATCCCTAGTCCCTAGTCCCTAAGGAGGCTTTTCATGGCAGATTTCTTAACCGAACGAACACAATTTTTCTGCGCGGCGGCACCTGCAGTCCAATTCTCAATCTCAATGTCGGGCAACGTCACGCATAAAGGTTCCAAAGTTTTGACGACGGCGGCGAAACTCTCCGGCAAAGGCATTTGTCCGATATTAACCGCAATGGCTCAAGGCACTCCGCAACCTTGCAAGTTCAAGCAAACCGCGTGGCTCAATTTCGACTTACAATGCAAAGCCGAATCAAAAAATCTGTTGACAGCGAATTCCTTTTGCAACTGTCCTGTCGGCTCGGTTATCAAAGTCCGCTTGGCAATGGCGCAAGGATTCAAGCAAGGAAGTATCTTTTAATTAAGGAAGGTGGTTAATTAATGGCGAGTACATGGCAAAAAATCCCGCAAACGCATCGAGCAATTTTATTTGAGGAGTTCACTCACCCCGCAGACGATTCGGCGGGTAATCTCTACGACATTCTGAGCTTTTACAGCGACCCCAGCGAAATTGATGAGGATATGTACAAGGACATTGAGAAAAAGCTTGAAGTGAAAAGCTTTAACGAGTTCCTTGAAAAATTTCAGCCGAAAGTTTTTGAATACGTCACGGGCACGGCGACCGGCACTCCGACTTTCCAATACACTGCCGACCCTATGGAGGCAAAAAAAAATTGGAGGCTGTCGCGAAATAAAAATCACGTCACACACCTATTACGAGATGTTGATTAACATGTACAGTCAAAAGGGCGACGGCGGTGTTGCAAATATCGAATTCAACGACGCCAAACTCCGCGAAATCCTCACGCCCAAACGCGAAATGGAATCTCTTTACGACACGCGCCGCCAAATCCCGATGATTATGGAAAAATATAACGAGGCGATTAATAAAAATGCAAACGCCGCCACTTATCATAAACGCTTGAAGAAAATACGGCGCGAAGCTCTCGACCAACTCAAAAATCCTACGGCGTTAATGGCAATCGCCCTCGACGATACCGAACGGAAAATAGCAACAGCCGATAATAAACTTTTGCAACTCAATGCGGCAAATGCGGCGGGCGGCGATGCTCCAAAATTATTGAGCGGACGCGGCGGCTTTGACGATAAAGGGCGTTGGATTCTGATTCCCGCCAAAGCAAGTACGCCCGATTCAGACGAAAGTTCCGATTCCAAAAACGACCCGCAAGGCGATAACGCAAAAGAATTCGCGCAGACAATGCAAGGCGACCTTGATAAATACGCGGCGAATGAAAACAGTTTTACAAAGGCGTTGATTATTTCGGCTTACACCGGCACCGAACCGGATAATCCGATTGAAAATATGGACAGCACCGCGCTTGCCGAATATCGCGATCAACTCCTCGACAAGAAAAAAATAATCGAAGGCAGTTTCAAACAGGCTAAGGAAGCGTTCATTCAAGTTTTGTCGGAGAGCGTTCAGAAATTGCTTTGCGTTAAAATTTTCTTCGACCATGCGACGGTTAAGGGCGGCAATGATGACAGGCTCCCGACGGCAGGTTTAATCGTCACGAATTGCAAAGCCGCGAAACTTATCGATGATAAAGTCAAAGATAAATTCAAATCGACCATGCGCCACTTAAGCTTGGATGTCAGCGATAAAAATAAAATTTGGTTTGCGATTTTGCCGCACGTTTTTGACGAAGATTTTTCGGGCGGCTCGAATTCCGGCGACCTCAACGACGATTTATTTGCCGATGACGACGAAGAAGAAACTGTTTTCGCGAACGGTACGGATTTTTCTGCGGCTAAGTCGATTATAAAAATTATGGAAGAGTGCAAGGTTATGACGGTGTTTAACTTCGCGCCGAATTCCGCAACTACTTTTGCCGCGCTCAATGCCGATACCGTCAACGAATTGCAAGAGAAATTGGAGCCGCTGAATTATGAACATGCGGTTTACGCACTGCCGAATTTTACGATTATGCGCGAAGGCACGGTTCCGCTCGGCAACGACGATAACGCACAGAAAATTTCCGTTCCCGCAATGTATATCGATGCGTCGTATGTGGCGGCGGGCTTGCTGATTGCCGCTCAACAACCGAATTATTGGACAAGTCGCGGCTTCAAGGAAAAGGAATCATTCATCTCGGAAAATGCCTGCGTCCGAATCGATTTTGAATCAAATAAAATCGTTCCGAAGTTGCTGACGAAATTTAATCGCGAACGTTCAATCGCTTGGAGTTCGGAAGTTATCAACGCGCTGAGCAAAAAACGTTTCGGCTTTGTCTTCGACGGAGATCGCAGATATGACGAACGCACAGGCGGCTTTATCGATAAAACTTATATCCTCAACGCCCGAACGCTTAAGCAAAAAGACGGCGAATATCAACCGATTTTCCGCACGCTTACCAAAGATTTTATCAGAGCTTATCTGAAAACTTACGGCGCACGCGATATGAAATTGAGCAAGTCGCAAATGAATGATTTCCTTAATAACGTCGTCAAGGAATGGGCGACGCAATGCAAGCGATTTAAGACCGAGATAATCAATTTGTTGCTCCGAGACGGCGAAAATATTTTGCAAGTCGATAACAATTTGAAGGTTGAACTTTCGGGCGGCGAAGATTTATTGGACGTTGAGATTGTGGATTAGGAGGATTTCAAGAATGATTTATTACGAACTGAAAATCGAATCGGGCGATAATACGATTGAGATTAATGAAGAAAATACGATTTACTTTGCGGAAGTTATTCTCGACACGCTCAACAACGATACGCAGAAAAAATCGAATGCACTTTTGGCGCGAATGACTTTGCAAGGCAACATTGAATCTTCGATTAACGACAGTCTGATTAAAATTTCGGAGTGGGCACGCGACCTTAAAAACGAGTCGACTTATCGCAAGGTGACATTGACGATTAAGGAGGACGAGGCGGGGACGACTCTCAGGACGTATGAAATCCCCGATATGTTTGTTTGCGATTATCGCGAAGTTTACGGCAATCCTCAAGACGATAAGACAGCGTTTTTCGAGCTTACCCTTACGCAGAAAGAAAATCAGTTGAAGACTTTCAACACGTATTGATTCGGAGAAGACTTTATGAAAGTACGCGGCTTGGGCGAAGAAAATTATTTTGATGAAATTTCGGTAAGCAAAGCGGCAAACAATCATGGCGTCTGCAAATTCAAACAGCGCATTGCCGAAGAAAATTTTTCAATCTATCAAAATGCAATCGGCAAATCTGTAAGCGTTGAATTGGACAGCGGACGGCCGATTTTTTTTGGCGAAGTTACGGAAATTTTCATTGAGCAAACTTTTCACGGCAGTTATGTCGAAGTCGAGGCAAAATCGTCTTCGCTGAAAATCGACGCGGCTCCGCAAACGCGAATCTTTCAAAATCCCGAAAAATTTTTCCGTGAAATATTGAACCCCGAACGGCTCTGTCTCAAGAATTTCTCCATTGAGCTTGAGGATAAACTTGCGGCGAAACCGTGTCGGGAAATTATTTTGCAGAACGTCGAAACGGATTTTGAATTCATCAAGCGATTGTCGGCTTGGCAAGGGCGGCGCGTCTGGGTAAAGGATACACTGCAGGGAAAATGCGAATTGAAAATCGCGCAGTGCTCCGACGATTCGGCTAATAAAATTTCGCAGGACGATGTAATAAGTTTAAAACTCGGACGGCGCGGGGAAATTCGGACGGCAGAAATTATCACGCAGAAATATTTTGAAATCGGACGGATTTTGAAGTTGGGAAAAGACCCTTGCAAATTTTTAATCGTTGCGCTGGAAGTTTATTTGGAAAACGGCGTTGAACGAATGCGCTTTGAGTTGGAGGAATTGCAGGAGCCGACGCCTTCAGATTTATTGACGCCGCCCGCCAAACTCCTTGCGAAAGTTACGGACATAAGTGACGAAAAAAATATGGGGCGTCTCAAAGTTCAATTCGAGATTGAGGATAAGGATTTAAAAAAGATTTGGTTGCCTTATCGGACGCCTTACAGCGGGATAATTTTTTTGCCGGAAATCGGAGAGACGGTTGAAATTTTTTATTTGAACGGCGACGGTTATGCGGTATCGACTTTGCGCACGAAAATTCTTGATGACGAATTCCGAAACGTCAAGGATAAATATTTGGGCAACAATCGCCGGCAAAGGATTTTTTTCCGCGAGAAATCGCTTGAGATTAAATCTTCGGAGACTTCGATTTTCATGGACGATAAGAAAATTATCCTCAGCGTCGGCGAAAATAAAATTGTCATGGACGAACAGGGAATCAGCTTGAAGACGGGCGGCAAGTTTGACGTTTCAGCCGGCGGGACTGCTAAGATTAAGAGCAACGGCATTGATATTGATTCGGGCGGCGCGGCTAAGATTAAGGGTAACAGTATCGATATTGATTCGGGCGGCGCGGCTAAGATTAAAGGTAGCAGTATTGATATTGATTCGAGTGGAACCGCCAAGATTAAGGGCAGCAGTGTCGAATTGCGATAGGAGGTTAATGACGATGACGCGGCAGGAGGCAGAAAAATTTTTAAGCAAAATAGGCGCGGAGTTGAAAGTTGAACAGTCAACCCGATTGAAGAAATTGGAGAGCCGCGCAGAAGAAAAATTGCATGGTAAAGAAAAATTTATCGAACTCGTGACTGACGTTGACGACGGAGAAAATTTTTCGCCGATTGAGACGGGCGACAGCATTTTTTTTGCGAATCAGCCGAACTTTGGGGAGGGAGAGCCGAAAACTCTTTCTTACGCCCCATTTTTTTTGCTCGTCCCTTACGAAGAATTTTATTCATATTTGGACAAGGATTTTCAAGGCGCGGGCTTCACTTACCGATTAAAGCCGAATTATCGTTTCGTGGAGGCGGAGAAGAAATTAAATCGCGTGGCGCGGCTGTACGATGTGCCTTTGCAAATTTATTCGCCGTATGCGCGGCGGGCGGTCGACATTTGCATTTTCGGCGAGATTAAAGAACTCGATTTTAAGTTGCCGGAAAATAATCTGACGGGCAAATTGCTGATGAATAAGAATTTGAATTGGAACGCGGCGATTGATTATATTGCGTGGGATTCGGTAAGCGTGAACGGGAAATTTTATGAATATCGTTGCACGGCAGAAGATTTAAGTTTTGTATTGCCCTGCGCGGACGAAACACTTGATGACAGGTTGCAGATACAGCGAGCCGACGGGCAAATTATTTTCATTACGCCGCGAGAATTCCCGCTTAAAAAGGCAGAGCGAATAGAAATTTTTCCTGCGGAAAGTAAGATTGCGTCGCGGATTCTGAATAAAAAAAGAGTTCGGACGCAGGGCGATATAGAATTCGTATTGAGCGGCTTGGCTCGTGACGGTTATTCTTGTCGTTTCGGGAATTTCGGCGACGCAAAAGGAAATATCAGCCGCTATTCGGAGGAGCATAAATATTTTTCTCGGCTCGACGAAAATTTATTGCGTGCCAAAAATCGTTTGCCCGTGTGCACGGTTAAATTCAAGGGCGCAGGAATTTTCTTAACGGATTACGCCAATTTTGTACTGAAATTTTTGGAAGAAAATTATCCCGAATTCAACTGGGCGGGTGAGCGCGATGAATGAAGAACTTTTCGACGCGGCAGAGGATTTCATACAAAAATTCTACGGCGACTTAAGAAATCTGCGCGGGAATTTTATCGAAGAACTTTTGCGCGAGGAATTAAATCGCGGTTATTACGGCGCGACGGCTGAAGAAATTTTCTTCACACTTACGACCGACGAACAAGATTTAATCCTGCAAGCCCTTAAGCTCCAAGAACTGTCCGAAGGGCGGCAATTAAAATTCATGTTGGCATTGAAAAGCCTGTTCCCCGACAGCGAAATTTATTTCTACAAAAAATTTTTGCTGTACCTGCCCGAAGAAGAATCGGAGGCAACGCTTAAAAAAATTGAGCTGATAAAAATTTTGTTTATGGAAGTCGGCAACACGGAGATTGAAATTTATTTCGGAAAATGTTTCGGAGTATTCGGGAAACCGCAAACCATGCGCCTTGACGAAATGATTTTGTATTGAATGGAGGTTTTTTTATGGGAGTAGCTGTCGGATTGGATTTCGGCACAACCAATACCGTCGTCACTTACGAGGACAAAAACGGGAAGTTGAAGCCGTATAAAGTTAATGGCTCGCCGCTTGTTCCGAGTGCGATTTATTTCAAGAGTCGCGACGATTACATTATCGGACAAAAAGCTTTGAATATGGGCGTCCAAAATTTCGCGGCATTGGTTACCAAATTTAAAACGCGTCTTAACGAAGACAATACGCCTTATGATGTGATTTTGGAAGACGGATCAAGTTTCAGACTCCAACCGAGAGTCGCCGTGAAATATTTTCTTAATAAATTGCTCGGTGAAGTCCAAGAATATTTGATGAAGAAAAAAATAGGCGACGCAATCATAGACCGCGCAGTTATAACGGTGCCGACAAAATTTAATGACAGAGCAAACAAAGAGATAAAAAAAGCGGCGGCGGCGGCAATGGGCTTGCAAGTCAGTCAAATAAAATTGGTTTACGAACCGACGGCGGCGGCAGTCGCGGCTCAACAAGACGACGACAATAACGATACTCGACTTTTAATTTACGACTTCGGCGGCGGTACTTTCGATGTCTCGCTGATTCAAAAGGATAAAGAGGTTTTCAAGCAGATAAAAACCGACGGGGATCCGAAATGCGGCGGCAATTTGCTGACTGATATTCTGGCTAAAAATTTATTGACATGGGCTAATGAAGAATACGGCACGAATTTTCCTTTTGATATTGAAGGTTTCGACGAAGACGATTACGGCATAAGCGAACAGAATTATCTTGCGAATCGCGACAAAATTATCAAAGCGGCTAATGACGCTAAAATTTCCCTAAGCGAAGATTCGGAGACGGCAGTTGATTTTCAATTTTGGATTTCCGATTCCGCCAATAAACCTTACGGGGTCGACGTAAGCCGCAAAGACTTTGAAAATATGATTCGCGAGAAGATAAATCAAACGGCGGAGATAACGCGGCGTGTAGTCGACAGCGACGAGGCAAAGGCAATCGGCGGCATTGACAAAATTATAATCGCGGGCGGCTCCGGACAAATTCCGCTGATTCGTGACGTTTTGCAGGATAAGCTTGGCAATCTCTCAATCAGTCGCTCGGACGACGTTTCAACTTTGATAAGTCGCGGCGCGGCGATTTTGGCTAAGAACATCGATGCGATTGAAAAAGTGACCGCGCAGAAAACAACGGTTCAGCTGGGAATTTCTTCAACGGTCGGCATGAGCTACGGCAATTTCCAAACGATTATCGAAGAGGGGCTTGATTTGCCCTGCGAAAATTCCTGCGACTTCAGATTGATGAAAGACAATCAAGAGCGTCTGAAAATTTCCTATTACGAACGCGACATCAAAAATTATCCCGACGCCAAGATTATTGATGACGAAGGGATTACGCCCGTTGACGAACTCTTGGTTGAATTGCCGCCCGATCTTAAAAAGGCGGATACAATCGTAAGGGTTACTTTCGTCGTTCAGAAAGATTCAAGCCTTGAACTTTCCGCCAAAGTTTTAAACAACGACGGGCAAACCGTCAGCGCGGAAAAAATTGAGGTCAATAAAGTTTCCGATTTATTCTAAGGGGGAATGATTTTTGCTTAAATCAATTATTAAATGGATAAGCGAGTTGCTTCAACGACTGGGCGGCGGGCGTTCGCACAGAGAAACCCACAGAAAAATGTTGGCGAAGTACAAACCGCAAGCCAAACTTGATAAGCCGTCGCCGCCGGACTTTGAGGAAGAAGAATATTCGATAATCGAGACGACACCGCCGCCCGTACAGGAAACTCCTCACGATGAATTTATTTTGGATATAAGGAACGCCGATGAAATGGAAGCTTATTCGGCTAAGTTGAACAATCTGCGCGGCTTTGATGATTTCAGGATTCCGATGACTTCGATGAAAACGCGGCTTGACAGGGTTGAAAATGTTTTGAGTTCCTTAAGCTCGTACAATGATTTCGACGAGGAATTTAACTTCAAATTGGCAACCAAAGTTGTTATTAAAGTCGCAAAGCAAATGATTGATATTTACAGCGACGCCAAAGAGTCTACACATATCGACGAACATTCCCGTCAGAAAATCATGACGCTGGTTGAAGATTATCTTTCGGGAATCGGCGTGACACAAAAAATTTTCCATGTCGGCGACGACTTTAGAGATTGGGCTGATTTGGGCATGGAAGATTCCCATATAACGATTCCTACAAAAGACAGAGCTTTAGTCGGGACTATTGCCGCTGTTGACATTCAGCCGCATGTAATCGTTTATCGAAATGATGTAGGCGAGCCGGCACCTTTAATCTTCAAAGGCTTGTGTCGTGTTTACAAATTCAAGGAGGATTGATTTATGTTAGGAATATTTTACGGTGATACGGACAAAAAGGAAATTCGAGGCTGGGATGAGGCTTTGCGCAAAGAATTATTTCAGAAATTAAGCAAGTACGTAACTCAAGAACAAATTAAAGAACATGATAACGCGGTTGAATCTCAATTTGAAGTCTTGAGCAATAACATTTCGGATTTCAGACGTGAAATTAATTCGCTGACAATCACCTTTGCGAGTAAGAATGAATTAAACGCCTTTGCAAGTAAAAGCGATTTGGACGAGCTTGGTCGCAAATTCGACGAAATTCCTGCGCCGCCGCCCATTGAACCGCTCCAAAAAGATTTGGACGAACTCAAACAAAAAGTTGCCGCGATTCCGACTCCGCAACCGCCGATTAATATTGAGCCGCTTAAAAAAGATTTGGACGCGCTCAAACAAAAAGTCGTCGCGATTCCGACTCCGCAACCGCCGATTGATATTGAGCCGCTTAAAAAAGATTTGGACGCGCTCAAACAAAAAGTTGCCGCGATTCCGACTCCGCAACCGCCGATTGACATTGAACCGCTTAAAAAAGAATCAGTCGAGCTGAGCCGCAGAGTCACCGATTTGGAAAAGAAAATTCCTTCCGCGCCGTTAATCGAAATCGATTCGCTGAAAAAGGAACTCGGCATTCATCGAACGGAAATAGCCTCATTGAAAGCGCAGTTGGCGGAAGTCGAACCTCTCAAAAAAGAACTTGCCGCGTTAAAAACTTTGGTATCGGAAATTGAGCCGATTAAAAAGGCTGTTCGTCAAATTCATGCAGGTTTTTCGCAAGAAATAATCGTGCTCAAAAAAGAATTGGCTGATTCCGAACAAAAAATCGCCGCGCAGGAACAAGAAATAGCCGCCCTTAAAAAAATTGTCGGAACAATGACGCCTCCACCGCCGCCCCCTCCGACCAAATCACCTTTTTTCCTGCCCGAACAAAACGACGTTTTTATCTCCAATGACCGCGAACAAATTCCCGAAAAAATTAAGGCAGTATTGGACATCGGCGACATTCAAAAATATTTGATTGATAATCCCTCAGAAAACAGTAAGCAATTCCAAAAGCTCCTTAACAATCACATTGTCGACGCAAAAAAATTCGTCAGTAAATTGAAAATCGACGATTTGGAAGACGAAGAACTCAGCGAAAACGTCACGGCGAAATATTTTAAGACATTCTACGGGAAAATTTTTGAGAACTTGCTCATTGCTATAAAGCGCGGTCTCAAAAACGCAAACGAGAACTCAAAAAAATTTTATTTGGGCTTGCTCGTCAAGGTTAATGAATATCTGACACGTTGCGGGATTTACACCGTCAACGCAACTTCGGGCAGAAAAGCTGAAGCCGATGATTATGAAAACATGTCGCCGCAAACCTTGAAAACCGACGATAAATCTTTGGCGGGAACAATCAGGGACATTGAACGCCTGCCTTATCGGATAAATTATCTTGACGAATTCGGCGAACAAAAATATTTCCAATACGGCGGGATTATGAACCTTTATAAGGCGGTGTGAATATGGCGGAAGTTTTATTCGGAATCGATTTTGGCGCGTGCAATTTGAAATGCGTCAAACTCCAAGAGAAAAAAATTTCCGGCGTCCGTCTGAATGTTAAGGACGACGGCTCCTATCATATGCCCAACGCCATTTATTACAGCAAGAACAAGGACGGCGAAATTCAAAAAGTTATCGGTCAAGCCGCGCTTAATATGGGCGACGTGGAGCAACCGGAAAATTTGGTTGTCGATTTGAAACGCAAGCTTGAACAAAAAAATTGGCGGCAATTTATCCCCGCTTTGAATCGCGAAGTCACCGCGCCCGAAGTCGTCGAAGATATTTTTAAGAAAATTTACGACATGGCGACACGAAATATTTCAAAAGATGACGTTGCCCGCGCCGCAATCACCGTGCCCGTAATTTTCACGAAGAATCAACGTCAAATCATAATCGACGCGGCTACTAAAGTCGGTTTCAAAGTCGACGGGACTATAAATGAGGCGTTCGCGACAATTTTCGCCGTCAAAAATCAGAAGGATTCATTTAACTTGGTTTTTGATTTGGGCGGCTCGACGCTCGATGTCAGCGTAATAAAAATCGACGGCAATGAAATTCACGAATTGGCGGCGGCAGGAATAAAACTCGGCGGGCTTGATATTGACAGGGATATTCTGGAGAAAATTCTCAAGCCGAAATACGAATCGATATTAAATGCGGCGTGGGATTTTGAAAATAACGACAGTCCCAAAATGAATTTTGTTCGTGAACTTAAGGAATCAATTTATCTGGACGAATTCAGCGAGGAAATTTGCGGCGAAGATATATCCTGCAAAAAAGACTTCGATAAAATTATTCTCAGCCGCGCAGAAGTTGATGAACTACTTGAGCGCGAAGGTTATCGCGAAAAAATTATTGATTTGCTTGACGAATTGTTTGACACATTGGGCGAGCATGATGATTGCTTTGACAAATCGGACGTTACGCAAATTTGGGCAGTGGGCGGCTCGTTGCAAATTCCTTATTTTCGGACGCTCCTTGAGGATTATTTTGGAACGGAGCTTTTCGACGCGCAGGATTACGATTTTGAGGACGTCGGCGATTTTCTTAACGGGCTTGACAATAAATATTTGGCGGTAGCGTGCGGCGCGGCAAATTTCTTGAAGAAACGCGAGACCGTTACGACGATTAACGCCATTCCCTACCGCATATGTTTTAAAGTGGGGAAAAATTTACGTCAAGGCTTGGCGAAGAATTTACCTGCGGGTTTTGAAACTTTATATCTGCCGTTGAAACTTTCGGAGTTGGATGCGGCGGGTTGGAAAATCGAGCTGTACCAAACTTTCGGAGACGAGGCAAATTTTGACGACGCGGCATATTTGGACAGCGTGCAATTGGATTCTGCGCTTTACGATAAGAAAGATTCGCCTTTGCTCAAGTTAAAGATGATGCGTGACGGGCGATTGAGATTGCGTATAGGCGAGCAACGGACTTTTGATGACGAATCGGAATTTGTTTTGCTCGAACAGCATTTTTTGGAATTGGAGGGCTGATATATGGGAGAAGAAAATTTGTCGGCGGAATTTAATGAGTTAAGCGATTTTGCTCAACAGATTTTGTCGAAAGTTGGCATTAAACTTGCCGAGACGCATTCGGAGCTTGAGGAAACTCGACAAGCATTCGGAAATACTCTTCGCGAGACGGAAGAATTAAGAAAAGAATTGAACACGACGAAACAAAATCTTTCTGCCGAGCTTGCCAAGTCGCAAGAGGCGCGTTGTCAGATTGAATCGGAGCGCGATTATCTGCGCGGCGAAGTCAGAAAATTAACTTCGAGCTATGAAGCTTTGTCGGTAAGTTTTCGCAGTACACAGGCGGAATTGAGTAGAGCCAAAGACGAATTGCGCAGACTTCAAGACAAGATTTCTCAAGCGCACAAGATTTTAGCGGGGTGAATAAATTGGACGGTATTAAGGATTTAGAAGAAATTTTGAGGGCAATGCAACAAATCGGCAACGCTTGGCACGAGAAAAATCTTGTTCTTATTTCGGAGAATGAAACCTTGCTTGAGGAAAATAAAAAGCTCCGCACAGATATTGAATCGTTGCGTCGCGACCTTGCCGACCTTTCCGAAAAGATACAGCCGCTTATTGACGATATGCGCGTTGACGCTTTGCGCAAGGACATTATAACGGAGCTTGCCGTCGGCAAACGTGACGAATTTCAAAAAGATGTCAGAGATGAGTTGAAAGACATTCGCGACAAATTGACTGAGGCGGTTAATCGTACAGAGCCGACAGGGAAAGAAATTCGCCCCGAATCAAACGATAACACCGAGACAAATTCACAAAGCGAAAATACAGTTGGCGTTACCCGGCCGGACTTCGACAAATGGTAAGGGAGGAAATTTTCTATGGTAGTAGGAATCGATTTGGGCACGACAAACACGCTTGCTTGTTACTTCGTCAACGGCAGAAAAAAACTTTTGAAATTCACGGGCGGCGCGACAATGTTGCCCAGTGTAATTTATACCGATGACGACGGAAAAGTCATAGTCGGACAGGCAGCTCAAGCTCGCGGCGCGGTTAATCCTTCGCGCATGATTCGTTCGGCGAAAACTTATATCGGCAACTTCGAGCTTAATAAAAAATGGAAGTGCGGCAATCGCATTTACACGCCCACCGACGTTGCGACCGAAGTTTTAAAGAAGGTGCGTCAACAGCTCGTTAAAAGTATGCGCCTTAACGAAAACGAAGAAATCGGCGCGGTTATAACCGTTCCCGCGTATTTCAATGACAATCAGCGCGACGAAACCCGCAAGGCAGGTATCGCGGCAGGTTTTAAAGTCATGTGGATTCTTGAGGAGCCGACGGCGGCGGCTATCGAGGCGGTTCACGAAATGCGCCTTGATAAAAAAGTTTTCGTCGTGGATATAGGCGGCGGCACTTTTGATTTAAGCGTCCTTGAAGCAGATCATGAAAATCACACCTACACGGCGATAGCGATTGACGGCGACGACCGACTTGGCGGCGATGATTTTGACCGCGCTGTTCAACAAGAATTCATTCGCCACATTGAAGACGATACCGGCATAAAATTAACCGACGCCAAAAGCGCAGGGCTTGACGAAGGCGATTATCAAGGTCTTATGAACAGACTTTTAAGCGAGGCACGGCAAGCAAAAGAATCTTTAAGCGATGTAACCGAACATAAAGTAACTTTGCCGAATTTAACCATGCTCGGCGGACAAAATTACGATTTGGATTTCACCTTCACGCGCAAAGCTTTCGAGGCAACTTGCAAGCCGCTTTTCGACAGAATCTTTAACCAGCTGAATGAATTCGTTCGGGATAATAAAAAGTTCAAGTTGCAAGATATAGGGCACGTGATTTTAGCCGGCGGCACTTGCTTTATTCCGTATATCAAAGAGCGCATTGAACAGGATTTGAAAATCAAGCCCAATGACGAATTGCCGCTCAGTCAATTAGTCGTGACGGGCGCGGCTCGCGTCGCAGAGTCCAGAGAATTCGGCACGGAAGGCGATTTGGAAGGCACACCTCGCGAAACTATCATTGTAAGAAGTATTCTTGCTCACTCGCTGGGCATTGAAGTTTTGGATAACAATAACAATCCCATTTTCGACCAAATCTTGGCAAAAGATACGCCTTATCCCTGCGAAGTCATTAAAAATTACGTTACGACCGCCGATAATCAAACCCAAATCGAAGTCAACGTTTACGAGGCAGGCAAGGAGGGCGCAAAAGATTTAAATCTCCACCGTTTTCGCGGCTCGTTGAATATGAAGGATTTGCCGCCCGCGCCCGCCGGTAAAACCAAAGTCAGTGTTAAATTCGAGTACACCGAAGATCAACGCCTTAAAGTCACCGTGACGGACGTTAAAGATACAAAACATTTTAAAGAGGCACTGATTGATAAAACTGCCAAATCTCAAAGCAAGTCGACTGCGGCACCCATTGATATGGTTCTTATGCTTGATTCGTCGGGCAGTATGATCGGCTACGAATTGGATCAAGCTAAAGATGCTTGCTCCAAACTGATAAACGAAATGATTGATTTAAGCGTTCACAGATTGTCGCTGATGAGTTTTGACAGCTCGCCGCATATGTACAGCCACTTGACTAACGACAGAAAATTCTTGATTAAAAAACTCATGGAAATCAACGCGAGCGGCTCAACGGAAATGGTCGAGGCTTTCAGAATGGCTTATGGCGAAGTCGAAAACTCGACGCGCCAAAGAATCGCGCTTATGGTTACTGACGGCTACCCCGACGAAAAAAGCAGAACTATCACCTGCGCCAAACAATTACGCGACAAAGGCTTGAAGATTATCGCTATCGGCGTCGGCAGCGGCTTCGATAAAAATTTCTTGGACAGCATGGTCGGCGCGGAAAACTCCTTCACGATAAATAACATGTCGGAACTGACGGCGACTTTCAAGAAGGTAATGGACAAGCTCAAGAGAGGTTAAAATTTGTAAGAGGTGATTCTTATGGCATCTTTCAAAGAAAAGTTGGTTGCTGATAACGTTGTCGAAGACGCGAAAAAAATAGTTCCGAAACTCGCCGCGAACAGGCAACGCCTCGAAGTCTCCAAGATTGAAAAAATTATCGCTAAAGAGACCGACGGCAACTTCGACAAAATGGCTAACGACAGGGACGTTTACGAGGCATTGAAAAGGCTCAACAAGAATGATTTGCGGCTGGTTTTCAAGGCTTGCGTGGAAAGTTTGGGCTATCAATGCAACTTTGAGGATTTGCACAGGAAAAACGGCGACAGAGTTTTGGCGTTATTTTTCCACGTGTTCAGCGTCTATCCCGAAGAAATTCCCACGCCCGAAAATAATATTCCCGTCAACAATTCAAGTATCGAATTTGATTCCGAACAATTCGCGAGAGTATTTCCGAATTTCGGCGACGCGGTCGAAGTTGATTTTTCAAAAGTTGCCGGTAACTTGCCGACTCAATATCAAAATGTCACGTCGATTGACGAGCTTAAACAAAGTTTGAGCGCGGAAAAAATTCCTCAAGGAAAAATCGTGCGCGACTTTGTCAAAGCAACCCTTGAAATTTCGGGAATAGAATTTGACTGGGAGGCTTTAAACGGAATATCAAAGCGTGAAGATTATCTGCCGCTGTTTTTCCGTGCGATTAACTTCGTCTTTCCCAAAAAGCAAAAAGCCGCGCCCAAATCTCCGACGATTGCCGATAAAAAAATTCCCGAATTGACTTTTGCGCATATGCAGGCACTCTACGACGCCGCGCAGAAAGTTTCGGCAACGGATTTGGATTTCGACATCTCCAATAAGCTGAAAATTTTTGAGAATACTCCCGTCACGTTGAATGATAAATTTTATGTGAGCGTTCCCGAAGGCAAGGAAATTTATCGCGGACTTGCGGCGATTGCCACGCTTGATAACGAAATAGCGGCTGTCGGGCGCGTCGAGGACGGCATTATCATAGAACGCGGCGCAGAAAAATTATTCCCGCATCTCGTCTTCGATTGGAAAAAGATTGACAAAGATAAATTAATCAACCGCAAAACTTTTTTGGCTGTGTTAATGCCCGCCGAGTCGGAGGAATTTCTTTCAAATGAAATGTCGCAGAATTTTGCGGCGAGTTACAGCGGCGAAGTTTGGACAATGGAATTCAGCATTGAATACAGCAAGCTTGAAGTTACGGATAAACCGCTGTGCATAGATTTTGGCACGAGCAACACGACGGCGGGCACTTACAATTTGGAAGAAGGCGGCAAGCCGGAGCAAGTGACTTTCCGCGACGTAACCAGCGATGAAATTGTTTTCAGTGAAGTTTTGCCGACAGTGGTTTATGTTGAGCGTTGCCATAACGGGATTGTCACTTTAAAGCACGGCTACGAAGCCAAGCGCGAAATAATCAAGGCGAGCTACAACACAAAGGCGACTGTCTTTCACGAAATAAAACGCTGGATAAATTCTCTCGACACGGTTGAGGAAGTTACGGGCGAAGACGGGCGCGAAACTGCGCAGATAACAAGGCGTGAAATTCTGCGCGATTATCTGCTTTACGTAATTCGTGCGGCGGAGCAAAAATTTCAAGTGAAGTTTAAGAATCTGCATATGACTGCACCGGTTAAGTTGCGCAATAAATTCTTGGACGAAATGGATAAAATCTTTACGCCGCTCGGCTACAAAGTCAGTAAGGACAGTTTGGACGAGGGCTTGGCAACTGTCTATCATTACATCGCGAGACGAATTCAGAGTATCGGAGATACTTCGGGCAAGATTTTGATATTGGATTGCGGCGGCGGCACGACCGACTTGGCGAGTTGCAATTTTTCTATCGAAAGGGGCGGCGATTGGCCCGTTCTGAAGTTGGAGACGGACTTTGAAAGCGGCGATTCCAATTTCGGCGGTAACAATATAACTTATCGGATTTTGCAAATGCTCAAGATGAAAATCGCGGCTAATTTGGAGCGCAAGGAAAATCTGCAAATGTACGATTTGATTCCCGACGAAGACGACGACATTTTAAGCCAGATTGATTGCAGTTACATAAACAGGGATAAGATTTACGAGGAGTTTGAAAAGAGTTATGCGCAAGCCGAAGATTTTATCCCGACGCGATTTGCCGAATACACAATGAAAAATGAGCGCATTAAAGTTAAGCGGAACTTTTATTATCTGTGGCAGTTGGCTGAGGCGATTAAGATTGAGTTCTTTAAGTCAAACTTGGTGAACGTCGACTTTGAGAAGGACAAGAAAATTTTTGTTCGCAGTCCCGAAGAATGTTATTTGAGTATTCGCGTCGGTAACAGCCTTCAAACCAAGAGCGACCCGATGGACGGTATCGAAATCACTATCCGCGAAATCAGCCGCATTCTTTTGCCCGACCTTTACGCGCTTTTGACGACGTTGCTTCATCACTACAAAGATTCGGAGCTTATGGAGTACAAATATCAGCTCAGCGGGCAATCTTGCAAGATAAATAAGTTCCGTGATTTGTTCAAGGAATTTGTGCCCGGTAAGCAAATGCGCATTGCTCAAAGTCGCAAGTCCAAAAATCGTCAGCAGGTCGACAGCGTTGTTTTGAAAAAATATTGCATACTCGGCAGCATCGAATACGTCCGCGACGCCAAAGCCAGCGGCAAATACAAGGCGATAGTTGATTCAAAGCGCACTCGCCGCATTTACGCCGTCAGTAACATTCTCGACAATGACGAAACTGCTTTGCTTGGGCGCGACGGCAGTTTGAGTTTTAAGAAATTCCACTTTGAAACTACCGACGCGAGATTTTTGGTACGCGGCGAAAACAATCGGCTCGAACGCGAAATTTCCTATCATTTCTACAGGAAATCGGACAGCATGGAGGGTTTCACGTTAAAAGACCTTATAAAGCTTATGGCTGACGAAACGAATTACAAAAAGGAAGAATTGATGGATAAGCTCGGCGATAAACTGCAGGCGGTTGAATTGTCGACCGATAAGAATGGGAAAGTTCAGCCGATTTTCTGCCTTGCCGCGCTCGACGCCAAGAGCGGTTACGGTTTCAATATCTATCAGATTTGCGTGAACAAAAACGCCGCGACCGGTGCCGTCGGCTACTGGTTGCCCAAGAAAAGGCAGTTTGAGAGCTATGAAGATGAGAATCTGCAGACGTTCTTTAACGGCGACAAATAAACTGCAATGCGTAATTCGTAATGCGTAATGCGTAATGACGGGAGGGGATTCTGTGTTAAGCAGAAATGAATTGCGCTTTGAGCGGCGGTCGATATTGACGGCGACGCAACTGCGGGCGATTGAGAAATTTCCGCGAGAATTTTTGCGCTTGAAGTTTATCGACTGCGGCGACGGGATAATCAGCGGGCTTGACTATATCGAACGCGACGGCGAAATTATTTTAACGGAAGGGCTTGTAAAACTCGGCAAGAATTTTTTCTGCGCGGAAGAAATAAATTTATCCGAGCTGATTAAAGACGCGACGGACGGCAAGCGTTACAAAATAATTTTGGGCGAGCCGCAACGTTCGGCGGAAGAAAATGTTATCACGGAAAAAATTTCGCTTGAAATCCGCGAGCTTGACGATAAAGACGGCTTTGAACTCGGACGATTTAAAGCGGGGCTTACGCGACTGCCGAAAATCGACGCGGAAGATTTATTCGGAGAAATTACGAGCTTAAGCCGATTAAATTTGTTAAACGTGCCGTATTCGACACGCGGCGGCGCGACGTTTCACCCGCTAATCTTCAAAGCGATTTTGACGCGGCTTGAGAGGAAAGAAAATCCCGCGCCTTCCGACTTCGCCTTAATGATTCAACTTGCCGACTTCGGAATTGTTTCATTAAACGCGCTGAAAATCTTCGTCGTAAGCAAAGGCGTTGATTGGAAAGAAAATTCGCGGGAAGAAATTTTAAAATCCGTGATTGCGGCGGTCGACAAGGAATGGGAGATAATTTTACCCGAAAAAATTTCTGCGCCCGATGAAGAAGTTTCAAAGCCGGAACCTTCGGGCGGAGGATTTTTCATAGACGACGATTATTAAGGAGGGGATTTTATGAGTGAATTGCAAGCACTGCTTAGCCAAAAGGAATCGCTGGCTGAACAGCTGCGCCGCATTGCCGAGACGTGCGAGGGACTTGAAAACGAATCAAACGCCGCCAAAGTCGCCACGCTCAACGAGGAGCAACTTAAACTTACCGCGCTGAAAAACGAGTTGCAGGATAAAGTTTCGGGGCTTGAAAAACAGTTGCTCGACCTCAGCCGCCAAATCAATGAGCTTTCGGGTTCGGGCGTCGACAGAATCTTAAACGCCATTAAAAATCAGCGTTGGTTCTTCTTCAAGAATAAGCCGAAAGTCTTAATGGACAGAGACACCGCGCTCCTCTGGGCTAATCTTGAATATTTTCCTCATGGTAAAAACAATAATAGCGGTGATTATAGTTCTGGTGAAGCTCAAAACCTTATAAACTCGACAAATTCAAATGGAATTGACGGCTATAAAGGTTGGAAAATTCCGACGAACTTTGAACTTTGGAAGATGATTGGTGATAGGACTTTTCCTTTTAAATCAGGCGACAATTATCGTATTAGAGGCGTTTATGCTTGGTTTATGTATTACAATGGAAGTCTTCAATACAAAGATTTAGATGGTGGTGGTACGAATTCAAGTGGAACTAGAAGTTCTCATGTCATTCCATGCAGTTCAGCGGTCGTGCCGAAAGATTATGAGCAAAACATTTCACCAGCCAATACGGTTTACAGCGAGAAAGAAAAGCTTTTAATGACGCTGAATGTCTTCGTGGCAAACGGATTGGAACCGATATTTAACGACGCGGCGATAACCGAACTGTTTCGGCAAATATACATCGTCAAGCCGGAAGTTCAACGGCAACTCACGGAAATTCAACAGCAAATCGAACGGCTGAACGAAATCGAATTAATCTCGCCGAAAGTCGATTGGCTCGCGCTGAAAACAAAATTCGATTTGGGAGCAAATGCGTCGCCCGTCCGTTACGGCGAATCGCTGAAAAATTTGACGGAACACTTACTGGATAAATTTGATGACTACACGGCGGATAAAGCTTCCGCGCTTGAGGAACTCAAAAAACTTTCGCCGCCCAATGAACTCGTGCCCGACGTTAAAGGCGTCCGCGCAGATTTGGAAAGTTTTCATGAAGACGCGCTGACATTAAAGGCGTCGCTGATGAAAACAAGCGGCTTGATGCGCTTAACGGAAACTTTAGCCGAAACGCAACCGCCGTTCGAGACGGTGACGGAAATTTTAACGGAAAAGGTTCGCCAAATACTTCTCAAGGTTGAGTTCTTCGAGTTGCAACCCGAATTCGTGCGTAAAGCCTGCGCGGCGTTGACATTGAAGTTTGATTTTCGCTCGGAGTATTTGAAGCAATTCCACATAGCCGACCGCGTTGCACAGAAATTCCTTGACAATCTGATTCGCTACGTCAAGGCGGGGCATTTGCAGAAAAAAGTCAGCGACAATTTGACGGCGGCGGAACTCGCGCTGAATCATCTTGAAAATTATCGTTATTCGCTTGCCGAGCTGTATAAAAGTATGCCCGCGACGAATCCGCCCAAAGAGGAAGTTATTTTGCGAGCGGAGACCCTGCAGAAGAATGTTTCGGAAATAATTTCACTGCTTGACGACGAAAAGGAACGTCATCATTTAACGAATTTGATTCGCGATTTTCGAGATAAAATTTCCGCTCTGAATTGAGCTGAAAAATTTTTCCCCGACAGTTCAATAGACTATCGGGGATTTTTTTTGCTATAATCGGCGCGAGGTGACAAAAATTGAAATTATACATAGCGGAAAAACCTTCAATGGCACGAGAATTAGCCGCCTGTTTAAAAAATCCTCAAACTTGCAGCGGATACATAAAGACTTCGGGCGGAATAGTGACGTGGTTATTCGGGCACGTGTTGCAACAAGTGGAGCCGGACGCTTACGATCCGAAATATAAAATGTGGCGGGCGGAAGATTTGCCGATTGTCCCGAAGACTTGGAAATTGGAAGTGAATCCTTCGACACTCAAACAGTTTCAAATCGTCAAGCATTTAATAGAAAAGGCGGATGAAATAATCCATGCGGGCGACCCGGACAGGGAAGGACAGTTGCTTGTCGATGAAGTTTTGGATTATGTGGGGAATAAAAAGCCCGTCAAGCGAATATTATTAAATGCGTTGGACGAAACCAGCATATTGCGAGCAAATGCAAACCTGCGCGATAACAGAGAGTTTTTTAATCTGAAGCAATCGGCATTGGCAAGGAGCCGCGCAGATTGGTTAATCGGCATGAATTTATCGCGAGCATACACATTGGCGGCACGACGGCTCGGACATAAAGATTTAGTTTTGCCTATAGGAAGGGTAAAAACTCCGACGCTGGCATTGGTTGTAAGACGCGAGCGGGAGATTTTAAATTTCAAGCCCGCAGATTTTTTTAACATAAGAGCGTTATTTGAACACGCGAACGGGAAATTCGTCGCGCAGTTCAAGCCGTCGAAGAAAATGCTTGACTTGCCCGCGTTCGACAGCGAGGGGCGACTTATCGATAAAAAATTTGCGGAGGAGTTGATAAAAAAATTTTCCGCCGCGCCGTTTGACGGAAAAATTTCTTTATACAAGACGACCGAGAAAAAAGAATCGCAACCTTTGCCGTTTTCGTTGTCGAGTTTGCAGATTGCGGCAGGTAAGGCGTTCGGCTACAGTCCTCAACAGGTTTTGGACGCCGCACAAAGTCTTTACGAAAAAAAATTGACGACCTACCCGCGTTCGGACTGCGAATTTTTACCGACGACTCAATTAAGAGACGCACAGAGGATTTTAAGAAATTTACAGGGCTTGAAAAATGAGAGCTTGAAAAATTTATTCACTCACGCCGACGCCTCGATTAAAAGCCGCGCTTGGAACGACGCGAAAATTTCTGCACACCACGCGATTATTCCGACGCAAAAAGCTTTGGCAGTGTTTCTGCCCGAAATTGAAATGAACGTTTACAATCTGATTGCAAGGAATTATGCCGTGCAATTTTATCCGCTCCATGTTTATGACGAGACTGTTGTTGAAGTCAAATACAAGGGCGAAACTTTCACTGCGCGGGGCAAAGTCGTTAAGAATATGGGTTGGCGGGAATTTTACGTTGCGCCGAAAATTAAATCGGACGATGAGAGCGACGCACTTTTACCGGTTATGAAGACGGGCGATAACGTTCAATATGAAAAGTCTCAACTTAAAAAGAGTGTGACGAAACCGCCTGCGCGATTTACTTCGTCGAGTTTGGTGCAGGGCATGAAGGACATTCATAAATACGTTAAGAATCCCGAATCGAAAAAGCAACTCAAGGACGTTTACGGAATAGGAACGGAGGCGACGCGAGCGGCTATAATCGACGATTTGATTAAGCGCGGGTTCTTGGAAGTCAAAAAGAAAAACTTACTGCCGACCGCGCAGGCTTATCTTTTGATTGACGCTTTGCCCGATGAAATGACTTATCCGGACGCGACGGCTATTTGGGAAGATAAATTGCATTCGATGAGCGCGGGCGACGGCACATTGGAAGATTTTTTGGCGGGGCAAGTAAAATTTACAAGCGAACTCTGTATGGCGGCTACGACTGCCAAATTCACTGAGGCTGAAAATATTTTCAAGTGCCCGAATTGCGGCAGTGCCCTTGTTAAAATTAAAGGCAAGGACGGGAATTTTTTCTGGGGTTGCACGAATTATCCCGAATGCAAAACAACATTTGAAGATGACGGCGGCAAGCCCGACTTCGACAGAAAACTTCGTTCGTCGCGATTGATTAAAGAAGGTGCCCCGAAGTGTCCGAATTGCGGCAGTGCTCTTGTTAAACGTGAAGGCAAGAACGGCGAATTCTGGGGCTGTTCGGCTTATCCCGAATGCAGAATTATGTTTGAGGACGATAACGGCAAGCCCGACTTCGACGGTAAAATTCGTTCGGCGCGATTGATTAAAGAAGGTGCCCCGAAGTGTCCAAATTGCGGCAATGCTCTTGTTAAACGTAAA
>JAFZIQ010000138.1 GCA_017554285.1 Selenomonadaceae bacterium
GACGGAAAATATTTGGGTGTGTTTGACAGGCAAAAAAATCAGATTGAACTTTTCGCGGAAGATACAACACACGGGCAAAAGGAGCGGGCATCCGAAATTTTTGCGGCTGATGACCCCGAAGTTATAAAGCGGGTAGGGCAAAGCAATTTTGACGCGCTCCAAGATGATTTAATGTTATTGGACGAGGCGGGCGAAGTTTTTGATAAGGCAAAGATTGACGCGGGCGAATTGACTCCGACATTTTTCGGCTCGGCAATGACGAATTTCGGTGTGCAGAATTTTTTGGAAGAATATTTGCGTTTGGCACCGCCGCCGGCACCGCGCCTTTCTAGCGACGGAATTATCGAACCCGATGACGAAAAATTTTCTGCGTTCGTGTTCAAAATTCAAGCGAATATGAATCCCGCGCACAGAGACCGCTTGGCATTCATAAGAATTTGTTCGGGGAAATTTGAACGCAACATGAATGTTTGGCACGCGCCGAGCGATAAACTTATCAAGCTTGCGCAACCTCAACAATTTCTCGCGCAGGACAGACAGATTATTGATGAGGCATTTCCCGGCGATATTGTCGGACTGTTTGATCCGGGGATTTTTGGAATAGGCGACACGCTGACCGACGCCGCGCATAAATTTAAATTTGAAGATTTCCCGACGTTCCCGCCCGAAAAATTTGCTCGCGTTCAAGCTAAGGACACGATGAAACGCAAGCAATTCGCCAAAGGTATCGACCAACTTACGCAGGAAGGCGCGATACAACTTTTTAATCAAGTCGGCGCGGGCACCGAATCTTACGTTGTCGGGACGGTCGGCACTTTGCAATTTGAAGTTCTGCAGTATCGTTTGAAGTCGGAATACGGCGTTGATATTTTAATGACAATGTTGCCGTTTGAAGTGGCTCGCTGGCTCCGATTTAATGACGGCGCGAAAATTTCTCCGTCAAATCTGCGCGGAATTGACAGAGGAATGTTTGTACTCGACCGCGCAGAAAATCCCGTTTTGCTTGTCGAAAACGAATGGGCTTTGGGCTGGATAAGCGACAACAATCCGAAATTGGAAATGAGCGCGATACCGTTCTAGGGACTAGGGATTAGGGACTAGGGATTAGAAATTTTTAGTCCCCAGTCCTTAGTCCCTACGTCCCTAAATTTAAGTATGAAAAATTTTTAATCGATATTATAGGCAAACAGGGAAGCTACATTGAAATTTGCAGGGAAGCTGATTAAAAACAGGTGGTGAAAATCATGATTATAAACAAAGTGAACTCGGCGGCTAATTATTATTCAAACGTTACGGCGACGAGGTACACGAATGCGGCGGCAGTTCGCGGCACACAGAAATTTGAGGCATTTACTCCTTCGCGAGAGGCTCAAAGTTTCAGCGCAATGCTAAAGGAGCTTAAAGGCACTTCGGAAGTTCGCGAGGACAAAGTCAACGACCTTAAGCAAAGAATTTCTTCGGGGCAATATTTCGTTTCGGCGGATAATATCGCGTTGAGTCTTTTGACGAATCGTTATTGAGGCGGCGAACATGTGGCAAAATTTGATTGAAACGCTCGACAAACTCGGCGGAGTCTATGACGATTTGGCAGTGCTCGGCGAAAAAAAACGTTCGGCTCTGATTGATTCCGATATGAAAAAACTTTCCGACCTGCTCGAAGAAGAAAAAATTCTTATAAACAAAGTTCACAAGCTCGAACAGAATCGCATTGAACTTTTTAAGAACTTGTCGAAGTCGAATGCAAATCTGAATGAATCGCCGTCGGCTAAAAATTTTTATCGTTCGGCTCCTTCGCGAGTCGTGGAAGAAAAATTATTTGCGTTGCATAAGCGGCTTGTTAAAAATGTTCAACGTGCTTTGAAACTCCGTGACGATAACCAAGTTTTGGCTCAAGTAGCCTTGGACGCCGCGCAGACGACGTTAAATAAAATCGGCGGCGCAACTGTCGAACCGACTTATTCCGGTAAAGGCGCGGGCATCGTCACTCACCAGAAAAATTTTGACTTTATGGCTTGAGGATTGAGTTATGGACGAGACGATTAAAATTTTACGCGAACAAACGGTTATCAGCTCACAACTGCCCGAAGTTTTAAACGAGCTGATAAAAGTTATGCGCGACAATTCGCCTGAAGTTCAGGAGCCGATTAAGAAAATCGAAAGTCTTATGCGCGAATTATCGGCGAACGAAAAGGCGGCAGAGGAATTTCTAAAGAAAGTCAATGCGCCGAATTTTGCCGAGTATATAGCCGCGCAGAATAAAAGTCTCAAACGTGACGTGGCGGAAAAACTTTTAGAAAAAGCCGCCGAATCCCAAGCTCAATTAAAAAAGCAATCGTTGGAACTCAAAGCACTTTTGCAGAAGGGCAAGGAATTTGTCGAGTTTAATTTGAACATATTGGCGCGGACTTCGGCGAGCGGAACTTACAGCGAGAATGCTCAGAGAGAATCTCAAAGAAATCGTCGCATGTTTGAAGCGAATATTTAGGGACTAGGGAACAGGGATTAGCTTAAAGCTTAAAGCTCAAAGCTCAAAGCTAGAGATTAGGAATTGGGAAGAAGGGATCAGGGATATGAGGGCAACTTTCGCAGGATTAAATACGATGGTGCGCGGCATTATGTCAAACCAAATGGGGCTGGACACCACCGGTCACAATATAACGAACGCAGGCACGGAAGGTTATTCGCGTCAAACAATAACTTTGGCGACGACCTACGCCGAAAAACGTTCGTCGGCTCACGGAGAAGTTATGGTTGGTACAGGCGTCGACGCGCTGGCTGTCAATCGCGCTCGCAACGCTTATGCCGACCTTCAATATCGTAACGAAAATCCGACTCAACAGTATTACAAAACTGCGTCCGTAAACTATGACAGGCTCGAAACTATTTTTGACGACAGCCGCGATTTGGGCATTGAAAAATCGTTGACAAGATTTTATCAAACATGGGTTGACTTATCGACGACCGCTTCCAATGCCGCGTCGCGAACTCAAGTTATCGAACAGGGCAGAGAATTAAGCGACCGCATTCAAGCCGCGACTGCCGACCTTCAAGATCAAATTCGTTCGGAATATGTAGACCTGCATACCGAAATCGGACAGATCGACGATATTCTTGAGGAGATCAGGCTTTTCAATAAGCAGATTGTCACTCAAGAAGTCGGCGGCTCTCAAGCAAATGACCTGCGCGACCGCCGCGATTTGCTTGTCGATAAACTTTCCGACTATCTGAATATCTCCGTTACGGAAAATGATTTCGGAGCTTATCAAATCAATTCGGGCGGCGTCACTTTGGTAAACGGCAATTCGCGTGCGCATTTGATTATGAGCGAAGGCGTTTCATCAGAAGTTTACGGCATCGATTACGGCGTTACCGATTACAATATCAAAGTCCAAGAAAGCAATATCGTTTTTATTCCGCAAAACGGCATTCTCAAAGCTCGCCTTGATGCCATTTCCGAAGATAAAAAGTACATTGACCAATTATCGAATTTATCAAGTTTCATGCTGTCGACTTTCAACGACCAACATAAACAGGGTTTCGACCTCGACGGCAATGCCGGAATGAATTTCTACGGGCAAGGCAGTATCACATATGAATATCGTTACGACCCCGAAACGGGATTCAATTACCTTTACAAAAATGATCCGTCGGAGACTTTTGAGGAAGACAAACTTTTAAGCGGCGTCAGAATTATTGAGGCTTTGGAAGTCAACGTAAAATTCAATGACAATAAAGGCAATCGCTATTTGGCGGCGACGACAAGCAAGAAACAAAACCCTGACGGAGAATGGGTAGATTTTGCTTGGGCAAATCGCACGGGCGACGGCACCAACGCCGTTTATATGAGTGAGCTTTTCAACATTTCGCAAGAGTCAATACTCGAAGATAATAAAGCCAATGCACTTGTTTATAAGAAGGCTATTCTTCGCGATAAAGACGGCAATCCCATTGATGAAAACGGCAATCTTATCACCGACTCAAGCAAATACGTTTACGCTACGCCAATGGCTAAACTCAGTATTAACGCCTATTATCAAGATTCAATGTCTTATCTCGGAATTAATGCTTATTCAACCGATGTCAATTATGAGGCGTTGCAAAATATTATAACGCAGGTGCAGAATTGGCGCGATGCAATGTCGGGCGTCGATTGGAACGAAGAATTAACCAACATGATAAGGTACCAAAAGGGTTTCGGTTCGTGTTCGCGTTGCCTTAACGCTATGGATGAAATGCTTGATAAACTTGTCAATTCTACAGGCGTCGTCGGGAGGTAATTAACATGGGAATGAGAACGGGCAGTACCCAATTCATGAATAACTACATATTTGCCCTTAACAATGCATATCAAAAGCAAGCCAAACTTTTTGAGCAAGCGGACGGCTCTTCAATTCACCGCGCCAGCGATAATCCGATTAATTATTATAAGCTCCTGCGCTACAACATAAGCGACAGTGAAAATACTCAGTATCGCGATAATATCAAGACGGCTTCGGGCTGGATGAAAAATTCCGATAGCGTTATGGTTCACATGTCGGAAATTATGGAAACAATGAAAGAGAAATCCGTTTCGGCGGCTGACTCCTATAACTCCGAAGATGATTACGCCGCTCTTGCCAAAGAAATGATAGCGGACATGCAAGAATTGGTTTCTGTGGCGAATACTCAATACGGCGACAGATATTTATTTTCAGGGCAAAAAGATTTGATTAAGCCCTTTGAAATGTCGCCCGATACTTACAGTCGCGGCTTGGCTAAAAATCTCGATACTTCGCAGGCAAGCTTTTTTAAAGGCAGTGACTCCGACTATAACACCGAACTTTTCCAAATGTTGGAGCTTGAACGCGGCGGCAAAACTTATTTTCTCGACACCGAGAGCGGCAATATTTTTACTAAAGATTTTGTCGACAGTGCGGATTACAATCCGGACGGTTACAGAAGTCTTGTCGCTCAAGGTTACGATACCATTGATGAGGCAATAAAAGCCGGAAAAGTTCCGGAAGGTGCCATTGCCGGCACACTTTCCGACTTTAAAGTTTCCGATTACTTCACGAATCAAGGGCTACTTAAAAACTCCGAAGAAAATAAGATAAGCGACGCTGACGGCAACGAATACACTTTCAAGACGATTAAGCAGAATATCGTTACTTACAAGGGCGACGAAAATTTAATTTCAATGGTTAAGCTCAACGGCGCGACCGACCCGACTTCAGATACGGTAAATTCTACGGGCGGCAGAATGTTCGGCAGAGATATTTTTGATAACGAGGCTTCAGGCAATGAGGCTTCGGGAACCGCCATGCTGAACAATCTTTTCTGCATTTGCGCAAAGGTCGAAGGTTGCGATACTCATTGGATGTCGTCTGACGGCGTGACTGTCGCCGACGTTGCCCACTCGACTTTGGTTGTCGAAGAAACCAGAATCGGTGCCCGTCAACAGCTTTATGAGGGCGTGGAGTCCATGCTTGAAGTTCAAGGCGATAACATAACCGAAGATATAACCAACGTCAGCGGCGCGGATATTGCTTTTCTCGCAACGCAACTTATGCAGATGACGACGCTTTACAATATGTCGCTGTCATTGGGCGGAAGAATTCTGCCGCAATCGCTTGCCGATTATCTGTAAGCAAAGAATTTGTGCGCAGGATTTATGAATGATGCCGCGCACTTTTTTTCTTTACAATCGGCGTTTTGCTTGCTAAAATCCTTTTTGGTATTTGAAAATTTAAAGGCGATAAAACTTCAGGCGTCAATGAGTTTTTTCGTTGTCGTCTGTTGGTGTTTTCGGGATTTCATAATCTCGGCAAAAGTTTTGGCGTTAAAGCAGGAAAATCTTACGAAGGGAGGGAACTTCAATGATAGTGGCAAGGTTACATACTCGACATGAATTGCCGCTGTTAGCTGAGAGGCAGACGCAAGGGCATCTTGACGAGGCGAAAATTACTCAGCCGAAAATGCACGGCAGATTTCAACAAGCTTACTCGAATAAGACCGCTACTCAGCCCGGTTTGGAGTTAAATAACTATGTCAGCCGTCGAGCTTACGGACACAGGACTATGAACGATTTAACTGCCGAAGCGGGGCAACGCGGCATTTCGGGTGCCAAATCTGCGACGGCGGCGAGTTCGCGAAAAGCGTGGGCAAGTGCCGACAATGCGGCAAAAAGAGGCGATGACATTGCTCAAAACGCCAGAGCAGAAATGTTTTCCAATTATCAAGCGCGGATGGTTTTCAGCATCGATTCTATTCCGAATCCGCAAATGCACGGGCAACCTTCAAAAGTCATCGGCGAACCGGATATTGGTGGATTTTCGGTCGATATTGAAACCACGCCAAACGCAACGATTCGTTATACGCCGGGCAGTGTGGAAACTTATCTCAAAAACGAAGGCTTTATTCGCCAATGGGTCTCCTATGACCATTACGACATCTATGCTTGAGTTGTTCGCAAAAAATTTTTCATTCTGTCGGGAAAAGTTCAAAGGAGGAAAGTTGTATGCTTAAAATTAGTACCAGCAGATTTGGTGAGATTGAGGTTGACGAAAAGAAAATTGTTCATTTCAAAAACGGTATCCCCGCCTTCGAGAACGAACACGAATTTATCATTCTGCCTTACGAGGAAAACAGCCCCTATTATTATTTCATGCAGTCGATTAATTCGCCGGATTTGGCTTTCTTGCTGACGATTCCGTTCCTGTTTTTCCCCGATTACACGTTCGAGATTGACGACGAAACGATTAAGGAACTCGAAATTAAGAATTATGATAACGTGTTCTATTATTCGATGATAACGATTCCGAACGGCAATATTCGCGACATGACGGCAAATCTTTTGGCACCGCTCGTGCTCAACAGCGATAACATGCAAGCCAAACAAGTCGTTCTTGAAAAGAGCAATTACACCACAAAACATCGCCTCTTCCCCGAACCTGCCAAAAGGGAGGGATGAACTAATGCTGGTTTTGACGAGGAAGCCTCGTCAGCAAATAATGATTGGTGACAATATCGTTATCAACGTCGTTGAAGTGCAAGGCGAAAATGTGCGCATAGCTATCGATGCCCCGCGTGATATTAAAATTTATCGTGGCGAAATTTATCGTTCGATTCAAGAAGAAAATCAAAAGGCGGCGCAAAAGGCTGACGTTGATTTACATGATGCGTTGCCGGGTAAAGGAATTTCAGAGTCGGAGATTAAGGAAAAACCCGACGCCTAAACAAAGGAGTGTTTTTTAATGGCAGTAGAAAAATTGTATGACATGTTCGCGGCGGCTATGGTTGCTTATTCGGCGAGCAAGACGAGCAACTCACAGGCACAAACTCAAGCTGACTCAAAATCTTCCGCCACAAAAGTTACTAACGTTCAAGACGTTCAGATGGCTAAAGACGAAGAGAAAGAGAAGCAGGAACAAGAAAACCACTTGGAGCCGGGCACAATGTCAGAGGAATCTGTCAATGAAATGATGGATACTTTCAACGAGCTGATGGACAAGATTAATTGCAATATCGAATTCAGCTACAACAAGGAAGCCGATGTGCTCAATGTTAAAATGATTGACAAGGAAACAAACGAAGTTATCAAGGAATTTCCGCCCGAAGAAATGATTGAGAATATGATTAAGGCTAAGGATTGGCTGGGCGCGTTTATCGACAGAGCAATCTGATTTGATTTGCGCCTCCTAAGGAGGGATTATTATGGGCGTCAACGGAATTTACGGATTGTCTGGTTCGGGGCTTGATATTGAGTCGATGGTTAAAGTCGGCATGATGAGCAAGCAAAACGAATATGACAAGATGGCGCAGAAGTATACCAAAAACGAGTGGACGAAAAGTGCGCTTATCGACATCAACAGTCAAATTACGACGTTTAATTTATCCTCGCTCTCGCAATACAAAATGTCGTCAAGCATGAACGCCAAAAACGCTGAAAGTTCATCCGATGCGATTAAGGCTACCGCAAATGCTACGGCGGCTGTCATGACTCACAAGGTTGAAGTTACAGCTCTCAGTTCCAATGCTTATCTAACCACCGGTAAAAATGCTATTTCAAGTATTGTAACAAGCAACGGCGGCGACGCAAGCTCCATTAAACTCAGCGACATACTCTTTAAAGGATTGTCAAACGAGGCTGATGTCACGTCAAAATACACAGGAATAGCCACTACAAAAGACGGTAACGGTATTGTAACCGGTATCACATTAAAAGACGACGAAAATTTGGCGGACAGAGTAATAACTTCCACGACTTTAAACGTAGACTCCAGCGGTAACATAACCGGCGGCACATACACAGGCACAGACGGAACAACTAAAGACCTTACAGGCGGAACTGCTAACACAACAACCTTACAAACAGTAACAAATACCACTTTCAGTAAAGATGGAGGAACTTTTTGGGAGAAATTAACTTTAACCAAAACTGTAGACGACCCTGAAGGCGAAAACACTACTTCATATGAACTCACAGGTCTTGGAAGTTCTTCTATAATCTTGACAAAAAACGGAAGCACTGGTCTTTATGAAGGCACATACGAAGACACTGACGGAAAAACAGTAACTGTAACTTTCGACGGTACCGACCAAATAAAAACCAAAAAAACACAAACATATTTTTGGGGGCAAGAGTATACAGCTGAAACATCTTATAGTAAGACTGGCGAAGACGTAACAGTTTCAACACAAACAATCACTACATTCGACGACGGAACAACATTAACTACTACCGAGACTCGCAATGGAAGCGGCGCGATAACCGAAGTAACTTCTGCCGAAATCACAACTAAAGAAACCGGCATTGGCGGCACAACTTTAGCTGACACAGGCGCAACCGAAGGAGTCAGTGTTGACGCAAAGTTTCAGAACGGTAAAGCAACCTCTTCGGTTAGTCTGTCTAACAAGGCAATAGAATTCACCATAAGCGACGGAACTAAAAATGACGACGGAACCGATAAAATCGCAACCGTTAAATTCACCTATGACGAGATTTTAAACGGCGGCAAAACCATTAATGATTTGTATTCCAGAATCAATACGGAAGCCTCAAATGTGGGAATCAACGTCAAAGCCTCTTATGATAACGTCAACGGAGTATTCTCCCTCTACAACTCCAAAGGCGGCACGGAAAACGGAATTCAGATAACGGCAGTGACTAACAGTAGCAGCAATTCTACCGAAGGTACCGTTGCAAAGAACTTTTTAGATCGTTTGGGGCTTAAGAGTTTTGACGGCGATAAGCTTAGCGGCACTGCATTAACCTTTTCATTGGGCACGGCAAACGGAGTAACGGGTACAAACGGCACGATTAAGGTTGACGGCATTGAGTATGAGACTACCGACAATAAAGTTACGGTCGGCGGTGTCACCTACAATGCACTCAACGTAACAGAAACAGCCGCTACTGTTTCAGTCACGCAGGACGTTGATGCGATTGTTGACAAGGTTAAGAGTTTCGTTGAGGATTACAATAAGCTCCTTGCAAGTCTTTATGAGAAATACGACGAAAAGCCCGATTCGGGTTATAAGCCGCTCACACAATCGCAGAAAGACGCCATGAAAGAGGAGCAAATTGAGAAGTGGGAAAAGAAGGCTAAAGAAGGCTTACTTTATCACGATAAGACGCTCAGTAAGATTATCAACGATATGCGCAATGCGGTTTCCACGTCTGTTTCAGGACTCGGCGACGGTAACAAGTACAATTCGGTTTACAGCATAGGCATTTCTACGACGGGCATTAAGGGGCAACTTACCCTTGACGAGACGAAACTCAAAAAAGCTTTGTCTGAAGATTCGGATGCGGTTTACAATGTCTTTGCCAAACTCGATACAACTGCCACAGCAAGTAAAAACGGAGTTGTTAAAGAAAACGGCGTAGCGCAAAGACTCGGCGATATTTTCACAAACGCGACCAAGCTTATAAAGAATCGCGCAGGTTCCTCAACGGACATCACCGAAGACAGCGATTTGAACAATCTCTTGCGCAACTTGCAGACCAAGATGAGTAACTTTAAGAAATTGATGAGTGCCTTTGAGGACAGGCTTTATAAGAAGTATGACGCAATGGAGGCAACGCTTGCCAAACTCGGTATGCAGATGAACTTCATAAGCGGCGGACAACAATAACAATTAGGAATTGGGAATTAGGAATGAGGAATTTGTTTCTGATTACCCGTTGAATTTTGGAGGTAGTTTCAAATATGGTAAATCCGGCAGAACAATACAGGAGACAACAAATTTTGAATGCACCCGCAGAACAGTTGACACTTATGCTGTATAACGGTTGCTTGAAATTCATCGACGACGGCAGAGCGGCTCTCGAAGAAAAGAATTACGAAGAGGCAAATAATCTTTTGCAAAGAGCACAGCGCATAATCTCTGAATTCCGTTTGACGCTGAATATGGATTATGAAATTTCTCATCAACTTTTCCCGTTGTACAATTACATTTACGACAGATTGGTTGAGGGGAATATCAAAAGCGATTTGGCGCAAATAGACGAGGCAAAAAGCCTTATAACCGATTTACGCGATGCATGGGTTGAGGCAATGAGAAAAGCGCGTTTCGAGAAAGGCGACGGCAAAGGCGGCAACGGTTATGCTTAATGAAGAAGTCGCGGCTGAAGTTCCTCAAGAGGAAACGGCTTTTAACGAGGCACGAACCCTTTGGCAGAAATATTTTGTATTGACTAAGGAGCTTTTAAAGTTCAGCGACCAGCGGGACAGTGATACATTTATTGAAATCGTCGACCAACGCGGGCAGATTATCGATAAAATAAAATCGTTACCCGAAAATAATTATCGTGACTCCGAAGAATGTCAGGCGATGATTAAGCAGATGATTCCGATGGATAATCAAATAATGTATCGTGCGCGGACGTGGCTGAATAAATCGCGGCGGCAAAACAATACAGTGCGTTCCTACGACTTGATAGACGCGGTGGAACTGCGCGGGACGATTTTTAACAGGAAGTATTGAATAACCAAAAAGACCGATGAAAAAATTCGCCGGTCTTTTTTTCATAACAAAAAAGCTCCCGTCAACTCGAAGGGAGTCGCTGATTCCTCAGCTAAAGAAATGTATGAGCAATGCCTCTCCGTAATGGAGAAAAACTTTTCGTCCAAGTAAAAGAAAAACGCCCTTTTGCGGGCGCAGAATAAAGGTAAATTCATTACGCATTGCGCATTAACGCATTACGCATTGAAAAAATCCCCTTCCTGTCGCTCGCAAGTCAAACGGTGATTGTTAATCAGGCAATTCTCCTGGCTCCGGGTCTTAGC
>JAFZIQ010000139.1 GCA_017554285.1 Selenomonadaceae bacterium
GGCTATGGAAAGTCGCGAAGATATTATCAACGCCCTGCGCGGCTCGGACATGGTATTTATCACGGCGGGCATGGGCGGCGGCACGGGCACGGGCGCGGCTCCCGTCGTTGCCGAATGTGCTCGCGAAGTCGGCGCGTTGACTGTCGGCGTTGTCACTCGACCTTTTACTTTTGAAGGTCCCAAGCGCAAGAAAAATGCCGACATCGGAATTGAAAATCTCAAGCGCAATGTCGACACGATTATTACAATTCCCAATGACAGACTTTTACAGGTCGTCGATAAGAAAACGCCAATGACGCAAGCTTTTACAATCGCCGATGATATTTTGCGTCAAGGCGTCAAGGGCATTTCGGATTTAATCGCTGTACCCGGTTTGGTTAATTTGGATTTTGCCGACGTTAAATCGATTATGAGTAATGCAGGCTCGGCGTTAATGGGTATCGGCGAGGCAAGCGGCGAAAATGCAACCGTCGACGCCGTTAAAGCCGCGATTGATTCTCCGTTGCTTGAAACCAGTTTGCAAGGAGCACGCGGCGTTTTGCTTAACATTATGGGCGCGACCGATTCATTATCGATGATGGAAGTTAATGAGGCGTCAACGACCGTTCAAGAGGCGGCTCACCCCGACGCAGAAATTATTTGGGGCGTCAGCGTAGACGAATCTTTGGGCGATAAAGTCAGTGTCACGGTTATTGCCACGCGTTTTGACGAAGAAGAAGAGGAAGAAGAATCTTACAGCGAACCCGTTCGCCCTGCTGCTTTTCAAGAAGAAACTCCGCCCGCGCCTCAGCCGCAGCCTATGCGTGCCCGCGACGCTTTGAAACAATCGCCTTTCGGAAATTTCAGCTCGACTTTCGGAAATAATAACGGTTCACAAAATCGCGGCTCCTCAGACCTTATCGATATTCCGACTTGGATGAGGAATCGCAAATAACCGATTCAACCAATAAAAAATCTCCCGTCAAAAAATTCTTGGCGGGAGTTTTCGTTTGCAGGAAAGTAAATCTGCGCGGCGAAAAAATTTTGACGATTACTTATAAAAAATTCTTCAAAGGAAAAGTATTATGGAAAACAAAATTCAGTTTATCGGTAATGTTAAGCTCGATTTTTCCGCTTATGACGGACAAGATTTTTACAGCGACGGCGATATAGAAGATGAAATCTTATCGCACTTCATGAAGGGAGACCAAGAAAATTTTTTGCGTAACGATAATCGATTTCCCGTTCTTTATCATCTGTCGTCGTTGCGTAATTTGCTTGTCGAATGGTTTCCGATTAAGGAAAGTGATGCAGTACTTGAAATCGGTTGCGGCTTGGGAGCTTTGACGGGTTGTCTGTTGAAGGGAAATTCGGTTGACGCAGTCGAAATTTCTCCGCGTCGTGCAAATATTTGCGCACTCAGAAATTTTGATAAGAAAAACCTTACAATTCACGTCGGCAACCTTAACGCGATAACTTTTGATAAAAAATTTGATTACGTCTTTTTAATCGGCGTCCTTGAATACGCCGCGAAATTTACGCACACTCAAAATCCGCAAATCGATTTCCTGAATAAGTGTAAGAGTCTCCTCAAACCCGATGGCGCACTCGTTATAGCTATTGAAAATCGGCTCGGCATTGAATATTTCAGCGGCAAGCCTGAAGATCATACGGGTAAAATGTTTGACGGCATTGCCGATTATCCGCTGTCGAAGGGAATAAAAACTTTCTCGCGCTCCGAATTAAAAAAAATACTGAATCATTGCGGACTTGTCGAACAAAAATTTTTCTATCCTTATCCCGATTATAAATTCCCCTACATTATTCATTCCGATGAAGCGTTACCGAGTCCTTCGGAGTTCTCCCATTACTCCGACGATTTTTATGACATGAACAGACCAATGCTGTTTCCGATTTCTCGCGCTCTGTCGACCGTAATAAATGCCGACCTTTACAGCGAATTCGCCAACTCTTTTCTGATTGTGGCGAGACAAATTCCTTCGACGCAAGAGAATTTCCCGATAAAAATTCAATCCAATAACTGTTTGAGGAAAGTTCAATATCGATTGCGGACGGAATTTTATCATTCCGATTCGTCAAGCGGCTTGATTATAAGAAAAGTTGCGCGGAATGTTGCGGCGCGGAAACATCTTCAAACGCTGGTCGAAAACTGCGAAATCCTTTCCAAAATTTACGGCAAGGAATGTGTCGCCCAAACGAAATTAATTTCTGATGATACAGCCGAAATGGAATACGTCGAAGGCGAAATTTTTGAAGATTATGTTTGCCGAGCACTCGCCGAAAATGATTTTGAAAAATTTTTGAATGCCTTTGAAGTTTTCTATACGAACATATTGCGCGGCACAAATCTTAACGGATTCTTCGCGACTGAGGGATTTAATTTCAATGCGCCGAATCGTCAGTATGAATTGGATTTAAATTTCCGGAACATTGCAATTCGCAACAGTAAGTTGGTTTTGTTTGACTACGAATTTTTATCGCCGACCCTTCCGAAAAAGTTTATTTTCTACAGAGCTTTGCTGGTATTTTGGCATAATCGCGGCGAATTTCTCAGCCAATACGGAATAACTCTCGAATCGCTTTTAGAAGGTGCAAATTTGAGTTCGGAAGAGTTACGGCAATGCGAAATTTTGAATCGTGATTTTGCAAGCACTGTTGTGGATTTTTACAATCAACAATACAAAAAAAATCGGTTGCCTCTTCAAGTAAAATGAAACGAAAAACGACTGCCGTTATTACCGACAGTCGTTTTTTTTTAACGATTTACTTATTCTTCGGCTCGCGGCGTCAAGTCGGAAGGTTTTAACGTGCCGTCCTTTTTGCGTTGAGCAAATTCAGCCGTCGCCGTAAACAATGCGTCACTGGAAGAATTTAAAGCCGTTTCGCAAGAGTCTTGCAATACGCCGATAATAAAGCCGACTCCGACAACCTGCATGGCAATATCGTTATCAATGCCGAAACTCGAACAGGCAACGGGAATCAACAGCAATGAGCCGCCAGCAACTCCGGAAGCTCCGCACGCCCCGACGGTTGAAATTATGCAAAGCAATAAAGCCGTCGGCATATCAACAGAAATATTCAGCGTATGCGCCGCCGCCAAACTCAAAACCGCTATCGTTATCGACGCGCCCGCCATATTAATCGTCGCACCAAGCGGAATTGAAATCGAATATAAATCTTCATTCAAGCCCAAACGTTTGCAAAGACTCATATTGACGGGGATATTCGCCGCGCTTGACCGAGTAAAGAAGGCGTAAATGCCGCTTTCCTTGAGTGTCGCCAAAACCAACGGATAAGGATTCATGCCGATTTTAAAGAAGACAATTAACGGATTCATGATAAGTGCCACGCTGAAAAACGCGCCCAATAACACTGCTAAAAGTTTTGCGTAGCCCAAAAGCGCGTCAACGCCGCTCGTTGCTATCGCGTCCGCAACCAAACCCATTATGCCGAACGGCGCAAATCTGATAACCCATTGCACGACTTTTGTAACTGCCGCCGCCAAATCTCCAAGCAATACATGCATTCTGTCGCCCGCGCCGCGCAGTGCCAAACCCATTATCA
>JAFZIQ010000140.1 GCA_017554285.1 Selenomonadaceae bacterium
CCGCCTATGCAATCGGTTACGGGATTATTTTTACTTAGCAGTTCGCGTGCCGGCTCGTCAAGAATTTTAACATCAGTCATGCGATCAATTCGATAGTGTGAAATATTGTTGTGCCCGTCAGTGTTGGCAATGAGGTAATAGCGACTGTTTGCTGTAACCATTTGAAACGGACTGACTTTGTAAGGTTCTTTCCTTCGCGGGTGAAGCTTAAAATCGGTACTGTAGTCATTATATACGAAGCTGATTTTTTTATGCGCACCGATAGCATCGCTGATAACATCTATTGAATTCATTATCTGTTCGTTGTCGGAACGTTTGAGACTCGACAAATTATAAACGTGGCGTACTTTGGGTTTGAATCGCTTGCCACTAAGTTTTTTCAATTTCTCGATGAGTTTTTTTGCCGAGTTTTGCGGGAGATTAGAGAAAAGTACGCTGTCAATTAACATGCGCAGTTCTCCATCATCAAAATTCGGCTTAATGTAGTAACCTCTGCTCGTTCGCACAATGGGATAATCATTTTCCCGCAATGCCTCGACATACGCACGGGCAGTGTGACGATTGCCACGCGTAGAGTTACCGGCAGAGTCAAATTCTTCCGCTAATTTGTCCGCTATTCTCTGCAAAGTTAAAGGATGATTTTTATCCGAATCATTCTTTAGAATTTCTAAAACCTTTAAAGCTGTCAATCTCATGATTATTCTCCTGAAAACTGAAGCGTCGACGTGTAAATCAATGCTTGCCAAATATTTACGTTGCGATAACTTTGCTATAAATTTCACGGCGACTTACATTGAATTTTTTAGCCGTCTCGCGCATTGCAGATTTTTTATCAAGTCCTTGCTCCAAAAGTTTATTATAGAAATCCAATAAATTTTCTTCGGGTTGCGGCGCGACGAATTTATTTCCTTCAACCAATACGACAAATTCTCCTCGCGGCTCGTCAAGATTCTTTATAAGTTCAGAAATCGTTCCGCGCAGAAATTCTTCGTGAACTTTGGTTAATTCTCTCGCCAAAACAATTTGCCTGTCGCCGAAGACTTCCAAAAGTTCTTCCAAAAATTCTTTAAGCCTGTGCGGTGCCTCGTAGAAAATAATTGTCTCTTCGACCGTCGAAAGTTTTTGTAAGAATTCGCGGCGATTTTTATTTTTCTTTGGAGCAAAGCCCGCGAATAAAAATTTTGTCGTGTCAAGCCCCGAACAAATCAGCGCACTCAAAGCGGCATTCGCGCCCGGTATCGGACAAACATTTATTCCCGCGTCGATTGCAAGCCTTACCAAATCCGCGCCCGGATCCGAAATCGCAGGTAAGCCCGCGTCACTTACAACCGCAACAGATTCGCCCGTTTTAAGGCGTTCCAAAATTTTTTCGGCGACCGTTGCTTTACAATTCTCATCAAATCTTATCAGCGGCGTATGAATTTCAAAATGCGTCAAAAGTTTTCGAGTGCGTCTGGTATCTTCCGCCGCGATTAAATTAACTTCCTTTAAAATCCTTATCGCCCGAAACGTCATGTCCTCCAAATTTCCTATCGGCGTTGCACATAAATAAAGCAAGCTCAACCCTCCTTTTTCTTCAAAAATAATCATTGAAGTTCATGTTGTCAAGGTCGAATAAACTTGCTTGAAAAATTTATGCCAAACTAAGCTTGGAGCCGCTGATTTTGTAATTCGAGCCGTTGATATTGAAAGTTGTCGCCGTGAAATCTTTCAGCGTAATCGCCTTTTTTGTCGAATCAACCTTGAAATAAATTTCGGTCTTCGATTTATTTAAAGACGTGGAGGGAGTACCGGGGATTTGCAATATATCTTTGTTGTCGAAGCCGTAAATAATATCTTTTCCGTCGCCGCTCTCGTAAATGAAAGTATCGGCTCCCGCATTTCCCCAGAGTTTATCGTTGCCTTTTCCGCCCTGCAAAGTATCATTTTTCTTTCCGCCTTTAAGTGAGTTCGCCGCGTCGTTACCGATAATCATATTGTTGCCCGCTTTGTCGACGACCATTATAACTTTTTCTGCGCCGCCGTCGACCGAAATTTTTCCTTTGCCTACCGTAAAAATCACAGTATCGTTTTTGACAGAGACATTACTGACTTTTCCGGAAGCAAGACTGATTTTATCACCCGCGCCGTAATTGTAAACCGTATCATATCTGTCGCCGTCGTTATAAACATAGACATTCGCACCGTCACCGCCGAAAATTGAATCATCGCCTGCGCCCCCGATTAATGTACTTTTGCCCGAACCGCTGATTATTACATTAGCCTTTTCATTGCCGACGATTTTCAAGTTACGTGAAACCCTTGAGGCGTCTATAATTTTTATTTTGGGGTCGTTTTTGGAGTCGTAATTGGCGACATCAAAACTGCTTTTCTTGTAGCCGTTCAAAAGAGTAGCCTTATTGTCGTTAATAATGACTGAATCTTCTGTAGGAGCAGGATAATAATTCTTTTTACCTTTGGCGTCGATGTAAGTAATAATTTTATCCTTGCCGTTTTTGACCGTGAGCTTACCGGAGCCGACTTTGAAAATAATATTTTTATCGCTTGCTTCAATGTTCGCCGTGCCTTTGGTAATACGAATAATATCGTCCTCTTTGTAATCCATTATAACATCATTGTCGTCGCCGCTCGCGTAAATAAAAACGTCTGAGCCCTTTCCGCCCGTGAGTATATCGTTGCCCTTGCCACCAATCAAAGTATCGTTACCCGAACCGCCGATAATTTTATTTGGATTTTTATTGGCGGTAATAACAATGTCATTTTCTACGGCAGATGCTTTTATCGTCTTTAGAGTTCCTGCATAATCGCCGTAATCTTCAGTATTAAATTTGTCTTTATTGAAATCGCCAAGCAACGTTGCCGAAGTTCCTTCTGGATTGAATTTGACAGGATAAAAATTCTCAACGCCTTTTGCGTCTTCGTAACGAATGATTTTATTCGCGCCGCCCTTAACCGAAATTTTTCCTTTACCGACCGTGAAGATAACATTTTTGTCGCCATTTTTGTCGCCATTTTTGCCGCTCGTGACAATTTTGCTGACCGTACCCGACGCAATTTTAATCAAATCTTCTTCCGTGTAGTCTGTGATAAGGTCGTTGCCGTCTCCATTGTTATAAATAAAAACGTCGGAGCCTTCGCCGCCTGTAAGTATATCGTTACTTTTGCCGCCGTTCAAAGTGTCGTTGCCCGCGCCCCCGATAACATTATTCGTTAATTTATTTGCCGTAATAGAAATATCATGCGGGACATCCTTCGCATCAATCGTCTGAATTCCATTTCCGTAATCAGCTACGTTAAAATCGTCTTTGCTGTAAGTTTCCAAAAGCGTTGCAGTCTTACCGCTGACAATGACCGTTTTGGGATAAGTCTGCTTTTTTCCGTTCTTATCAATGTAGGTAATAACTTTGTCTGCGGCGTCCGTAACCGTAATTGAACCTTTACCGACAGTAAAGATAACATCATCTCCGTCGGTTGAAATTTGGCTGTCGTTTATTTTGCTCGACGCAATTTGAATAACGTCGTTTTCGTTGTAGTCGGTGATAATGTCTTTGCCGTCACCGCTGTTATAGACGAAAACATTTCCGCCTTTGCCGTTGCTTATAATTGAATCATTGCCTGCGCCGCCCGTTACTGTCGTTGAACTCCCCAAAACGTTTATGGTATCGTTGCCTTTGCCGCCATTGACGGAAAGATTACTGCCGTTCGTCGTGATTGTATCCGCCTTACCGCTACCGCTTATCGTTGCCTTTTTATAATCGGATGCGAAGTTAAATTCGTAACTGCCGCTGATTGTTACTTTGCTGTTGAGTGCTGATTTTTTAAGCGTAATTTTTTTATCGCTGACGGAAAGCCCTTTAGTCGACGCCGCGCCTTTAATCGTCGCTAAATTTTTTGCCTCAGTCGGCTCGGTGTGGGAAATTGATTTACTGTTTTTTGCGAGGGAATAGCCCTCTGTCTTGTAGGAACTCTTATAAGTGGCAGTGGTACCGTCAAGAGTCCATGCCGCCTTTTTAGTTTCTGTTTTGGGAACGTCATCGGCAAGCTTGAGAGTATAACCGCTACTGACTGTGACTTTATCTGTGCCGAGTGAAGATTTCGCGACAGTAACGACTTTATCTTTAATTGAAAGTCCGTCGGTCGATTCAACGCCTTTAACTGTTACTAAAGTCTCGCCGCCGCTTCCTTTAACATAACTGATTTGATTATTTTCAACCTTATAGCCCGCCAAAACTTCCGAGTTGTTATAAGTTGCAATGTTGCCGTTGAGTCGCCAGCCCGCCGCTGTCGTCGAAGTCTTTTTAACGTCATCTGCAAGCTTGAGGGTGTAATTATCGCTGACCGTTACGATTGAATTTTGATTCAGAGCTGAATTTGGAACCGTAACCGTTTTGCCCTCAACGATTATTCCGTTCGTCGAAGTAATTCCGCTTATTGTAAATAAGTCTGTCTCGGAAGTTGCCGCCATGTATACGA
>JAFZIQ010000141.1 GCA_017554285.1 Selenomonadaceae bacterium
CGTTCTCCCTTACGAACAGAAAAAAGAGGGCACTTATAAACAACATGGCTATCTTAATAAACTTTCTGCCGACCTCCTCTCCGATTTGTTGGGACTCGCTCAATCAAACCGCTTTATGTTCATGGCAATTTTGCAAAGTGCTTGGGGTTTCATGTTGCAACTTACCAACAGACGGCGCGATTGTCTTTTCTGCCAAATTTCGTCGTCTGAAGAGTTCGCGTTCAATGTGATTCCCGTTCGTCTGACTGTCAACGACAATTTAACCGTTGAGAAAATCGTTCGTCAACAATTCCGTCAATTAATAGTCTCGCAACCTTACGCCTTGTCGGATTGGACGACTTTGGACGAATTAGCCGCGCAGAGAAAGTTGTTTGACCACTTCCTCAACTTTAAGGAATTTACTTTGAACGAATCGAAATACGCAAAGTATGTGGAGACGCCCGCCGAGCTTTTCGGGAAAATTATTTATCAAAATTCTTGGTATGCGCACGATATGAAACTCAACGTCTATTTCCGTTACTCGAAAAAAAGATTGCTGATTTACTTTCTCTATGACACGCGGAAATTTTCCAACGGCGACGTCGAAAAACTTTACAAGCTTTATTTGATTATCTTGCAACAAATGATCAGCGATTGGAACGCGACGTTCGCCGATTTTGCAAGCAACCTTTCCGAACGCGTTAAAATTCAGACGGAAGCCGAAACTGTTCCGCAAGAAGATAATCGCAAGAAATTTATTAATTTCCTGTCGCAACTGCCGATTTTGCAAGGTCGTCTGGGCGGAACGATGAAACTTTTCGAGAATCAGGGGGAGCTTGTCACGTACTACGAAGGCGACAGACTTTCGGGCGAAATGCTGGACGAGAATTTTGTTTTCGTTGCCGACGGGATAATTGCCCGAAACGTGGACGCGGGCGACGGCTGGTATAACACGCTCGACATCATTGAGAAAAACAGCTTTGTAAATCCTACGAGTTTATTGGAGAACAAACGTTTTGAACTTTCCGCGACGGTTTTAACGGAACGGGCAGAGTTCTTGACAATCCCGCACAATGTTTTTATCGAAGTCCTCCGCAAGAATTCGGAAGTCGCAATTTCGATTATGAATTACGCATTGGAGCAAATGGAACGTTATCAAGTTTTATGGCTTCAATCCTAAAAATTTTTGGAGAGCAAAATTATGGAGAAAAAAGTTTGCGAGATTTGCCCGCACCATTGTCGGCTTGAAGTCGGAGAAATCGGGAAATGTCGGGCGCGAATTAATGACGGGGAAAAAATAACCGCGCTGAATTACGGCGAGATAACTTCGATTGCGCTGGATCCGATTGAGAAAAAGCCGTTGTATAAATTTTTTCCCGGCAGTCGGATTTTATCTGTGGGAAGTTACGGTTGCAATTTGAATTGTCCGTTTTGCCAGAATCACGGAATATCAATGGCGGATTCGAGTTTTCCGACGCGGAAAATTACGCCCGAACAACTTGCCTCGCTTGCACGGGAACTTGTGCCGAAAAAAAATATCGGCGTCGCCTTCACCTACAACGAGCCGTTTATAAGTTATGAATTTGTCCGCGATACTTCAAATCTTTTAAAAGAAATCGGCTTAAAATCCGTCCTCGTGACCAACGGCACTGTCGCGCCCGCCGCGTTGAAAAAAATTTTGCCGTTAATCGACGCTATGAATATTGATTTAAAAGGGTTCAGCCAAGAAATTTATTCTATATTGGGCGGAGACTTCGAGACTGTTCGCAAGACGATTGAAATTTCCGCGCAGGTTTGTCACGTCGAAGTTACGAGCCTAATAGTACCGACGATGAACGATTCGCCCGACGCAATGGATAAAGAGGCGGCGTGGCTTGCCGGTATTTCAAAAGATATTCCTTTGCATATCAGCCGATTCTTCCCGCGCTACAAAGTAACAAATTTGCCGCCGACGCCCGTTAAAAAAATTTATGAATTGGTCGAAGTCGCCAAACGGCATTTGAATTACGTTTACGCAGGCAACGTCTAAAAAATCTGCGCGAGCATTTTATAACATTCGGCGTTTTTGTAATACGGATTAGTCAAGCTGAAAGTAACGACGGCATTGTCCTTGAAAAAATGTTTTCCCGCGCTTTTGTCGGCGAATTTTTTTCTGACGGCAATATCTCCGACGCTGAACCGATGAAAATTCTTTCCCTGATAAACGAAATCTGCAAAGAATTTTTTATGGTCTCCCGCATCCTCAATGGAGATAAACAGATTTTCGACGGGCAAAAGCAACAATGATTCGCGCTCCGGAAAGTTTATAACATTGGCTCCGAAAATTGAACGCTCGCTGTTATAAAAAATTTTATCGCGCAAATCAAAGCCGCGCAGGTCGATAACTTCTTGCAACGTCATGCGCCCGACTTTCTGCCAATAATATTTATCGTTATAAAAAAAATTTTCCGGCTGAATCGGATTGTCCGCCGCTCGGTCGGAAAATTTTATTTCTGCAACGTCCAACAACTCAACACGCGAGTTATCGGGATATTTTAAATCGTCAATGGGAACTGCCTCTTCCAATTCGGGCTTTTCGGAAATCGGACGAATCCATTCGCCCGTTTCCACGTCGACGCCCGCCACGCAATAATTGTTAAACTTCGCGCTCGCGGCAAGGATTATCAGCTTACGAACAATAATCATCGCCGCGTCTCACAAATGAATAATTTCAACGTCGCCGAGAACGTCACGAATTTTTTCTGCAACAAGCCGCCTGTGACAATTTTCGGGCGAAACTTCGGCGCACAGCAGACAATAATTTTCTTGGTCAAAATATTTATCGGCAATGTAATTATCTATGTCGCGATAATCCATTAAATCGGCGAATTCTTTTTCGTACTCGTCCCAGTCAATGACATTCTTTTTATATCGAACCAAGATTTTCTCCGAAGGAGCAAAGTGTCTGACATGAAAATATTCGCCCTTCAAAATTTTTCGCGTAAGATATTCAATGTCGGGATACTTGCTGAATCCCAGAAGCTGTGACGTGTTATTGAAACGAATGTCAATGATTTTTGTGACGCCGTTATCTTCAAGAGTATCAAAAAATTCTTCCGCCGTCTTCCGCGTAAAGCCGATTGTAAAAATTTTGCGCATAAAAATTCCTCACTTCATGAAGACGCGAACCAAATCATTTTTCGTCGCAAAGAGCATAAGCATTAATAAAAGAGCAATGCCGACGCGTTGAGTATAAGCGACCGCCTTTGAGCCGAGCGGCTTGCCTCTGACAGCCTCGATAAATAAATTCACGAAATGTCCGCCGTCAAGCACGGGCACGGGCAGTAAATTAATTATGCCGAGATTTATACTGAGGAGCGCGGCGAAGTTCAGCAACGGAATAAAGCCGCGTTCGGCGACTTGCCCCGACATTTGAACTATTCCTATCGGTCCTGCAAGATTTTCGGTTTGCTCCGGTTCTCTGAACAGCATGGCGATTGAATCAATCATCATAACCGTAATTTCTTTTGTGTGATCGATTGCAAGCGTGAATGATTCGGGAACGGTTTTTTCTTCATAAACGATTGAACTTTGCACGCCGATTAAAGCGCGTTTTTCCTGTTCGTTATATTGAGGCGATACCGTAACTTCGGCAACTTCTTCGCCGCGTTTGTATCGGAGTGAAATATCTTGTCCCTCCTCAACCGTCCTGAGTTTATCGGTAAATTCTTTCCACGTCCCGACCGTTTGACCGTCGACGCTTAAAATTTCGTCGCCTTCTTCAAGCCCCGCCTTTTGAGCCGACATACCGTCGATTATGCCGCCGATAATCGGTTCATTTGCGGGCTGTCCTTCGCCGAGCGTCGCATAAATCATAAAAAATAAGACTATCGGCAGAATAAAATTCATTGCCGCGCCCGCCAAAATCACAATCATTCTGGATAAAACGGGCTTGGCACAAAAACCGCGTTCGCCCGCAGGATTGTTATCCGAATCCATGCCGGCAATATCATTGAACCCGCCTAAAGGAACCGCTCGCAAGGAATAAATCGTTTCGCCGCGTTTCTTGCTTATGAGTTTTGGACCGAATCCGATTGCAAATTCATCGACGCGCATTCCCGTCATCTTCGCCGTTATGAAGTGTCCCAATTCGTGAACCAACACCAACAAGCCGAAGACGAAGACCGCCGCCGCTATCGTCAAAATCAAAGTGTTTCACCCGCCCTAAGCAATGCCTGATAAAATTACAAAGTAATAAAACGTCGGAGCGGTGTAAAGTATGCTGTCGAATCTGTCGAGTGCGCCGCCATGCCCCGGCAGGAAAAAGCCCGAATCCTTAATGTTCGCGAAACGTTTCAACACCGATTCGACCAAATCGCCCAGCGTTGCCGCTATCGCCAAAATAAATCCCGCAACCGCCATTTTAATAAGCGGCAAGCCGAAAATAAATGTGCCGACGACAATCGCCGTTAAAATCGTTCCGAAAATCGAGCCGAGAAAACCTTCAACAGTTTTACCGGGACTTATCGACGAGGCAAGCTTGTGGGAGCCGATAGCCGAGCCGATAAAGTAAGCAAAGGTATCACTCGCCCATGTGCACGCAAATAAAACCCAAACTAAGGCGCAACCCGCATCAACATTAACATTCAGCGACAAGTTCAAACTCAAATCGAGAGACGGCAGGAAGTCGGCAAATTTTCCCAAATCGAGCTTGTCAAGTATCGTGGAATTGTTCGTTGCGATTTCTTTAACTGTTGTCACTGCCTCGCCCGGTTGCGGCTCGTCAGTCAGAAAGCGCAGGAAAATTAAATGCGCAAAAGGCAAGCCGATATACATTATGCCCGCTACGGAAACACAAGCGTCTGTCGGTCGTGTGCTCCCGCGCAGAATCACCGTCAGCAAGAAAATCGCCATCATGCTTAACGTTAAAATCGCCAAAAGTTCTTCGACATTGCCGAGCCATGCGCAACACATAATCAACACCAACGCCAATGCGCCGAAAATGTACGTCGTAATTATGCCCGCTCGACGAAATGCACTTGAATATTCGTGCCAAGCCAACAGGGATAAAAATATCGCGAAACCCGCGAAAGGTGCGCCGCCATATTGAATCACGAACGCCGCTATGACAATTCCTATAATCCCCGTGATAATTCTTAAAGCCAAAGTGTCACGTCCTCACTTGTTTTTTAACTTTTTTTTGAGTTCCTCTATTTTCTTTTGGTTTGTATTAACCAATGTACACAACGCAGGAATTAAAACGTCATACTCGCCGAAATCTTTTCCGAACTCTTTCTTCAATGAATCGTAAATATCCGTTTGCGTCGTCTTGCCGGTATGCTTGAGAAGTCCGTTATAAAATCTTCGAGTGAAATGATCCAAAACTTTATGGCGCAGTTGAGGATTGAGTTGGAAGAATTTATTTTTCTCCATCATGTCATCAATCCATTTCAAACCGTTGATGATGACTCTGAGCCGAACATTTACGATTTGCAAGGCATTTCTTTTCTTGCGGACTATCGAATTTTCGGATTGACGATAGGAATAATACGGGCGCGGCAAATGCAAAATTTTTTTCGCGCAGAATAATATGCCGTGCGTCCAGACTTGATCCTCAGCATACTCAATATCTTCCGGAAAAAAGATTTTATTGTCAATCAGAAAATCCCGACGCGATAATTTTATCCAAACATTCCAGCCGAAATTATTCTTCAACAGATTTTGAATTCGCCAAGACATATCCTCTTCAACCAGAAACTCGGAATTCGGGTCGTTTAAATTAATCGGCGTGACTTCGGTGCCTTCTGCATTCATTTTATAACCTTTTGTGCAGTTTACAACGTCGACATCGGATTTTTTTGCGAGAGAATACATTTCTTCAAGGGCATTCGGCGCAATGGTGTCGTCGGCGTCCATAAAGAAAACGTATTCGCCTTGAGAAAGCATTAAGCCTTTATTGCGGGCGGCACCGGCTCCCGAATTTTTTTCGCTGTCATAAATCTTTAAGCGTCCGTCGAATTTTTCAATATAACTTTCGGCGATTTTGCGACTTTTATCGGTCGAGCAATCATCAATCAAGACAATTTCAAAATTCTTAAACGTCTGCGCGAGAAGGCTGTCAAAACATTCTCCCAAATATTTCTCGGCATTATACATCGGAATAATAACGGATATTAACGGAGCATTTTCCATAAAAATTTCCTCCTATTTGGCATTCAGTTGTTCATTGAGCCTTATAATCTCTTTATATTGCTCGTTTATGAGGGAACACAACTCGGCAACCAAAACATCATGCTTGCCAAAATCCTTACGGAATTCATTTTTGACAGTTTCATAAACATTGGAAGCGGGAACGTTTGAGGTACGAGCGGCAAGCAGATTGAAACGGTCGTTGGCAAATTTTTTAAAAATTTCGTGACGATACTGAGGATTTTGTTTAAAAAGCTCAACTTGATTCATGATATTATCAATCCATTTCAATCCGTAGAAATACGCAGTCAGCGAGAGCATCACTTTTTGTCGGAAAGTTTTTTTGGTTCTTGTTATCGAGTTTTCGGATTGACGATAGAAATATAAGGCAAGCGGAGCATGTACCATTTTTTTTGCGCAAAATAATATGCCGAGCGTCCAAACTTTATCTTCCGCACTCAAAATATTTTTAATGAAAAAGAGTTCATTTTCTATCAGGAAATCACGACGCAAAAATTTGCGCGGAGGCCCCCAACCCAATGTTCCCGTGTACAGCTTTTTAAATCTCCAATTCAAATCCTCTTCAGCCAAAGTTTCATCGTTCGGCGTGATTTTTTTTAAACTGAATAACTTTCTGTCCTTGCCGTCTTCGCTCATTTTGTAGTTCTTCATACAATTAACAAAGTCGGCATCATATTTTTTGGCAAGATTATACATTTCCTCTAAAGCTGTTTCGGTAATAATATCGTCGCTGTCCAAGAAGAAAACGTATTCGCCGCGAGAGAGTAACAAGCCTCTGTTGCGCGTGACACTGACGCCCGAATTCTTTTTGTTGTCATAAATCTTGAGTCGTCCGCCGAATTTCTCAAGATAAGTTTCGGCAACTTGTCGGCTGTTATCGGTCGCGCAGTCATTAACCAAGATAACTTCAAAGTTTTGGAACGTTTGATTTAAAAGGCTGTCAAGGCATTCGCCGATATATTTTTCCGCATTGTACATGGGAACGATAACCGAGACCGCGCAGGTTGACGGCGGGTTATTAATAATCGCCATAAATTTTTCTCCTTAACTGTTGAGAGTGCCGAAACGACGGCTCCTTTTTCCGAAATCAACAAGCGCGTCTATAAATTCTTCGGGCGTGAATTCGGGCCAAGTTGTATTCGTAAACCAAAATTCGGCATAAGCGGCTTGCCACAATAAAAAATTGCTTACGCGCAATTCGCCGCTCGTCCTTATCATCAAATCAACAGGCGGTTGCCCGAATGTATCAAGCTCCTCTTCAAAAATTTGCTCGGAAATATTTTCGGGCAATAATTCTCCGCTTTGTACACGACGCGCCAATTTCTGCGCGGCTCGGATAATCTCGTCTTGCCCGCCGTAATCAGCCGCCACATTGAACTTGACGCCCGTATTGTTTTTCATCAGCTCAACCGATTCGCGCATTAACTTTTGCAACGCCGGCGAAAAATCCTCCGTTCGTCCCAAAAATTTTATACGGACGTTGTTCTCATGCATTTCGAGCTTTTCACGCTCAAGATAATCCGAGAATAAGTGCATTAAAAAATCAACTTCGGCATGAGGACGTTTCCAATTTTCCGTCGAAAATGCATAGACAGTCAAAGCCTCAAGCTTGAGATTGACTGCCGTCTTTAAAATATTTTTGAGTGTCTTGACGCCGGCGGTATGCCCCGCGCTCCGTAAAAGTCCGCGACAATTTGCCCAACGTCCGTTCCCGTCCATTATTATCGCCACATGTCGCGGCATTTTGGTTTTATCGACTCGCGCAAGCAAGCCGCCGTCGCTCTCCCACATAATTTATACTTCCATAACTTCTTTTTCTTTGGTTGCCTTCGCGCCGTCAACAAGTTTAATAAACTTATCAAGGAGCTTTTGCATTTCTTCCTGCGCGTCTTTGCGGTCGTCTTCAGTAATTTCTTTGCCCTTTTCCAATTTCTTAATCGCTTCATTGGCGTCACGACGAATATTGCGCATTGCAACTTTAGCTTCTTCAGCCTTTTTGCCGACGACTTTAACGAGTTCTTTCCTGCGTTCCTGAGTCGGTTGAGGAATCGCCAAACGAATTGCCGAGCCGTCACTGTTGGGCGTCAATCCCAAGTCCGATTTCTGAATGGCGCGTTCAATGTCTTTCAGCGAATTTCTGTCGTAAGGCTTAATCATAATCATACGCGGTTCGGGAACAGTGACGTTTGCAATCTGATTAACGGGCGTCGCCACTCCGTAATAATCAACCGTAACTTTGTCGAGCAAACTGGGCGCGGCGCGTCCTGCGCGAAGTGTTCCGTAATCTTTCTTCAAGGCTTCAAGAGTTTTATTAAGCTTGTCCTCCGCCGATTTGATAACGTCCTTAGTCATTTAAATTTCTCCCCCTTATTTGACCGTCGTGCCGATTGTCTCGCCGATTGCGGCGCGATAAATATTATCGTAATCATCAATGTTGAAAACGACAAGCGGAATGTGATTATCCATACAAAGACTTGTTGCCGTCGAATCCATAACGTGCAGACCGAGATTAAGAATATCAATATAGCTTATTGAGTCGAATTTTTTGGCATCGGGAAAACGATTCGGATCGCAATCATAAATGCCGTCGGCTCCCTTTTTAGCCATTAAAATAACGTCCGCTTCAACTTCCGCCGCTCTGAGTGCCGCCGTTGTATCCGTCGAAAAATACGGATTGCCCGTGCCGCCGCCAAAGATAACGACACGACCTTTTTCCAAGTGACGAACTGCGCGGCGTCTTATGTAAGGTTCGGCGACTTCGCGCATTTCAATAGCCGTCTGAACGCGAGTAAAAACTTTTAATTGCTCAAGCGCATCCTGCAAAGCCAACGCGTTCATAACCGTTGCCAACATTCCCATATAATCGGCTGACGTTCTGTCCATGCCTTTAGCCGCGCCTGCCAAACCGCGCCATAAATTTCCGCCGCCTACTACGATTGCAACTTCCAAGCCCGCTTCATGAACTTTTTTAATCTGTCGGGATATGCTTTCGACGACGGGCGGATTTATGCCGAATCCTTTTTCGCCGGCAAGAGCTTCGCCGCTCAATTTCAGAACTACACGTTTATATTTCAAGCCAAACCGCCTCCGTTCAAAGCCAATTTTACAAGTTGTATTAAATCCTGTCAATAATTCCTTAAAGCGCGTCTTGAAAAAATGAAAACATTATGATACACTTCGCCGCGTGAAAGAAGGTGATTCGGAAAATGTCTGCTTTGAAAAGAATCGGCTTTATCGGAACGGGAATAATGGGTTCGGCAATGGCAGGTCATTTGATGGACGCGGGCTTTGAAGTCAGCGTTTACAATCGCACGAAGTCAAAGGCGCAAAGTCTTATCGAGCGCGGCGCGAAATGGTGCGAAACTGTCAGCGACTGCGCGGCTAATCAAGACGTTGTGATAACTATCGTCGGCTATCCCAAAGACGTTGAACAAATTTATTTGGGCGCGGGAGGAATTATCGAATCTGCGCGGGCGGGAACTTATCTGGTTGACATGACGACTTCCTCGCCGATACTTGCCGAAAAAATTTTTGCGGCGGCTGAGGCTAAAAATCTTCACGCAGTCGACGCGCCTGTTACGGGCGGAGATATTGGCGCAAAAAATGCCACCCTTACCATTTTGGCAGGTGGCGAAGAAAAATCTTTTGACGCCCTGCAACCCGTCTTTAAAGCTATGGGGAAAAATATCGTTTACGAAGGCTCGGCGGGCGCGGGGCAAAAAACTAAGGCTTGCAATCAAATCGCCATTGCCGGAACTTTGGCGGGAGTTTGCGAGGCATTTGCCTATGCCAAAGCGTCGGGGCTTGACGTTGAAAAAGTTTATTCGGCGATTGCGACGGGCGCGGCAGGTTCCGTTCAAATGACGGGTGTCGCTCGCAAAGGTCTTGACGGCGATTTTAATCCCGGTTTTATGCTTAAACATTTCGGAAAAGATTTGGCTATCGGTAACGAAACAGCTGCGACTTACGGAGCATCGCTTCCGATTTTGGCAATGGTACTTCACGAAATCCGCAAGCTTGAAGAATCGGGACAAGGTAATCTCGGCACACAAGCATTATTGAAATATTACGGCGTCAAGTAGATTCGTTAGGTTTGTCGGCGTAGTATAGGCAGCGGCAAGATTTTCTTCAGCGGTGGCTTTTGCGGCTCTTTTCGCGGCGTGTCTGACAAGTGCTTTTTCACGCATTAGGGCTTGTGTCTTCTCTGAACACGGAACACCTTTATTCCAAGCGAGTTTGCCGAGATGTGCTTGACGATTTCTTTCTTTAGATTCTTCCGTATGATGTTTACCGTAAAACGGATTTTTTTCACCGCTCGTATCTCTGGCAAGAGCTTTTTCGCGCAGATTCGATTTTTGTTCATCTGAAAATGGAATGCCTTTATTCCAAGCAGGTTTACCCAGACGTGATTGACGAATGATTTCCTTAATTTCGTCGGTGTGGTGCTTGCCATAATGGGGATTATTTTCGCCGCTAACATCTCTTTCAAGAGCTTTTTGGCGAAGTTTCTCCTTTGTTTCCGCCGGCATCGGCTTGCCGAAATTAGGATTGTTTTCGCCTTTCATTCTTTCGGATTTGTTGGGACGTTTTCTGCCGGTCAACTTCTTACGAATTTTGTCTTTGACTTCTTCCGGGCAAGGTATGCCTTTATTCCGCGCAGGTTTTCCATAATTTGGATGTTTTTCGCCAGACAAGGATTTAGATAAGTTTGCCTTATGCTCATCGGTAAAGGGTGCTCTTTTCTTTCCGGTTTGCGACTTACTCATTTGTTTGCGAGTTTTTTCGGAGTGTTCAAAATGTTTTATTCCGCCGATAGTCTTGTTGTAACCGTTAGGATAAACAGAGTTGAAGAACGCTACGTAATGTTGCTCTCGCTCAGTGATGAGGTTAGTCGAGACGTTTTCCTCGATAATCCAATAATCCCATTCGCCGTCTTCCCAGCCGCCGCTTTTTCTAATTTCTTTGTCAACAAACTGTTTCTTGCCCTTCTTGTGCTGACGAATGCGTATGTGTACTTCTTGGTGCGTGACGCCGACGTAAAATTTATTTGTGCACCGGCACCAGATAACGTACACGTCGAAGAAAGTAGGCGTTTGACAATCAGAGCTGTTTTTGTTAGTATTCATGTGTAAGACTCCTTTCTGGGGTTGAACTCCCTTCTGAGGTTTGTAGGTACGAACGCATTTTATCCAAAATAAGCGAGAATACTCCCGCCTCTAAGAGTTAGCGTAGGCGGGAGATGAATCGCCACTTGACTTTAAAATCCTTAAAAGCTATATTTGAATCGTGGATGACTACCACGTTAAAAAAGTGTAATTTTAAAA
>JAFZIQ010000142.1 GCA_017554285.1 Selenomonadaceae bacterium
GGCAGTCGGACGCAATTCGGGGAAAATGCCGAAGATAACGACGATAACCGTTGCCAAAAGATAAATTGCTACTGCGCGTTTGACGCTCGGAGCAAAATCTTTAGCCTCAGCGATTTTAGCCTTTTCATGAACAGCCGCCGCCTCGCCGCGTTTAACACGTTCGAGATATTCTTGGTCGACAGCTAAATCTTTGCCCATGCGAGCCGCCCATAACGAACCGCATATGACGCCGATTAACGTTGACGGAATACAGACTATAAGAATATCAATCAACGTGACGCCTTGCGGAGCCAAAAGTCCGACGAGTGCAACAGTCGCCGCCGAAATCGGACAAGCTGTTATGGCTTGCTGAGAGGCAATAACCGACATAGAAACAGGACGTTCTGGACGGACGCCCGCCTCCCTTGCGACTTCGGCGATAACGGGCAGGATACCGAATGAAATATTTCCCGTGCCGCACATGAACGTAAAAACCCAACTGATAATCGGAGCATAATAGCTGATGCGATTCGGATTTTTGCGCAGGAGTTTGACGGCAATTTGAATCAGATAATCCATGCCGCCCGACGCCTGTAAAGTCGCCGCGATAACAACAACCGTCATGATAATCATAATGACATCGATAGCGGGATTGCCCGGCGCGAGTCCGAATCCGAAAACCAAAATTGCAATGGCGAAACCGCTCGACATGCCGAGAAAAATTCCGCCGTAGCGTGCGCCGATAATTAACATTATCAGCACAACCAAGAGTTCAGCCCAAAACATACAACCGCCTCCTTTTGTTAATATATACAAAATACAAGTGTGATTGTAGCCGCAACTTTGCGATTGTCAATCTGCAAAAAAAAATACCCCCTGCAAAATCGCGGGGGATTTTTTCCTTACAAACCGATTTACATTGCGACGATTGAAATACCTTTGGCGTCGGCGAAAGCAATCATTTGTTCGCGCTCAACCAAAAGCGTTTTGCCCGCCTCGATAGCCAATGTTGTAGCTCCGACTTTAGCCATATTTTCTATCGTGCGATAACCGACAGTCGGCATATCGAAACGATTATCCTGCTGAGGTTTTGAAACTTTGGCGACGACCGCGCCGCCGTGAGCCAATAATCCGCCGCGCTCAATGCAAGCGTCTGTTCCTTCGATAGCCTCCAACGCCATAACTGCCCGATTTTTTACGACGACCGTTTGTCCGATGTCAAGGCGTCCAAGCTCCTTAGCAATTCTGAATCCGTATTCCATATCTTGTCGTTCGGTTTCAGTCGGCTCGCGTTGAGTTATTGTCCCTCTGCGCGGCATGAGTTTTCTAATCAGCGCGGTTTGATCGAAGGTTTGAATGCCCGCCTTTGCCAGCTCGCGAACGAATGCCATCATGATTGTATCGTCATTCCTGTCCGGCAACGACATTATCAACTGCAACATTCGCATATCGGGTTGAACTGCGCCGTTGAATAAAAGCTCCTTCGTGACTTTGCCAATCATCGTAACTTTTTGGACTTGATTCGACTTCAGATAATTTAAAATCGCGTCCAACTGCGCGACGCTGATAAATTGATAGTCCCTTGAAAACTGCGCGATTTGCGGATCACTGTCCGGCAATAATCCTACCGCATAAACTTCGTAGCCGAGCTGCTTGGCGGCACGAGCACATTCCACAGGCAATTTCCCGACGCCCGCCAATATTCCAAGCTTTTCCATTAACAAGACCTCCGATTTTATTTATCCTCAAAATCCCGCCGCTCGCGACAAATTCCGCGCTCGGCATTTCTCAAAAATCTCAAGAAATGTTCGACCTCTTCGCAGGAATCAACTTCCTGTTCGATAACCGCTATCGCCTCCGCCAAACTCAAGCCCGAACGATAAAGAATTTTATACGCCGTCTTAATCAGCCTGCGACTTTCAAGCGGCACGCCCGCCCGCGAAATTCCGACATTATTCAAGCCGACAACTTTGGCGGGGTGTCCGTCAACGATTGTATAAGGCACAACGTCTTGAACAAGTTTGCTCATGCCGCCGACCATTGCATTGCGACCGATTTTAACGAATTGATGAACGCCCGCCATGCCGCCGATAACAACTCTGTCCTCAACCGTCGCATGACCCGCGCAACTCGCCAAATTCGACATGATAACATGATTGCCCAACGTGCAATTATGCGCAATGTGAATATACGCCATAAGCAAACAATCGTTGCCAATCCGCGTCTCGTTGCCTTCGCCCGTAGCTCTGTGAATCGTCGCGCCTTCGCGAATTGTCGTCCTGTCGCCTATTACCGTAAAACTTCGCTCACCTTTAAATTTCAAATCTTGCGGCTCGGCTCCCACACTTGCAAATTGATAAACTCTGCATTCTTTGCCGAGCGTAGTCCATTTTTCTATAACCGCATGGGGACCGATAATTGAACCGTCGCCGATTTCAACTTCGTCGCCAATCACGCAATACGGCAAGATTTTAACGTTTTCGCCGATTCTGGCACTTTCCGATATAACCGCGCTCGGATGAATGTTGGTGAGTGATTCACCTTTATTTTCCAGATTAGTCATTAGCTTTAACTCCCGATTCTCAAAGCTCGTCTCGACCTTTTAATACAAAAGTGAAATCGGCAACCGCGACCAATTTATCATCAACATAACCGTCCGTATGCAAGACGCCGAAAAGCCCGCGCACTTTGACAATCTCCGCTTTGGTTATGAGCGTATCGCCGGGCACAATCATTTTTTTAAATTTGATATTGTCCATGCCGCCGAAAAGAGCAATTTTCCCGCGATGTTCTTCGGGATAAAGCATAGCCACGCCGCCGACTTGCGCCATTGCCTCAAGTTGTAACACGCCCGGCATTATCGGATGTCCCGGAAAATGTCCTGCGAATTGCGGCTCGTTCATTGTGATATTTTTTAAGCCCGTCGCCGATTTGAACGGATCGATTTCCAAAATTCTGTCCACCAGCAACATTGGCGGGCGGTGAGGCAAAATCTTCATGATGTCTTCAATTTCCAATACCATTTATATCGCTCCTTTGTTAGGGATTAGGGATTAGGGTTAGGGAACAGAAAAATCTAATCTCTGTTCCCTGTTCCCTGTTCCCTAAATATCTCTTTTGCAAGTTGTGTGTTAAGGGCATGTCCCGACGCCGCCGCCACTATATGACAATTAAAAATGCCCGCAAGCCGCAAGTCGCCGATAACGTCCAAAATTTTATGGCGGACAAGTTCATCGGGATAATTTAATTTATTGAGCCAGCCGCTGTCGTTGTACACGATAACATTTTCCAACGTCCCGCCGAGTCCCAGCCCCATTGAACGCAACGCGGAAATTTCTTTTTCATAAGCTATCGTCCGCGCAGGCGCAATCTCTTTTTCGTAAATCTTTTCGGTTATCTCGAAGTCGCCGTATTGAATGCCGATTAACGGATGAGGATTAACCGAGACGAAACTCACGCGAAAACCGTCGTAAGGCAAAGCCATAATAAATCGCTTACCCTCGTCGCCGTCGACACGATAAATTTTTTCGATACGAATAATTTCTCGCGCCTTATCCTGCTTGACGACGCCCGCCGCCAAAATCATTTTGAAAAAGTCAATCGAATTGCCGTTGAGAACGGGCGGCTCTTCCGCGTCCAATTCAATTTCGCAGTTATCGATTCCGCAAACATTGAGTGCGCTCATCAAATGTTCAATCGTAAAAACTTTCGCGCCGTTTTCCTCAAGCGTCGTCGCTCTCAAAGTCGCCGTAACATTCGCCGCCGTCGCATGAATCTTGGGGCGTTCCGACAAATCGGTTCTCAAAAAAATTATTCCGCTGTCAACGTCTGCAGGTTTGAGAGTGAGTTTAACTTTTTTGCCCGAATGTAAACCGATGCCCGCGCAGGAAATTTTATCTTTCAAAGTTCGCTGTCTTTGCAACACTTAGCCCCCTTTCCGAAAAAAATTCGCGGCTATTATACCATTAACAACTTTTAACGTCGACAAATTTTTTATGACGAGCCTTCGCAAAACCGCCTTGACAGCTTAAAAACTTTTTATTACAATCGCGTCTATATGGCGGCTTGCCTGTGTTTCCACCAGCCCCGGACATATGCACGCACCAATAAAAATTTTTTTGGAGGAATCCTCATGAAAGATACGTTCATGGCAAAGGCGGGCGACGTTGAAAAGAAATGGTATATCGTCAACGCCGAAGGCAAAACCGTCGGTCGCCTCGCCGCAGAAGTCGCCAAAGTATTGCGCGGCAAAAATAAACCGATATATACTCCGCATGTTGACACCGGCGATTATGTTATCGTCATCAACGCGGCTAAAGCTGTCTTCACCGGCAAAAAGCTCCGCAAGAAAGTTTATTTCCACCATACGGGCTATCTCGGCGGTGCCAAATACGCTACGGCGGGCGAATGGATGAAGAAATTTCCGGAGCGCGTCATTGAACACGCTGTTAAAGGCATGTTGCCGAAAAATAAACTCGGCGCAGATTTGTTCAGAAAACTGCATGTCTTCGCGGACGATAAACACCCGCACGCCGCGCAGAAACCTGAAGAACTTGTAATTGAGACGCGCTAAGGAGAGGATAAAATGGCACAAGTAAGCTACTACGGCACAGGTCGCCGCAAAAGTTCAGTTGCCCGCGTTCGTTTGGTTCCGGGCGACGGCAAAGTCACGATTAATAATCGCGCAATGGAAGAATATTTCGGTTTAAAAACTTTGGAGCTGATTGTTCGTCAACCGCTCGTCCTTACCGAAATGAATGATAAATATGATGTAATCGCCTCCGTCAAAGGCGGCGGCACTTCGGGACAGGCAGGCGCAATTCGTCACGGCATAACCCGCGCTTTAATGGAACTCGACGCCGACCTTCGCCCCGCGCTCAAAAAAGCCGGCTTCGTTACTCGCGATCCGCGTGAGAAGGAACGTCGCAAATACGGTCTCAAAAAAGCGCGCAAGGCTTCCCAATTCTCGAAACGTTAATCAGAAAATATGGCTCCCGCCCGCAATGCGGGAGTTTTTTTTTAGGACGAGAATTCTTGACACTGCCCGCCGCTTGATATATATTAGCAAGAAAAATCTATGAAATTTCACTGAATTTTTTCGGAGGATTTATGAAGAAATTTTTGTTGGCGATGTTGGTGCTTGCGTTGGCGACAGCGGGATTTATTTATTGGCTCTTCGAGCGCGATGCCGCCGGAGTTCCGATTTTGATATATCACCGAGTCAGCGACACCGCCGAAGAACCGCAGACGTTGAAGGTTGCCGACTTCGAGGCGCAGATTAAATTCTTGGTTGATGACGGCTATTCGTTCATAATGCCCGATGATTTGCTTGACGCTTGGGAGATAGATAAAGCTTTGCCCGCTAAGCCCTTGTTGATAACTTTCGACGACGGGCACGAAGATATTTATACGAACGTCTTCCCGATTCTGCAGAAATACAACATCAGGGCAACGGTTTTTCTCGTGACTGACCATATAGGCATGGACGAATATTTGACGTGGGATTTGGCGCGTGCTCTTCAAGAGGGCGGCTTTATCGATTTTGAAAGCCACACCAAAAGTTATAAGACGCTGACAAAAATTAAGCCCGATAAACTTTGGAATGAAGTTTACGGCTCAAAGCAGGCGATTGAATGGGCACTTCATAAGCCTGCGAAGTTCATAGCTTATCCCGAAGGCAAGTACAGCGTCGAGGTCGAGGAGACTTGCAAAGAATGTAATTTCCGCGCAGGTTTCATTGAAGATTACGGGCTTGCCAAAAACGAATCGGATAATTATATTTTAACCAGAATTCCCGTACTCGGCTCCGATGAAAATACTCTTTTCCGATTTCAACTCCGATTGAAAGGCTCGCCGATTTTCGCGCCGATTAGTCGGTTCAAAGAAGATATTGCCGAAGGTAATCCCGAAGTTGCCGATTTGATTTTTATACCGTGAGGAATTATTATGAGTGAAAATTTTTCAGCCTTGACTACCGAGAAAATTAATCCCGCGACAGTCAATATCGATAAGTGCACAACGCTTGAAATGGTTAAGCTTATCAACGACGAAGATAAAAAAGTCGCGCTTGCCGTCGAAAGTGTTTTGCCCGAAATTGCTCGCGCAGTCGACGTTATCGCCGAAAGTTTCAATCGCGGCGGCAGATTGTTTTATATCGGCGCGGGCACGTCGGGGCGGCTCGGAGTTTTGGACGCCTCAGAATGTCCGCCGACTTTCGGAGTATCGCCAAATATGGTTCAAGGATTAATCGCGGGCGGCGAAGGTGCTTTGATTAAAGCCGTCGAAGGCGCGGAAGATAATCGCTCACTCGCCGAAAATGATTTGTCCGATAAAAATTTCTGCGCGGAAGATATTTTGGTCGGAATCACGGCTTCGGGCAGAACGCCTTATGTTTTGGGCGGTATCGATTTCGCCAAAAGACTCGGCGCGACAACTGTCGGGATTTCTTGCGTTGAAAATTCTGCGCTCTCCAAAGTCGTCGATATTGCGATAACTCCGATAACCGGCGCGGAGGCTTTGACGGGTTCGACGCGTATGAAGGCGGGCACTGCTACCAAAATGGTTTTGAATATGCTGACGACGGCGGCGATGATTAAAACGGGCAAAGTGCGCGGGAATTTAATGGTTTGCGTCCAAGCGACCAATGATAAACTCCGTGACCGAATTAAGCGAATCAATGAACTGATTGATAAATAATATTTCTCTTCAAAAGGAGATAATTCTATGCAGAACGGTATTTCAATTTACGCAGGTCTGGACTACGACAGCGAAGAAAATCTTTCGCTGATTGAGACCGCAGCCGATATGGGGTTCAAACGCCTTTTCACCTCCGCGCAGATTCCTGAAACTGCAAACGCAGAAACTTTCCAAGAAGATTTGGCGGATATTTTGGCGACCGCCACGCTTAACGGCTTTGAAATTATCCTCGACGTAAACGCCGATAATTTTTCCGAATACGACATCGAAGGACTTACGCTCCGACTCGACGACGGCTTTACGACTCAACAAATTTCCGACATAAGTCGTGACAGAAAAATTATGCTTAACGCCTCAACAATCACGGAAGAATTTTTAAATGAATTGCTCGGACTCGGCGTGAACTTTGATAACGTTTCCGCCCTGCATAATTTTTATCCTCATTCCTGTACGGGGCTTGACACTTATTTTTTCGACAATCAAAATCACATTCTCCACGACTTTGGAGTTTCGGTCGGCGCATTTATTCCGAGTAAGGACGGCAAGAGACGTTTACCCCTGCGCGAAGGCTTGCCGACTCTTGAAGATTGCAGAAATTTTTCTACGGATTTATCTGCGCGATTTTTGGCGGCACTCGATACCGATTTTATAATCATCGGTGACGGGCAACCCACTCAAGAGGAACTCCAAGCTTTGGCGGCAATTCAAGACAATGAAGTTATTCTTCATGCTCAACTTTTGAGTAACGATTTAACAACGGCTGAAATTTTAAGCCGACATTTTACGCGCCGCGCAGATGTTGCCAAATCGGTAATTCGGGCGGCTGAAGGGAGGCATTATCTTAAAGCGATTAACGGCAGAATTCCGCACGAAGGCAATTTGACTATTGAACGCAGTTTCGGCGACATAACCGTTGATAATGACGGTTTCGGGCGTTATGCCGGCGAAGTTCACATTGTGCAAGACATTCTGCCCGCCGACGAACGTGTCAATATCGCGGCTCATCTTTTGGAGGAAGAAATTTTCTTGATGGGCTACATTAAACCGCGTCAGAAATTTTCTTTTAAGTTTGTCTGATAGCCTTACCTCGCATCGCATTCCACATTTCGGACAGGAAACATTTTTGCTAATCAAGCCGTGCCAAAAGTTTTCGGTTAATTGTCTGAATCCGTTTTGGAGGCTGATGCGATGAATTTTAAATCTTTATGGACGGTCGCCGTTTTCTTTATGTTTTTATTGTTAAGTTCAACGGCGATTGCTTCACCGACTCTTTCTAAAAATTCACGGGGAAATGACGTTTTGATTTTGCAGAAGAAACTTTATCTAATCGGCTACAACATAACCGAGCTTGACGGAGTCTTCGGCAACGAGACTGAAAAGGCTGTTACAGCCTTTCAGAAAGACCAAAAAATCAGCGCGACGGGCGTCGTGACTAATGTTACATGGCGCGCTCTGAAGAAGGCTAAGGAGAAAAAAGGTCGCGTACTCCCCGAAGTTAAAATTATTCCTGTAGAAAACAATCCTGCCGTCAACAACGGAAATGATTCCGGCAATGCGCTTTACGGCAAAACTTTTATATCAAAATCGCAAGGCGCGGCGTTGGTTGCGACGGCTAAATCTTTTATCGGTGTGCCCTATGTTTTCGGCGGGACAAATCCCTCCGGCTTTGATTGTTCGGGACTTTTACAATATGTTTTTAAAATGAACGGGCTCACCATTCCCCGCCTTGCCGATGAACAATATTATCTCGGCTGTTCGGCGGAAATAAAACAACTCTTGCCGGGCGACTTGGTATTTTTCACGACGTACACCAGCGGTGTATCTCACTGCGGAATTTATGTCGGCAACGGAAAATTTTTACATGCCTCATCAAGTCGCGGCGTTACGATAAGTAATTTGTCCGACGAATATTGGAAGACTCGATTCGTCGGCGCAAAAAAATTGGTCAGCGATTAGAAAACTTTTGGTTGCGGCTTGAAAAAAATTGTGGACTAATTGGCGAAAAAAATATATGCTCTTCGCACTGGAGGAGCATTATTTTTTTAGGGATTAGGTACTGGGGATTAGGGATTAGCTAAAAGCTAAAAGCTTAAAGCTAAAAGCTAAGTCAGAAATGAGGAATTGGGAATGGGAAAAATATCAGTAGTCGGAATCGGGACGGGCAATTTAGATGAAATGACGCCGCGAGCACGTCGGGCGATTGAAGAAGCCGAAGTCGTGGCGGGTTACAATACTTATATCAAGCTGATTGAAAAAATTCTTGACGGGAAAAAAATAATCGGTAGGGCAATGATGCAGGAAATCGAACGTTGCCGACTTGCTGTTGAGGAAACTTTGGCGGGAAAAAATGTTGCCGTCATATCGAGCGGCGACGCGGGAATTTACGGCATGGCGGGGCTTGTCGTCGAGATGATTTTAAATTTGCCCGAAGATAAACGTCCGCAATTTGAAGTTATCGCGGGAGTGTCGGCAGTCAATGCGGTTGCGGCGATTTTGGGTGCGCCGTTGATGAACGATTTCGCCGTTATAAGTCTCAGCTATTTAATGACGCCGTTTGAAGTGATTAAAAAACGTGTCCGAGCCGCCGCGCAGGGCGATTTCATCATTGCGATTTACAATCCCAAAAGTAAAAGGCGCGTCACACAGCTTGAAGAAGTTCGAGAAATTTTATTGGAGTATCGCGAAAAAAATACGCCTGTCGGTATCGTGACCAATGCGGGGCGCGAAGGCGAATCTAAAATTATTTCGACGCTTGAGAATTTTACTCGCGAAGAAATCAATATGTTTTCGCTGGTGTTAATCGGCAACTCTCAAACTTTCGTCAAGGCGGGCTTTATGTTGACGCCGCGAGGCTACAGCTTATAAACAAAAAAATCTCCCAGCCGTCATTCGGAAGGGAGAATTTTTTATTTCAATGGTCATTCATTCCGAAAACAAAGTTGACCCGCGTCCGATTGTGTGCTAAAGTAGTTGCGTAAACAATTTACCTAACACGTCGAGACGTGAGCCAAAAGTTTTTCTAATCATAATCGTTTCGGCGTGTAATGTCAAATCAATTTACACGGAGGCGATTTTTATGAACCAAGAACAAGCGTGCGAAATCCTTCGGGCGAACGTCAAAAATCTGTCGGAGCCGCTGAAATCGGCAGTTGAATTCACTCTCGAAACTTTTTATCAGCCGCTGAGTGCGTCGGAGTTGGCTAAAAACTTCTTGGTGAGCTTGCCGTCAATGACAACGAAAGACGCAGAGCTCAAAGCCAAAATCGACGCGGCATATTTCACGTTGCAAAATGATTTGGAAGTCTGGCTGAGTTTGAAGCCTTTGCCGCACGAAGTTTGGAGACCAATTAGCGGTTACGAAAAATTTTACGAAATCAGCAATTACGGGCGAATTAAAAGCTTTAAAAGGAGCAAACCGGCAATTCTCAAGGGCACTAAAAATAACCATGGTTACTTTATGATAGTTCTAAACAATAACACCAAACCTAAAGTTATTTCAATTCATAAAATCGTGGCACAAGCCTTTATTCCAAATCTCGAAAATAAGCCGTGTGTTAATCACATTGATGGCAACAAGCTCAATAATCACATTGGCAATCTCGAATGGGCGACTTTAAGCGAAAACACATGCCATGCATACGCTATGGGGCTAATAAAATCAGGTTGCGAGCACCCTCGTGCAAAATTTACGCCAGAGCAAATCAAATATATTCGTGAATCTTATATTCCTAGAAATAGAAAGTTCAGCTTTGGCGCATTGGCAAGAAAATTTGGAGTTAATGTTGAAACTATAGAGAGAATTTATCATTTTGAAGCGTATAAGAACGTCACCTAAAATTTTTCTTTGCTAAAATCTTCTTAGCCAAAGTTGTCATCAATTTAATTCTGTTAATTTGGTTGACTTCGCTCGAACCGGCGTCACAATCAATAGCTACAATATTTACGTTGTCATAACTCTCACGCAATGCATGTAAAGTTCCTTTTAAAATTATGCTGTTTGGGAGGCAGGCAAAAGGACTAAGACCAACGATATTTTTAACGCCGCTTTCAATCAGCTCGACCATTTCGCCCGTCAATAACCAGCCCTCGCCATTACAGTTGCCCGTGCTTACGAATTTGCTTGCAAGCCGCGCAGTTTCCTTTATCGAGTGCGGAGCGCGGAAGTGTTTGGAGCTTTTAAGCGCATTTTTCATCGGCAAGCGGAAGAACTCAATGAACTTTATAAAAAGCTCGGCAAAAATTCTTTCCTTGCGATTGCCGCCCAAAATTTCCTGCTTAACAATGGCATCGTGAGCGCAGTACAGGAAAAAATTGACGAAATCAGGTAAAATTATCTCCACGCCTTCGTCGGCAAGCACGCGCTCCAAATGATTGTTGGCGACGGGGTGATATTTAACCAAAATTTCTCCGACGATACCGACTTTGGGCTTGGTAAGAGTTTCGTCAATCGGTATCGCGTCGAATTGGCGGACAATCTCCTTAATATTTTTTCTGTAGCTGAAATAATTTCCGTCAACCAAATCAGATTTGGCAAGCGTCATCCACTCGGCAAAAAGTTTATCGGTCTCGCCGCGCCGCAATTCATAAGGACGCATTCTGTTGGTAACGTTCATGAGCAAATCGCCATAAACGGCGGCTTTAATCGCGTCCATAAGGCAATCGCGATTGAGTTCAAAAGCGTCGGTCTCATCAGGCAAACCGTAGCAAGCAAAAACGGGAACTTGTCCGAAGCCCGCAAACTTTAAAGCACGACGCAGGACGCTGATATAATTTGTGGCACGACAACCGCCGCAAGTCTGGAACAAAATTATCGACGTGTTATCAGGATCGCATTCGCCCGACTTCAAAGCCGCAATCATTTGCCCCGTAATTAAAATTGCCGGATAACAAATTTCGTTATTAACATAGCGCAAGCCCAAATCGATAGCCGCTTTATCGGGGAGCGCGGGAACCAAAATTTTATAGCCGTATTTATGCAAAACGGTTTTAAGAAGTTCAAAATGAATCGGAGCCATTTGAGGCGCAAGGATTGTGTGTGTTGCTTTACAATCGGCAGTGAATCGCGGACGTTCGGGAAATTTTTTATGTGAATAGACGACTGGCGATTTTCTTTTGAGAGCGGCGAGCAACGAACGCAATCTTATCCGAGCCGCGCCCAAATTTGAAACTTCGTCAAGCTTTATCATTGTATAAATCTTTCCGTGAGTTTCCAGAATCTCTTTGACTTGTTCAATCGTCAAGGCATCAAGTCCGCAACCGAATGAGCTTAATTGAATCAAAGTAATGTTGGAATGTTCGGCGGCAAACTGCGCGGCGTGATAAAGTCTGGCGTGATAGCTCCATTGATTGACAACGGAAATTTCAGGCGAATCGATTTTTGTATGGTAAACGGAATCTTCGGAGAGAATCGGCAAGCCGTAAGACTGAATCATCTCGGCGATACCGTGATTAATTTCCGGGTCTATGTGATAAGGGCGTCCGACCAGTAAAATTGCATGTTCGCCCGTGTCTTCAATGCGTCTCAAAAGATTTTCGCCAAAATTCTGAACATCAAGGCGATAATTTTCCATTTCAGCCGCCGCCTTATCGACAGCCGCAGAAATTTCTTTACCGGTGACGCCTTCGGACTCAAATTCTTCCGCGAGACGCTTTTTTAATTTCTTCATGTCATGGACGGGCAGGAAAGGCTGAATAAATTTAATGCCCTTTTCCTTGAGAACGTCCATATTGTTGCGGATATTTTCGGGATAGCTCGCGACAATCGGACAGTTATAAAAATTATCGGAGCGGGTATCAAAATTATACGGCTCGCAAGGATAAAAAATTTTCTTCAAACCGCGCTCGACCAAATTCATAATGTGACCGTGCGCAAGTTTCGCGGGATAACATAATGAATCGCTGGGGATTGTCGCCATGCCCTTATAAAAAATCTGCGCGGAAGACTTGGAAGAAATTTCAACGCGATAACCAAGCTCCGTTAAAAAGGTGTACCAAAAAGGATAATCTTCATAAATGTTGAGAGTTCTCGGAATGCCGATTGAACCGCGAGGCGCATTTTCGAGCGGCTGATAATCGAAAACCCTTTGATATTTATAGGCAAAGGCATTGGGAATTTCGGATTGAGTTTTGGGCTTGCCTCCTGCGCCGCGTTCGCAACGATTGCCTGTAAAATATTTGCCGCCGTCAGGGAATTTCTGCATGGTGATTAAACAATTATTGCCGCAACGCCCGCAACGATAAGACTTCGTGACGACGGAGAAATTTTCCAGTTCATTCGCTGACAGCAAAGTTGAGGTTTGAGCTTTAAGCTTAGAGCTTTCAGCTTTCAGCTTTAAGGTTTTCTCATTACGCATTACGCATTGCGCATTACTCATTGCCAGTATCGCGGCTCCATATGCGCCCATTAATCCCGCAATGTCGGGACGAATAACATTTTTATGAAGAATCTCCTCAATCGAACGAAGGACGGCGTCATTATAAAAAGTGCCGCCTTGAACTACGATATTTTCTCCCAAATCTTCAACGTTCTTGAGTTGCATGACTTTAAACAGCGCGTTCTTTATGACGGAAAGAGCAATGCCCGCCGAAATGTCGCTGACGGTCGCGCCCTCCTTTTGAGCCTGTTTGACTTTGGAATTCATAAAAACGGTACAGCGCGTACCCAAATCGACGGGCGCATTTGAATCTAAAGCTTTTTTGGCGAAGTCGCCGACAGTCATATTCAAACCCTGCGCGAAATTCTGAATGAACGAGCCGCAACCCGCCGAGCAAGCCTCGTTAAGTGTGATATTTCCAATAGTGCCGTCCTTGACAAAGAAACATTTCATATCCTGCCCGCCAATATCCAAGACAAAGGAAACATTGGGGCAAAATTCCTGCGCAGCTGTCAGATGAGCAAAAGTTTCGACTTCGGAACCGTCAGCATGAAGAGCCGCCTTAACAATCGCCTCACCGTAGCCCGTAGTAAATACGCCGCCAATCTGCGCGGTCGCGGGAAGTTTTTCGTAAAGATCGCGAATCTGCTTGACGACAATTTTAAGCGGCGCACCTTCATTCGAGCCGTAATTTGTATAAAGAATTTCCTTGTCGCTGCCAATCGCGCAGATTTTAGTTGTAGTCGAGCCGGCGTCAATGCCGATATAAATTTTCCCGTGATAAGTGCTTAAGTCGCCGCGCTTAACTTTATCTTTATCGTGACGAGCTTTGAAAGCGTCATAATCGGCGGCGTCTTTGAACAAAGTAAAATCTGCCTTGCGAGTCTCGGAGCGAGCCGCCTCTTCGGATTTCTTAATTGATTCTTCGAGCTTGTCGATAGAAATTTCTTTAGCCTCTTCACTCAAAGCCGCGCCCGTTGCCACAAAAAAATTTCCGTCGGGCGTGTCGATAACTTCCTCATTGGAAAGACCGAGCGTCTCGACGAATCTTTTCTTGAGTTCGGGCAGAAAATGTAAAGGTCCGCCCAAAAATGCCACATTACCTTTAATCGGACGACCTTGCGCCAAATTCCCGATTGTCTGATTGACGACCGCTTGAAAAATCGATAATGCAATATCTGCCTTCTTTGCGCCGTCATTCATAAGAGCTTGAATATCGGTCTTAGCGAAAACTCCGCAACGTGAAGCAATCGTATAAATTTGCTTGCCCTTTTCAGCCAGAGCATTTAAGCCGAGCGCGTCAGTCGATAACAAGCTTGCCATATGGTCGATAAATGAACCCGTGCCGCCCGCGCAGACGCCGTTCATACGAACTTCGGGCGCGTTGCCCAGATAAATAATCTTAGCGTCCTCGCCGCCAAGTTCAACAACGGTATCAGTCTGCGGAATAAATTCTTCAACAGCCGTCTGACAAGCAATAACCTCCTGCACAAAGGGCAACGAAATTTTTTTGGCAATGCCCATTCCTGCTGAACCCGCCAATGCAATTTTAAAAGTCTTTTCGCCGATGATATTTTTCAACGACGTTAGGGAATTCGTGAGCGCGGAGCCGATTTCCGAAAAGTGCCGCGCATAATTTTTAAAAATAAGCCGTTCCTTGTTGTCCATGACGACCAATTTAATCGTCGTGGAGCCGATGTCTATTCCGACTTTCATAAAAAAATCACCTCGCCGCCTGCAATTTTATAATTCAAGCGTCAAGGTGTCAATCAAAATCACTCTTCACTGACGAATTCTGCGATTGAATATTGTAACGAAAGTTTATTCCTCTTCGCTCTTGATAAGCAGATTGCTCGCCGACATTGGACTAATTTGATATTCGTATGTTGAGAAATCCGTCCTGCCGAAAGTCTCATACTTACCATATGTCTTGGTATAACCTGCGCTTTTGTATTGCACTTCGCCCTTAGCGTCTATAAACATGGTGTTGGTAATGCCGTTTTGCTTTTCTGCGATTTTATAGTACTCATTGCCGATATTGTCGAAATATCTGAAAGTATTGCCGTCTTTAACCGTGTTAAAATCGCCGGCTGTTTTAAGAGCCAAATATTCTTTGGCGACGATAAAGCCGTTGAAATTTTTGCCGTTGCCGTTCAAGACGACGGGGCTGTTCGGCATGTAGAGAATCCCGTTAAAATCGGCGTTCAGATTCACTATGACGGGCTTAGAGTCGCGAATACTGTTGTCCGTGCTGTATCTTTCCGGTCCGTCATAAAAAATAACAACAGGGCGGTCGGTTGATTTGGTATTCGAGGCATTCATGTTTATAATTATTTGGCGAACGGAATTAAACTCTTTTAAAATACCGTCACTTTTCATTGGGTTATAGTCGTTTGACGAGCCATTAACATAAACATCGGGATAAGCCAACATTGTCTCGCTTTCTATTCGTACCCATAAAATATCATATTCATCTGTGACAGTGGAGCGTTTTTCATGCGCCTCATCAAAATTAATGGTCGAGTGTATTCGCATTAAAGCGGCAGGGTCACCGGTACCATTAATGGAATCACCTTCTCGCCAACTTGTCAATGATCCAAAACCGTCTTTGTAGCCGAGAGTCAAATCCCAATCCGCCGCAGAATCTTTTTTACTCACAGGGAGATATTTACTTCCTGTATTAAATCTGACATCCTGTTTAAAGTCGATATTGAGAGAATCAACTTCGTCCTCTTTGTAAATTTTACCGCCATTCGCTTGAGTTGAGTAAAGATTACCGTACAGATTTTTTCTGCCATCATTGTCTGTTCCGTTTTTACCGTCAGGACTTGGTTTAATGATTATTTCTTCCGTTCGACGGTGTTCGCCTTTTAAATATTTAGTGTATCTGTCTTGATATTGGTTCCATTTTTTAGTCTGTTCGGTACCGGTGCCGCCATAAACTTCAAATCCGAAACGTCTCTCGAAATCTGTTATCTTTGTGCCGTCATCATTCGTTATAGTCTTGTTGTATTTTGATTGGCGATAAGTGTTTTGAATTTCCCAGTTGCCTACAACAACACTTTTATTTCTTGCAGTTTCGAGGGCATCGACGATTGAAATATCGGAAATTTCGGGTCTTATCGGAGCTATCGGAAGAGGATTTTCGGGAGTGTTTATTGACGGAACGGAAATATTTTCAGGAGTATTGGAAGAATTTTTGCTGATCATGGCGACAGCGGTAACGGGCGCAGCCATATCGTCAAACCAGCCGGGCAAAAAGAAATGCCGAATATCTTCACTGATTTTAACGACGTAATAAAGAGTGTCGTCCTTTTCGTAAAGCAAGGGTTCGGCGAAAAATGCCGTTTTAGTCCAAGCGTCAATCGACGAGCCGTATTTTGCACTCGCCAAATTTTTATCGACGTAATCTCTTGCAATGACTTCTACATTTTCTATCTTGGTTTTTTCAGAAAAATTGGAAGGTCGGTATTCGTTGCTGACTTTGCCGGGATATTTATCGACAAGCGAGACGGTTTTATAATCGGAAAAAAAATCGTCGTTGTCGCCTTTAGAAATGAGAGTTTGAGCTCCCGCGACTGCCGCCGCATCTGCCGCATTCTGTAAGCGCGATACGTTCAGATAGTACCAGCCCAAATCCAATGCCACTCCGATAAATAACAAAAATATCGGCATAAGCAAGGCAAAAAGTATTGCCACTTGTCCGCGTCGTTCTGCTAAATATTTTTTCAACATATTAAACGACTCCTTTCATCAGAATTTAATGCGAATCAAGCTGATATGTACATTATATCACTTTTTTTATTAAGGGCACTTAAGACCTAAAAAAATTTCCCGCCGAGTTTGACGGGATATTTTTATTTTCCGATAAGACTTTTGACGGGATTAAAAGATTTTCTGTGCAAAGGACAAGCTCCGAATTTTTCAATAGCGGCGAGGTGTTCCTCAGTGCCGTAGCCGCGATTATGTTCAAAGCCGTATTGAGGATATTTCAAAGCCCATTGGTCGGCGAGACGGTCGCGAGTGACTTTGGCGAGAATCGACGCGGCGGCAATCGAAGCTGATAATGCGTCTCCGTGAATAATCGAACGCGAAGGAATTTTTTCGCCGAAATCAACTTTCATGGCGTCGGTTAAAACAAAATCGGGTTGAACGTCCAAACCTGCAACTGCGCGTTTCATGCCGATAAGAGTCGCTTGATAAATATTCAGCTTGTCAATCTCCTCAATATCAACGCAGACGACATTCCAACTTATCGCCTCCGAAATAATTTGTTCGTAAAGAGTTTCGCGAGTTTTGGCGGAAAGTTTTTTGGAATCGTCAAGGCGTTCGAGATATAAATTTTCGGGCAGGACAGTCGCCGCCACTACAACCGCTCCGACCAATGAACCGCGTCCCGCCTCGTCGACGCCCGCTATTAACTTAAATCCCTCTGCGCGAGTTTCAGCTTCATATTTGTAAAGTCTTTCGACGCGATTTTTATCTGCTTCTGCAGAAAATTTTTTCATAATAATCCTCACTTCGACGCCCGATAAATCAAAATGAATCCCGATAATAAACCGATAACGTTAGGTATCCAGACTGCATACATCGGCGCGATTGCTCCGCTGCGACCGATTGCATTTGCCAACGTCATAATCGCATAGTACAAGAAAATTATTACGACGCTCAAAGCAAATCCGACCGAAGACGGCGTTCGCGTCGGCTGAAGTCCCAACGGCACTCCGACCAGTGCGAAAATCAAACTCGCCATAGGCACCGTTACCCGTTGATAAAGTTCAGTCTCCAATTTGTTCGTGTTGACGTATTGCGACTTCATGATTTCGATTTGCGCTTTGAGTTCGCTCATCGTTAATTCTTCCGGCTTTTTCTGTTCGCGAACGATTTGGCGCGGGCTTGCATTGACAGGCAAAATCTGTTGGTCGAATTTCATTGTATGCGTTCGCTGTTCGTCCGATAAATCATAAATCATGCCGTCATGCATTATCCATTTTTCATTGCGCCATTCGGCATAAGTCGCGTTCTCGACGTGCGTAACTTTGCCTTCTTCATTAAGGACTTGCATGGTTACGCCTTCCAAAATTTCTTCCTGCGCCTTGTATTCTCTGGCGTAAATCAATCGCTCCATGCGTTCGCCCGAAAATTCTTTAACGATAATGTGATCTTGCGATTTCAATTCGGTATTGCCTTGAATCTCGTAATAAACGACGTTGTTATAAGCGGTATTCGCCCAAGGGACTATGTGCTCATTGAAAAGAATCGCGCAGATTGTAACTATCATGCCCAAAAAAATTGCGGGCGCGGCTATTCGGCTGAAACTTATCCCGCAAGATTTCATAGCCGTTATCTCGCTCGAACTCGACAATCGCCCGAAAGTCAAAAGCGTCGCCAATAACATTGACATTGGAAACGTCCACATGATTATTGCCGGCAAGCCGTAGACAAAAATTTTCACAACCGACGACAGACTTGCGCCGTAATCGGTGATATACCTTGCGATTTTAAAGAGAGTGCCCGAACCGATAAAAACCGCCGTGAATGCGCAAATCGCAAACAGAAACGCCAACACGACTTCTTGAAAAATATATCTGTCAAGTATTCTAAAATTCATTAAATCTACTCCCTGTTCCCTAATCCCTAATCCCTACAATGTAAAATTACTGCCGAGATAAAATTTCTTGGCAATATCGCTGTTGGCAATTTCTTCCGCGTTGCCCTCCAATAAAATTTTTCCCTCGTTGAGAATATAAGCGCGGTCGACTATGTGCAAAGTCTCGCGGACATTGTGGTCGGTTATCAAAATCCCCATGCCGCGTTCCTTGAGATATTTTATAATTTCTTGAATGTCGGCAACCGCCAACGGGTCGACACCCGCAAAAGGTTCATCCAACAAAATAAATTTCGGCTCCAATGCAAGACAACGCGCAATTTCAACGCGCCGTCTTTCGCCGCCCGAAAGTTCCGTACCTTTGCGCTTTTCAACGTGCCTTATATTGAATTCTCCCAACAGTTCATTCAATCTTTTTTTGCGTGCTTGTTTATCCAAGTTAAGCGTCTCAAGAATCGCCATAATATTTTCGGAAACCGTCAACTTGCGGAATATCGACGCCTCTTGAGTAAGATAACTTATCCCAAGCTCGGCGCGTTTGTACATCGGCAATTTGGAAATATTAACGTCCGAAATAAAAACGTCGCCCGAATCGGGACGCTCCAAACCGACCATCATATAAAATGAAGTCGTTTTGCCCGCGCCGTTCGGTCCGAGAAGTCCGACTACTTCGCCCGTCTCGACCCTCAATGATACTTTATTAACTACCGTTCGTTTCTTGAAAGATTTAACCAAATTTCTTGCTTCAAGATTCATGCCAGTCGCCTCTAAAAAAATTTGCTTAATGATAGCAAAAAAAATCCCCCGCCGCAAATTTTTCTGCGTGGGGAAGATTTTATTCCTCAGAATTTTTATCGGGTTCGATTATAACAGTTTCGTCCTTTTCAACCTGCGCGGACTCCGATTTTTTATCGAAGACTTTATCGACCGCAGGCATTTGAGGCATTTCAAATTTCGGCGAATTGTCAGCCTTCAAATTCCCGTCATCGGCAAGATAAACCGTCAATCGATTGCCGCGAATCACATTGTTATTCTGATAAGCCCAAGCATTACCGCTTAAAACTGCTTTGCCCGCGTCTTTGCCGTCGTAATCGACATTATCGCCGCCGGCTTCCATATTCCGCGCAGTGCTGACCAAATGCGCATTGCCGTTACCGATATAATGTTCTTCATCAAGCCAGCCTTCCATTCTGTCTGCCGTGAAAGTTCCTTCAACTTCACTCGCGATAACGCCGCCCGTCGGTATCATCACATGTTTTCTGTCGTCGGGAAAATAATCAATGTGTTCACTCGTGAAAGTGCGCATGTCGCCGTTCGGATATTTGGCGTCGGGCGCAACCGTCTGAGTCGCAATTACATTTCCGTCCGCCGACATGTAACCTTGTCCGTCGCTCGCCAAAGCGTTGCAAGTTATGCGCATATCTTCGCGGACGACAATCACATTGCCGATAAGGTGCGCTTGCTTGGTATTCACGTTAAACATTGCATGAAGTCCCGTTGCCCGCGTTGTACCGTGTTTTAAAAGAACGTTGCCTTCCGCCGAGACAATTCCCGTATTCATATCGTATTCGATTGCGTCAGCGTTCACTTCGGAAGGTTCATTATCAGCTTGCGCCGCAAGAGCCGCCGAACTCATTAACATTGTTGCCGCCAACGCCGCGCAGATTTTTTTTATCGCCATATTAAAACCCCTCTGTCAAAAAGTTTCGCCCTCTTTAACGCCCTTCAAAATTTTTGCATTACCCATCAGACCGAAATGTTTAAAATTGTTATCGGCATAGGCAAAATCGCCGAAAGCTCGCATATCGTCTTTGGAAATTTTAACGTTGCCTGTCGCTGTAATTTTTTCTTCTGCTATAAGCCAATTAAGTTCATCGCTTAAAAGTTTCGCGCCGTCGTTATTCGTCACGTTGACATTGCCCGTCGCCATAATCTTTTCTTCCTCAGAAAACCAATTAATTTTATCACTCGAAATTTTTTTGCCGTCATTGGTCGTCACAACGATATTGCCCTCCGCCACAAGCAATTTCTGAAGAGCAAACCAATCAAGATTATCACTCACCAGTTTTGCGCCGTCGCTGTTCGTCAAAGTAACGTCGCCTTCAACGTGCATATTCTCATCTTTCTTGTAGAAAATTCCTTTAGCCGCGTTGAGTTCCCAATCTTTTTCTTTGTCATGCTGATGAAATTTCCAAATCACCTTGTCGAGTATAACGTTTTGCGTAACGCTGTCGATTGTCATTTTATCGCAAGTCAATTCCCAAATTATCAGCCCGTCTTTTTCCTCGACTATCGTATTGCCTTCGTATTCGACTACGGTCGGCGGATCTACTTTTTGTATGGGCGGCGGCTCGGAAGGCGTCGTTTGCACTGCCCAAACAATGACGCACACAAAGAAAATCACTACCGTTGCCGCCAAAAGTTTTTCTCGTGTGCTCATGATTGCTCCTCTTTAGGTTTTCTTCTAACCTTAACCGTATGATGTTTATTGGTCTTTTGCATTTCGGGCGGCGTATTCCAACGCTTTTGAAACCAGAGCCATTGCGTCGGATTTTCGCGGATAACTTCTTCCAAAATTTTAGTCATCTTCTCCGTAAAGCGTAAAAGGTCGGCGTCGGTGTCGCCCGTATCCTCAAAGTGCATTATCTCACCGATTTTAACCAAGTGCCGCCCGTCTTCTTTGCGAATTATAAATGCGGGCAAAACAGGCGCGTTAAATCTCCTTGAGAAAACCGCAGGTCCCATAGGCGTCGAGGCTGTCTTACCCAAAAAATTTATGAACGCTCCGCCCGGTCCGGCGTCTTGGTCGGCGAGAAATCCCAAAATTTTTCCGTCCTTTAAAGCGCGTCCTGCCGCTCGAAGTTCATTCGTCCCGCGATTGAAAATTTCAACATGAATCGTCGCCCGCAAATCGTCCAAGACTCGCGAATATTCGGCGTTGGGTTGAAGTTTGGCTATTGCGGTAACGGGCATTCCATTCAATGAAAATGCCGCACTCAACCATTCCCACGTCCCGACATGCCCCGTCAAGACAACTACGCCGTGCCCTTCCAATAATGCCGTCCGCATTCGCTCAAGGTGTTCAATTTCTATGTACTCCGATAAATTTTTTTCGTTAAGGTTGGGCATGTAGAAAATATCGAATACGTTTCGCGCCAAATTTACGAATGATTCTCGGACGAGTTTCCGCGCCTCCGCCTCCGAAATGTTTAACGCCGGCATCATCTGCGCGACCGCTCGTTCCCGCTGTTTTTTGATAAGCAAATAATACAAGTTGCCAAATACTCGTCCGAAAAATAAAAGTAAATCATATGGCAGGAGCCGAATTATTCTGCTTAGCAACATCAGCGTTCTGTAAAGCATTTTATCCTCCGAAAATTTTTATTGATTAAGCGAAGTCAATTCTTTATCGTCAAATTCGGGCGTCGTGTAGCGCTCGATAATCGCTTGCCACAATCCTTGCGCCTTCAAAATGAATTCTATGACTTCACGAACGGCTCCGTGCCCGCCGAAATTATTTGCTACGAAATGTGCCGGCTCGATAACTTCAGCCGCCGCGTCGCCGACTGCCGCTCTGAATCCGACTTGCACAAAGACCGGCAAATCTATCACGTCATCGGCAACGTAGCAAATTTCTTCGTCCGTCAAATTGAAATGAGCCTTAACTTTTTTGTAAGCATCGCGCTTATTCATTTGTCCTTGCATGACGAAATCGATTTTCAACTCGGCAGCTCGATAGTTCGTTATCTCCGAAGTCCTGCCCGTGATTATCGCCGTCTTTATTCCGCAAGAGTGCGCCAAAGTGATTCCGAAACCGTCGCGGCAATGAAACGATTTAAAAAGTTCGCCGTTTGTGCCGTGATAAATTCCGCCGTCAGTCAAGACGCCGTCCACATCGAATATTATTAGCTTAATTCGCCGCGCTCTGTCAAGTGCCTCACCCAAAATTTTCATTCAAACCACTCCTTGACGAAGTAAATCTGTCAAGTGAACCATGCCGACAGGGAAATTTTTATCGTCGATAACCGGCAAGACAGTTACGGGGCGCGGTTTATGTTTTTCCATAACCGATAACGCCGCCGCCGCCAATTTGTCCGCGCTGATTATCAACGGCTTTTCAAACATAATGTGTTCGACAGGCTCATCAATAAAACTGCGTTTTTTCTCCAACGCCCGACGAATTATCCCGTCCGTAACCAGTCCGACAAATCGATTTTGTTCGTCGATAACCGATACCGCGCCCAAACCTTTAGCCGTCATTTCAAAGAGTGCGTCTTTAGCCGTAGCTCCGACTTTGACAATCGGATTATCTTCGCCGCTGTGCATAACGTCGCCGACAGTCA
>JAFZIQ010000143.1 GCA_017554285.1 Selenomonadaceae bacterium
ATCGATACCGCCCAAAAAATCGGCGGCACTGCGATTGTATTCACATTTTCCAATCACCCGCTCAGTATTATTGCGCCCGAAAATGAGCCGCTCATCATCGGCAGTAAAAGCCTTCGCCGCGAAATTTTTTCCGATATGGGCGTCGACGTGCTGATTGAGATTCCTTTTACCAAAGAGCTGAGTAAAAAATCGCCCGAAGAATTTTTGGAGCTCCTGCAAGATAAAATCGCGCCTGCTTACGTCGTCACGGGGCAAAATTATACTTTCGGACGTTTCGGGCGCGGCAACGGTCGCTTGCTGATTCGTGAGGGCGAAAATTACGGTTTTAAGGCTGAGGTCTGCCAGACGTTCACGGTAGACAGAAAAACCGTCAGCAGTACGCGGATTCGGGCGTTGATTGCGGCGGGCGATTTAAATTCAGCTAATCAATTACTCGGCAGAAATTTCACTTATGCGGGCGAAGTCGTTAATGGCGATAAACGCGGGCGCAAAATCGGTTTTCCGACGGCTAATCTTGAAATTGCCGACAATCGGGCTATGTTACCGAACGGCGCGTATATCGTTCGCGTCAAAGTTCGCGATAAATTTTATAACGGCATTGCCAATATCGGCGACAATCCGACTTTTAAAGTTGCGCGGCGACGTCTGGAAGTTTTTATCGATAAGTTCAGCGAAAATATTTACGGCGAAGAAATTTTTGTCAGTTTCGTCAGCAAATTGCGCGATGAAAAAATTTTTGCGTCGGTCGAGGAGCTTAAGGCTCAACTTAACGAGGATTTGAGGATTATGCAAAATGCCACAGCTGATTAAAATTCACGGATTAGGCTCGTCGGGCGAGGGAGTCGGAAAGGCAATTAGGAATGCGCAATGCGTAATGCGTAATGGAAATATTGACGGGTTGACGATTTTTGTTGAAGGCGCATTGCCCGATGAAGAAATTTTGGCGGAGATTGAGACTGTCAAGAAAAATTATGCGATTGCTCGGCTGGTCGAAGTCGTTAAAAGTTCTTCGGAGCGTGTCAAGCCTTTTTGTTCGCTTTATAAAGAGTGCGGCGGCTGTCAACTTCAACATTTGAGTTATCCCGCGCAGTTAAAGTGGAAACGTCAACAAGTTATCGACGCCATTGAACGAATCGGCAAGCTCGGCGGCGTCGAAATTTTTGATACTCTCGGCATGGATAATCCCTTGCGCTATCGTAATAAAATGCAATTCCCTGTCGGAAAAAATTTGGTTATCGGTTGCTACGCTCGCGGCAGTCATAAAATTATCGACACGCAGTCTTGTCTGATTCAAAACGAAGGCAACGATAAAATTCTTGCCGCCGTCCGTAACGTTGCCAAAAAATTTAGCATTCAACCATACAACGAAGACACTCACAAAGGTTTTCTGCGCCACGTCATGGGCAGAGTCGGCATTAACGGCGAGTTAATGATTGTCTTGGTTACCGCCACGAAAAGTTTTCCCAACGAAAAAAATTTCGTCCGCGCTTTGATTAAAGAGTTGCCCGAAGTCACGAGCATTCAACAAAACGTCCAGACTTACCATAACAACGTTATTCTCGGTCGCGACACCAAAATTTTATACGGCAAGCCGACCATTCATGACAAAATCGGCAAGTTGACGTTCAATATTTCGGCGCGTTCATTTTTTCAAGTCAACACCTCACAGGCTGAAATTCTTTATAAAACCTCTCGCGACTTCGCCGAACTGCGCGGCAATGAAACGATTATCGATGCTTATTGCGGCACGGGAACGATTTCGCTGTTTATGGCTAAAAAAGTTCGCAAAGTTATCGGCGTCGAAGTCGTAAGCTCCGCCGTTGCCGACGCGATTAAAAATGCCCGCGAAAATAATATCCGCAACGCAGAATTTATCGTAGGCGACGCCGTGAAAGTCCTGCCGAAACTTTTTAACGACGGGATTTTTGCCGAAGTCGTTATTGTCGACCCGCCCCGCGCAGGTTGCGATAAAAAAGTTCTTGAGACTTTTGCCGCCATGCAACCCGAAAAAATTATTTACGTTTCCTGCAACCCCGCAACTTTAGCCCGCGATTTAAAAATTTTGGACGAGCTTGGTTATAAAGCAAAAAAAATTCAGCCTGTCGACATGTTTCCGTTTACTTCACACGTCGAGGCTGTCACTCAAATTATAAAAAATTCCTAATCCCTAATCCCTGTTCCCTAATCCCTGTTCCCTAATTGAAGCCACTCGCTCCATTGCAAGCCGATTTGTTCAGCCCGTGTACCTTGCGCCCAATCGTAAAACAATCGAATTTTCTTTGCACGGTCGCGAGCCATTTTTGAATTCCAATCATCACCTTCAGGCTCCAATAAAAGATTCGAGCCGCCCAAAAGATATTGACGCCTGCAAATTTCTTCCAATGACAATTCGGGATTCTTCAAAATATCGTACATGACAAGGAAAGTTGTCGTCCGTCCGTGCCCCGCTTGGCAATGGAAGTGCAACCATGCATTTTCAGGAAGATTGGCGACGAAAATTATAAAGTCGTCAACAACTTCGGGCGCGGGGAATTGCATATCAGCCGCCGCAAATCGTTCATAATTTATTCCAAGTTTTTCTGCCGCCGCCTGTTCCGTCTCCATAAAACGCGGCATTATCGTTATCGGCTTAAAGCTCTGTTTATCGGCGTTGCCCAAAGGTTCAAAAGTCGTCTCAAGCCCGCGCAGATTGTTCAATCGCTCAATTTCATCCGATTCAATTTCTCGAAGCGTTTTATTTGCATTGGCGGCATTGTTTTTAATGTACCAACTCACAGGTATCGAATTGGCAAAGCCGTGCGACTCCTGTCGTAAATCTATTATGAAAATTTTTGCGTCCGGCTCCAACTCATAAATCGTTTGCTTGAGCGTCTTTAATGCCGCTAATGACGGTTGCCCGCTTGCCGACGCCCATAATTTTTCCAAACCTGCGCGGCTCGGCTCTCGCCCGCGTGAATCATTCTGCCAATCGTCCGTCATTAATCGAAAATTCCTGAGTTCAGCCGATGCGGAACCGTCAAGCCGCCATGTTCCCTCTATTTTTTTTGCACTTGTTGCCGAAATCATCAGCACACTGACCAAAATAATCAATGCGCCGATTAAAAATCGTTTCGCCAAAATTTTTCCCCTCCAATTTATTTTGAGGCAGTCTAACAATTTTATTTTCATTGGTCAACCATGCCGCGCAGGATTTTTAACTTATTTACAGAAAAAAATTTGCGGAGGAGGGATTTAAATGGATACCGAAGAGATTCGCAGAGAAATTGAACCTTACGTAGTCAACGGCGAACTCACATGGGATAATTTCGATAAGGTTTTTGATTTCCTGTTGAAGAAAGATCAATACACTGTCGCCGACATCATTCAAGACGATTTGAAAATCGCGCTTGTCGATGAACTTTCCGCCGATTTCCTGCCGCCCGCTGTTAAAGATGCCAATGAAATTACGGCGTCGAATAAAGAATTGATTAAACTGATTCAAGAGGGCGACGAACAGGCTCAACAAGACCTTTGCATTAAAAACAGTAAGCTCGTTGCCAAATTTGCTTTGAAGTATTGGCGAAAATTCCCCGATAAATTGGAGCTTGACGATTTGATTCAAGAAGGCAATATCGGATTAATCACCGCCGCCGAACGTTTCAAATTCGATAAGGAAACCGAATTCAGTACTTACGCCGTATTTTGGATTGAGCAAAAAATTATGCGTGCCATTTCCAATACGGGGCTTGCCGTCCGATTGCCCGTTCAACTCGTGCAAAAAATTCTTAAGGCAACCAGAATCGATAAAGAATTGCAAACAACGGTTTTGGACGTTCGGAAACGCCTTGAACTAATCGCACAAAAAATGGAGATGAACTCCGAAGATATAAGGCGACTGTTCAAATTGCGCGACGTGTATTTTCGACTGATTTCTTTAGATGTAAACGTCGGCGAAGATATGGATACGCCGCTTGCAAATTTTATCCCCGATGAAAAGGCGAAACTCGAAGATAATGTTTCACTGGTATTGTTGCGTGAACAAATCGAAGACGTTTTGGAAACTTTATCGAAGCGCGAACGGGAAGTTTTAATTCTGCGCTACGGACTTGAGGACGGTACGACAAGGACGCTCGAAGAAGTCGGCAAAATTTTCAAAGTCACTCGCGAACGCATTCGCCAAATCGAAAATACAGCTTTAAGAAAACTTCGCCACCCTTCCCGCTCGAAAAAGCTTAAAGATTTTTTGGATTTCTAATCGGTCGTCGAAGGGTCTATGTCAATTTGAATGTCGTTACGCTTATGCAATCCGTGCGCCCGTAAAAAATTTCTCACCGCTGATAAATTGTTCGACTTTATCAAAACAGAAAATCTGAATACGCCGCGCAGATTGGCAATCGCCGCTTTTATCGGTCCGAAAATTTCTTGACGCTCGACAGAATTTTTAACCACTTCAATTCTGAACGCCCTGACGATTTCTTTTGCAAGTGTTTTGGCTTTGTCTTCCTTAGTCGACATGACAATAAGTTTCACCAACCGACAAAACGGCGGGAAAAATACTTCTTTACGTTGCGGGATTTCGATTGCACAAAATTTTTCATAGTCCTGCGCACAACCAAATTTTATCGCGGGCGCATTGACGTTGTAAGCTTGAACGATAACTTTGCCCGGTAAATCTGCGCGACCCGCTCGCCCCGCCGCTTGAGTTATCAATTCAAAGCATTGCTCCGCCGCTCTGAAGTTTGAAAAGTTCAAAGCCGAATCCGCATTCAAAACCCCGACTGCCGTCACGCCGCTTATATCGTGACCTTTGGCAACCATTCGCGTTCCGAATAAAATATCTGCCTCATGCTTGGCGAAGGCGTCAAGTATTTTTTTATACCCGAATTTCTCCCGCGTCGAATCTCTGTCCATGCGTAAAACTCTCGCATTAGGGAAAAAATTTTTTAATGCCCGCTCCAATTTCTCCGTGCCCGTTCCCAAAAATTTTATGTGACGACTGCCGCATTCGGGACAAATTTCCGGCGGCGCAAGTTCAACTTCGCAACGGTGACAACATAATTTCCCGTCCGCGTGATAAGTCATAGGCAAGCCGCAATCGGGGCAACCGAAAACTACGCCGCATGAACGACACATGACGATTGTTGACCAACCGCGCCTGTTCAAAAGTATTATCGCTTGATTTTTTTCCGACAAAGTTCTTTTTAACAGCTCCATTAAATCGCGGCTCAAAACTTCTTTATTGCCCGCTCTTAACTCGCCCCGCATGTCGACGCATTCAACCAAAGGCAACGGATTATTCAAAACTCTGCGCGGCATTTTTAATAAAATCAATTCGCCCAGCTTTGCCCGATAAAAACTTTCCAAGCTCGGAGTTGCCGAACCGAATACTATCGCCGCCTCATGAAATTTAGCAAATTCTTCCGCCACTATTCGGGCATGATAACGCGGCGCATTTTCCTGTTTATATGAATGATCTTGTTCCTCGTCAAGCACGATTAAGCCGACGTTATCAATCGGCGTAAACAGTGCCGACCGCGCCCCGATTACTATTCCGACTTCGCCGTTGCGTATTCTGTGAAAGGCGTCGCTGCGTTCCTGCAAACTCAAACGGCTGTGTAAAACTGCCACGTCCGAAAAATACGCCTTGAAATGTAAAACGATTTGGCTTGTCAATGCGATTTCGGGAACTAAAATTATCACACGCCGCCCCATTCGCCGAGTTATTTTCGTCAGCTCGATATAAACTTGCGTTTTGCCCGAACCCGTTACGCCGTGCAATAAAAAGCCTTGAAATTCTCGCGCCGTCAAAAATTTTTCGACCGTATTAATTGCCGCCGTTTGTTCAGCCGTCAATTCAAATCTGCGCGGTACCGATTTTATTTTTGAATAGCTGTCGCGCAGTATTCGCCGCTCTTCGACTTTGATTAAGCCCGCCTCGATTAACGGCTTTACTGCTCCCGAAAGTTTTTGCTCTGAAATTTCAAACGTCCGAAGTTCGCCGCGTTCCTCCAAAAGTTTTAATAACTTCAACTGCGCGGTTGCCTTTTTAAAATTTTTTTCCTCGAATGCCCGCGCAGGTTTATAAATTTTTTCAAAGCGAGCCGCTATTTTTTTGCCCTTGCGTCCCGGCATGAATAAAGCCATTGTTTGCGACAGCGGACATAAATAAAATTCCGACATCCAACGCGCCGCGCTCATCATTTCGGGCGTAAACCATGATTCTTCGTCGATTGCCTCAAATATTTCTTTCAACTCAAATTCAAACGTCATGGAGTCTTCGACTTCGCGGACGCTCATGACAAAGCCGACAATTTTTTTAAATCTCCCGAACGGAACCGATACCCGCCAACCCGCCGATAAAAATTTCAATCGGTCGGGTACAAGGTATGTAAAATTTTTTTGAATATTGTTCGCCGTGACGTTCACGCATACCTCAGCTGTTATCATTCGACGCCTCCAAATAATTTTTAACTGCCTCAACGAATTCTACCGCATGTTGATATTGAGTTTCCGCCTCTTCCCGCGTTGCAAAAATAAAATCCTCATAATCGCAATCGTTTCTGAATTCAAAGGCATTGCCGATATAATCCGAGTACTTGACATCGAAAACACCTGTCTTAATGTATTCGCGGCGAAAATAACTTATAACTGCCGAATGTTTCTTGAAAGCCACGCCGTCCTCCGACAATAACGCCCGCGCTGCAGTAAAAATTGCGTAGTAAGAACGGTTAATCGAATCTTTGAAATGTCCGCAGTCCAACATAAGTTTAGATACCTCTACTCGTTCGGCGGCGGTTTCCAAGCGATATTTCGTGTACTCATTCAAGGCGGATACCTTCCTTCCGAATATTCTTGTAATAACCGGATTCAGTTTTATATTTATCAAACAAATCGGCAGAAATAACTTTCGGCGAAGTAAACACGTCATATTCCATATCCATTTCGGCGACCTCGTGTAAAAGTTGCCCGCGTTTTTTTCTAAGCTCGAATTGGTTGCCTTTGACTATCGCCGCGAAGTCTATATCCGATTCCTCATCATAATCGCCGCGTGCATACGAGCCGTAAAGATAAATCGCCTCTATGTCGTCTCCGTAAGCCTTCCGATAAGCCGCCACCACTCGACGACAAATTTCCTCCATATGCGGCATTGCATTCATTTATACCATCTCCAAATAATTTTTTACTGCC
>JAFZIQ010000144.1 GCA_017554285.1 Selenomonadaceae bacterium
CCCGGCGAACCCGTAAAGACTTCCGCAACTGCAAACGGTTGCGACAAGAAACGCTGAATCTTTCTTGCGCGGCTGACTGTCAATTTATCTTGGTCGGAAAGTTCTTCCATACCGAGAATCGCGATAATGTCTTGGAGTTCTTTATATTTTTGCAAAACCGCCTGCACACCGCGAGCAACTTCGTAATGGTCGCGTCCGATAACATTCGGGTCGAGAATACGGCTTGTTGAGTCAAGCGGGTCAACTGCGGGATAAATTCCCAACTCTGCAATTTGACGACTCAAAACTGTCGTCGCGTCCAAATGCGTAAACGTTGCGGCGGGCGCGGGGTCTGTCAAGTCGTCAGCGGGAACGTAAACCGCTTGAACCGAAGTTATCGAACCTTTTTTGGTCGAAGTGATTCTTTCCTGCAATGCGCCAACGTCAGTCGTCAATGTAGGTTGATAACCGACGGCGGACGGCATACGACCGAGCAACGCCGAAACTTCCGAGCCGGCTTGTATGAAACGGAAAATGTTATCGATGAATAACAAAACGTCTTTGCCCTGTTCGTCACGGAAATATTCAGCCATAGTCAAGCCCGTCAAACCGACGCGCATACGAGCACCGGGCGGTTCGTTCATTTGCCCGTAAACCAGAGCCGTTTTATCGATAACGCCCGACTCCGTCATTTCCGACCAAAGGTCATTGCCTTCACGAGTGCGCTCGCCGACGCCCGAAAAGACTGAATAGCCGCCGTGCTCCGTTGCAATGTTATGGATAAGCTCCATAATCAAAACGGTTTTGCCGACGCCCGCGCCTCCGAATAAGCCGATTTTACCGCCGCGAGAATACGGCGCAATCAAATCGACAACTTTAATACCCGTTTCAAGAATTTGCGTCGAAGTCTCTTGCTCTTCAAAACTCGGAGCCTTTCTGTGAATCGGACGCCAATTTTTATTTCCGACAGGTTTCGGATTGTTATCGACGGTTTGCCCCAAGACGTTAAAGACGCGCCCCAAGCATTCTTCGCCGACAGGTACCGTAATCGGTGCGCCGGTATCTTCAGCCTCCATGCCGCGAACAAGTCCGTCCGTCGAACTCATTGCGATACAACGGGTTACGCCGTCGCCCAAATGTTGCATGACTTCCGCGACAAGGTCTATATCGACGTTGCCCGATCTGCCTTTTATTGTTACCGCGTTCAAAATTTCGGGCAATTCGCCGACCGGAAATTCAATGTCAACGACCGCGCCGATAACTTGAACAACTTTTCCTTTCGCCAATGTTTTAGTCTCCTTCCTGTTTTTAGACGAAAAAGATAGAAAGATGAGGAGATAGAAAGATGAAAAGTAGTTAAGAATGGTCAAGACCGGCTCGGATTTTTTTTATTAAAGTGTTCAACATTTTGCTGACTTCAACACAAAGGTTTAATGCAGTTGAAACTTCTTCTTGTTTAAAATAATCCAACTTCACACACAGCAACAGTTGCGTTTCCAACTCATTTTGAGAACCGCGAGCAATGGCAAGAAAATGTATAAATTCTCTTACTGAATTTCTCCCTTGCCCTTCAGCAATATTTGAAGGAATGGATACAGCCGCTCTGCGCATTTGGTCGCCAATACCGTAAGTTTCAAATTTTGGTAAAAGTCTTGTTAAATGATAAACCTCTGTTGCCAACTCCATTGCTTTTTGCCAAACGGTAAATTCTTTGTAACTTTGTAAATGCATTTAAATTCCCTTTACATCTTTCTATCTGATAATCTTTCCACTTATTCCAAAGCGTTCGCGCCGCCGACAATTTCATTAATTTCATTGGTAATGCCCGCTTGACGAACTTTATTGTAGAAGAGATTCAATCTGCCGACGAGTTCTTGCGCGTTATCGGTTGCATTACTCATTGCGTTCATTCGCGAGCTGAGTTCCGACGCCGCACTGTGCAACATCGCGCCATAAATTCTTGTGGCAATTCTGCGCGGCAGGAAATCATTCAAAATCTTAACAACGTCCGGTTCATAAATGTATTCTTCTTTGAGATTCGCGCCGACTTTGGCATAATCGTCCGTGACAATCGGAAGAAGCGTCACATTATCGGGCGAACAACTTATCGCCGATTTGAATTGCGTATAAATCAAAGTCACGTCGATAATCTCGCCGCTCTCGAAACGGTCGATAATCAAGTCTGCGATTTCCTTAGCGTATTTATAATCGGGTCGTTCGCTTATGCCGTGATAACTTTTTATAATGTTGTAGCCGCGCTGTTTGAAATGCGTCGTGGCGCGTCTGCCGACAGTTATTAATTCAATGCCGTCAATATAATCCGCGTCGTGATATTCGCGAGCAACTTCGACGCTACCGCTTGAAGTACCGCCGCCGCCTTGATGACTTGCCGCCCTTGCCATGCCGCCCGTCGCGCTCATTTGACGTTGTTGTTTCGGAGTCCGCCTTGTCGCAGGTTTGATTCCTTTAAGCGCGTCGAAATTTTTCTTATGAAAATTCTCGTCGTCGTCATCATCATCAAGCGAAGAACTTTCGCCCGTGCCGTCATATTCGATAGTATCATGCGCCTCTTTGAAGACGTTGCTTGAAAACGAGCCAGCCAAGCCCTTATCCGACGCAATCACTATGAATAAAAATTTTCCTGCGCCCTGTTCCTGTTCGGCAATGAGTTCTGCGCGAGTTTTAACAAAAGGATGTTCGTATTCCTGCCCGCGCATTTGCGTCATCACGCGCCGCATAATTTCTTTGGTCTTCGCTACGTAAGGCAGATTGGACAATAACGCCTCGCGAGCCGCATTGAATCTTGAACGCGCTATCATGTCCATTGCGTTGGTTATCTTCTGGATATTTTTAACGCTTTTGATTCGGCGGCGTATGTGTTGTAAATTTGCCATTTACGCCACCGCCTCAACCTTCAGTCTTGTAGGTGACTGTCTCTTTAAATTCGACGATTGCCGCCTTAATCTTCGCCTCAAGAGCGTCGTCAAGTTTCTTTTGCTCGACGATTTTCTTGCCAATGTCGGGATGATTCGCGTGCATGAACTTAATAAAATCGTTGTGGAAGGTAACGACTTTGTCAACGGGAATATCAGATAAAAATCCTCTGACTGCCGTGAAAATCGTTAAAACTTGGTCTTCAACGGGCAACGGCGAATATTGCGATTGCTTAAGCGTTTCAACCATGCGTGCGCCTCTGTCAAGCTGTGCTTTCGTAGCTTTATCGAGGTCGGAACCGAATTGCGCAAATGCCGCAAGTTCACGATACTGCGCCAAATCCAAACGCATTGTGCCCGCAACTTGTTTCATGGCTTTAATCTGCGCGGAACCGCCGACGCGGGAGACTGATAAACCGACGCTGATAGCCGGACGAATGCCCGAATAGAATGAATCCGTTTCAAGCATTATCTGCCCGTCCGTGATTGAAATAACGTTTGTCGGAATGTAAGCCGAAACGTCGCCCGCTTGAGTTTCGATAATCGGCAAAGCAGTTATCGAACCTGCGCCGAGTCTGTCGCTCAATTTCGCGGCACGTTCCAAAAGTCTTGAATGCAAATAGAAAACGTCGCCGGGATAAGCTTCACGACCGGGCGGACGTCTTAACAGCAATGACATTGCACGATAAGCCGCCGCGTGTTTCGTCAAGTCGTCGTAAATACAGAGGCAATGCCCGTGCTTTTCATACATAAAATATTCCGCCATCGTGACGCCCGAATAAGGCGCAAGATATTGGAGCGGAGCCGAATCAGCCGCAGTCGCCGCTACGACGATTGAATATTCCATTGCGCCATGATCTTCCAAAGTTTTCACGACGCGGGCAACCGTCGACGCCTTCTGACCGATAGCGACGTAAACGCAAATACAATTCTGCCCCTTCTGATTGATAATGGTATCGATAGCGATAGCCGATTTGCCTATGCCTCTGTCGCCGATAATCAATTCACGCTGTCCGCGTCCTATGGGAACAAGCGCGTCGATAGCTTTTAAGCCCGTCTGCAACGGCTCATGAACAGATTTTCTGTCCGCAATGCCCGGAGCTTTGAACTCAACGGGACGAGCTTTATTTGTTTGAATGGGTCCTTTGCCGTCAATCGGACGACCGAGAGCGTCAACTACGCGCCCAATCATATTTTCGCCGACAGGAACCTGCATAATTCTGCCCGTGCGTTTGACAGTCGCGCCCTCTTTAATTTCGTTATCGCGACCGAGTATAACCGCACCGACGTTATCCTGCTCAAGGTTAAGAACAAGACCAAAAATATCGTCGCCGAAATCGAGCAACTCGCCCGCCATAGCCTTATCCAGCCCGTGAATGTGCGCGATACCGTCACCAATCTCAATGACCGTGCCGACTTCGTCAACATTCAGGTCGACGTTGTAATTTTTAATCTGATCCTTGATTATCGCAGTAATTTCATCAGGATTTATCTTCATGTTTTAGACTTCACCTCAAACTCCACCCGAATTAACCGATAAAGAATTTCGGAGCGAACGTAAACGACCTGCGGCGGAACCGTCGATTCGCTTATCGCCGATTTTAACAATGAGTCCGCCCAAAATAGATTCATCTTTATGAGTGCGAACTTTAACCTTACGTCCCGTCAAGTTGCCGAGTTTTCTAACAAGCGCGTCCTGTTGTTTTTTAGAAAGAGGAAATGCGCTTGTCACGTCCGCGATTAAAATTCCCTGTTCCTTATAAATCATCATGAGATAAAGGAAATACGAATTATCAATATCTTCTGATTTCGGTCTTAATCTTGAAACATGATTCTGATAACAAATATCATAATCATAATTCCAGATAGCAGCACGTCC
>JAFZIQ010000145.1 GCA_017554285.1 Selenomonadaceae bacterium
AGACCAAAAATGCCATCGACCTTTCAGCCAATGGCACTTTTGGAAGCCGCTCTCTTCCGAGAGGTTTATTGCACTTGTCTCTTGCCCGTGATATAATCCTTAATGACTAGTTAAAAATTCATACTGGGGGAGAAGTGCAACGTTTTGTATTCGGTTGCCCGAACACTTTTTGATTGTAGCATGATTCCCCTCCACTGTAAAGGACAAAACTTGTAGGAGGTCACACTATGGAAAAATTTTTCAACGCCATTCTCGATTCCTTCGAGATTGAAAAATTCCAAACCAACTTTCGCCTCGAAAACATCGTTTCACCCAATGACAAGCTCACCAGAAATCTTTTCAATCTCCCTGCTGAAGAATACTTCGACGCGCTTCAAAAAGGCATCAGCATCGCCGTCAACGAGACCACCTTTCGCGGGAAAAAAATTCAAACTCATTTTAAGCTTAACGGTAGCGGTCTCGCGGCTCTCAAACGTCCGTTTAACGAATACGACCGCGCTATCTTTGATATCTACAATTCTGCTCGCGAGGCTAATTTCACCGGCATTACTCGTGATTCTCTCTTTCGCGCTTTAACGGGTAGTGGACATCGCTCGCCCCGTTCTAACCAAGCAACCGCTATTCTCGAATCTCTCGAACGACTCATGACCGTCATAAAAATCGACTTCAGTCAAACTCGTAACAAAATGCCCAAATACAATTCCGTTCCTGCTCAAATTATCTCTCCTATCATGCCCTGCAAAATACTAAACAATGTCTTAGTCAACGGACAACTGACTTCAATCATCAAATTCACTGACGAAAGTCCGCTTATGACTATCGCTCGCGCTAAAAAACAAATCATTACATACTCCATCAACCTGCGTAACATTACTGGGCAAAATAACACAACTCTCGTCATCATGATTAAAAGCTACCTGATTCGCCGCGTTCTAGAAATTATCACTCACAACATGACACCGACTATAACCTTCGACGACTTGTTCAAACACTGCGAACTTTTCAACGCCAATCGCTTTCAACAACGCGATGCTCGCAAAATTGTTATCAGCGTCATGAACAACCTTCAATCCGAAGACATCATCAAGTCCTTCAAGTTGACAAAAAAAGACGGTTTCTACTACTCCGTTACTATAACATTTTAGTGCAAATTGGCTTGCTGGTTTTTCGCGAAAATTCAGGGGGGCTTGCGCCATTAACTCACAGGGCTTGCGCCATTAACTCACAGGGCTTGCGCCATTAACTCACACGTGAAAATTGAAAAAATTTAAATAAAGCAAGGCTACACTAGGCGACTTTTCGCTAAAATGGCACTCGCCAAAAAGCTGTAAGTATTGTAAATACTGTAACGGACGGCGGTTTTTTGCTGACGCAAAACCGCCTACCGACCACCCAAAAACCTATCGCTCGCCCGCTCTTACGAGCGTGCGGCGATTAGAAATTTTCCCTCGAAAAAAGAAAAATGGAGGATTCGATATGAATATCTTCGATGAAGTGAATTCTTTGCCCGAAGCTCTCGTCGCTCAAAGGCTCGGCTTAGCTACTGCGCGGGACGGCAAGTCCTTCCTATGCCCAGAATGCGGAAACGGCTCCGGCAACACTGGTGACGGCATTAAGCAGAGCAAGCTCAAAGGTAAGCTGGTGTGGCATTGCTATCGCTGTGGTGGACATTGGAGCAATGTGGACTTAGTGGCATTGGTAGAAGGAATTTCAACGAGCGACACGGCAGAATTGGCGAGACGATTGGAAGAGCTATTTCCTGAAAACAGCAAACCTTTTCTTTTTTCAAGGGGAGAAGGTTTTTCGCACTTTAGCGTAGCCGATAGGCAAGCGTCAAAAAGTGCGTCTGGGGATTTCGGCTATCGTAGCGACGGCGAGAGCCTAGCGTCAAGCGATAGCCGCAGGTTTGAACCTGTGCGGGTGTCTGGACTTGTGCCGCCGAAAAATTATGCCAAGACGTTTTATCCGCGATATGTGGAGACGACTCGAAAGTTCTTAGCTGGGCGCGGCGGAAGTTATAGAGGCTTGACGGCAGAAATCTTTGAGAAATATGGAGTAGTGGTGCATCCAGAATTTGGAGTGGGTAACGCTGAGAAAGTTCCGACATTAATAATTCCGTATGATGACTACCATTTTGTAGCGCGAGCTATAGATAGTAAGAGACGCCCTACTCAACATGGACAAGGTGCAGGGCTGTATGAACCGCTGAAAATAGATGGAGAATTTCCGACGTTCATAGTAGAAGGAGAGCTGGACGCTTTGTTGGTAGTGCAGTCGGTTGGGGATTTAGGAATTCGCTGTGTGGCAACTGGTGGCGCGTCTAAATATGGAAAGGTTGTTTCAGAGTTGGAGAAACGTTTTGGTAAATCGGAAAGTAAGCCGTCGTTTATAGTGATGTTTGACAACGATGCGGTGGGTAAGATGAACGGGCTAAAATTGGTTGAAGAATTGAGGAATGCGAGTTATCCGGCAGAAATATTCTTTTGATTATTTTGAGGCAAGTGAAGAAGAAGACGCGTATGATCACAGGAATTATGAGCATTGACTGAAGATTCTTCTCTATTCTATAGCCAACGGCAGGTTCAAGGAGCGGTAGCGACTGGCAAGTTTTTTTTGTGCCGTCAAATGGCATCACAACAGGCAATTCAGGGCATTTCACAAAGTGAAATGCATAAGTGAACATCTCGCTGAAAAAAAGATTATCCCACTCACCTTGCTGAGCAACAAAAAATTCTAACTGCCATTTTCCGTCGGGAACTGATTCAGGATATACCTCTATAACTGCCACATTTGCCTTGTAACGTCTTTTCTCCTCGTACGTATTTTTGCGAAGAAATGAAGGGCTTAAATCGAACGTCAGTGCCTTATTCAGCGTACAGGTTCACTTACCACTTATCCTGATAAGTGGGCGAATACCGCATGATGACGCGATAAATCGGCGTGATAAATTTGTAAGCGGTTGAATGTACACATGACGGTTTGATTTGTTATAATGAATCAATGGGAGGAGGAAAGAAGCCATGATGAACGTACAAATTGATATACCAGAGGCACTTTTGCCTTTTGCTAGTCCTAAGGACGCGAGAGAGAAACTGGTGCGAAATGCCATGATAATTTTCCCCTTTATCCAAGATGAAACGATTTCGTACGGACGAGCCGCTGAGATTCTTAGCTTGAGAAAAATGGAATTGATAGAACTTTACGGGAGTCTTGGTTTACCGTATTTCCACCAGACAAAGGAAGAATTGGAAGAGGACTTACAGAACATTAAATCGGTTATGAGGCAGTCGTTATGATAGTAGTAGCCGACACGACTCCGATTATTACCTTAATGAAGTTGAACCGCTTGGATTTGCTGGAAAAACTCTTCGGCACAGTAGTAGTTCCGAATGCCGTCTATGAAGAATTGATTTCAAACTCGAAATATCTTGAAGAAGTCCAAGTAGTCGTTGAGTGTCCTTTTTTGAAACGTCTAGAAGTATCTGACCGTCAGTCAATAAAGATTTTGCGTGAAGTAGTTGGACTGGATGCTGGAGAGAGTGAAGCCATCGCGCTTGCCGAAGAAAAAAGGGCTGACTTGCTCATCATTGACGAACGTAAAGGTAGACGAGTTGCCAAACAAATGGAACTTATCATTACTGGTACGATTGGAATTCTACTTCAAGCCTTTGATTGTAAAATATTGTCAAGGGGAGAAATTCTCTCATGCTCAGAAAAATTAAGGGACAGCAGTATTAGAATTTCTGATTCTCTTTTTGAACTGGTTCTTGAGCACGTGAACGCACCATCTTCAGCCTCGCAGAGCTCGTTCCTTACGCAGTAAGGTATAACGAGATATACTTTTAACTAAAAAATGAAGAGTTCATAACACCAAAATAAACAACTGAGCAACTCTTTTCAAATAAATTCTTCGTTATTTCTTTCACTAGAATGTGCCCATTGTGGGCACATTCTAGTTTTTTTCTTCTATAGAGCCAGCCTAGAAAAAAGCAAAAACATAAGATTTTGAACGCCCAATTCTGTGGCACAATCCTCTTATCGGACTGGATAATATCCGACAAAGAAGACGAGACCAAAAATGCCATCGACCTTTCAGCCAATGGCACTTTTGGAAGCCGCTCTCTTCCGAGAGGTTTATTGCACTTGTCTCTTGCCCGTGATATAATCCTTAATGACTAGTTAAAAATTCATACTGGGGGAGAAGTGCAAC
>JAFZIQ010000146.1 GCA_017554285.1 Selenomonadaceae bacterium
AAATTTCTTTCGTCCGCACATTTAGCATTTGTATTGTTCAGTTTTCAAGGAGCCCCGTGAATCAAGCTTGCTTAATATACACCCGAAACCACCCTTTGTCAATACCCTACACAAAAAATTTTTTCAGCCCCACTTTCCCGTGATAACGCCATTCTCTTACATCATCCTTAAATTTCCCAAAAAATTTTTCCTCAACGGGCAAAAAATTTTTCAGTGAATGTTCCGGCTGAACTCTGACATTCGACGAAAAAGACACCGTCTCAAACTGCGAGGCGGTGCCTTTTATTTCTAATCGAGTGTTAAATTATTGGCGAATTATGCGCCGACCGAACGATTGAGGAGCGGTTTGCGCTCGTAAACAGCACATTTGCCAAGCTCTTCTTCGATGCGGATAAGCTGGTTGTATTTCGCCATGCGGTCGGTACGGCTGAGCGAACCGGTTTTGATTTGACCGCTGTTGGTGGCAACAGCAATGTCAGCAATGGTAGCGTCTTCGGTCTCGCCGGAACGGTGAGAAGTAACGGTCGTGTAGTTGTGACGATGAGCCATTTCGATTGCTTCAAGAGTTTCGGTGAGCGAACCGATTTGATTGACTTTGATGAGGATCGAGTTGCCCGCGCCGAGTTTGATACCTTTTTCAAGGAACTTGGTATTGGTTACAAACAGGTCGTCGCCGACGAGTTGGCATTTATGACCGATTTGTTTGGTGAGCGCAACCCAGCCGTCCCAGTCTTCTTCCGCCAAACCGTCTTCGATTGAGTCAATGTAGTAGGTGTCAACGAGTTTTTCGAGGAAGTCGATTTGCTGTTGAACGTCGAGTTTCTTGCCGTTCGGGTCTTTCAAAATCGGGTGTTTGCCGTTGAGCTGTTTGTAATCATAGAAGTATTGATCGCCCTCTTTGACAGCGAATTCGGAAGCCGCGCAGTCCATAGCGATTTTGACATCTGCGCCCGGTTTGTAACCTGCCGCCTCGATAGCCTTGATGATGGTTTCAAGCGCATCTTCAGTGCCTTTGAGACTGGGAGCAAAGCCGCCTTCATCACCGACAGCGGTGGAAAGTCCGCGACCTTTGAGAATCTTGGCGAGGTTGTGGAAAACTTCCGCGCCCATGCGAATGGCTTCGCGAATGGTCGGAGCACCGACAGGACGAATCATGAACTCTTGGAAAGCAATCGGAGCGTCGGAGTGTGCGCCGCCGTTGATGATGTTCATCATCGGAACGGGCATTTTGTAGGTATTGCAACCGCCGATATAGCGATAAAGGGGCAGTCCGACAGCCTGCGCACCCGCTTTAGCCGCCGCGAGTGAGACAGCCAGAATTGCATTTGCGCCGAGTTTGCTCTTGGTAGGTGTGCCGTCGAGTTCGATCATCTTATAATCGAGTGCACGCTGATTGAGTACGCAGTCACCTTTGAGAGCCGGAGCAATGACTTCGTTGACATTGGCGACAGCCTTCAAAACGCCTTTGCCCATATAGCGACCTTTGTCGCCGTCACGGAGTTCAAGAGCCTCATTAACGCCTGTGGAAGCACCGGAAGGAACTGCTGCGCGACCAACGATACCGCCTTCGAGAACGACATCAACCTCAACCGTCGGATTGCCGCGGGAGTCTACGATTTCGCGACCGATAACTTTCTCGATTTTTGCCATTACAAAATCCCCCTTATCGTTAAAACTAGGTTAAAAAAACTATACCCGTATTATACCATTTTAAGCGCAGGTTGCAAGATATTTTCTAAAAATTTTTGAAACATTACTTGCCCACTTGAATGTTGACTAATCCCGTGCCTTCCGCCTTAGCGTTAAGCAATGCTTCCGACGGTTGCGGGTCGTGATCACGCCGTGCCAAATATCTTCTGTAGGCAACAAATCCCGATAAGAAATGCTCCACGTCGTCTATTCTGGCTCTGAACGCATGATGCCGAATGAAGAAACTGCCTGCGACGCTCTCCGGTCTTTTGAAAAACATTGCGAGTTCCGGATAGAAAAAGCCGTTCATTAAATTTTTAGCCCGCGCCTCCATTGCCGCATAAAAATCTTCAAGCGGAACTTTAGCCAGCAAATCTGCCATTTCCGGCATTGTCTTCATACGCTCCAACATTGAATCCGCCGCCATCATCAATTCAAGCAACGTCGGAAATTGTGTATCGCGATGATAAATGAACGGCAAAAAAGCCAAGAAATTATTTATCCCGAACTCAAAGTATTCGCGTTTCGGGCGATAGATATTAAATTCATTGGTCGCATATGAAAGCCAGTGATCGTGATTCTTCCAGTGATTCGACGCAATAAATTTTTTAAAAGCCTTTTCGGACGCATTAAGCAAAAATTCTTCATGCGTGATTGAGTAAAGCCGCATCATGCCGAAAATCGCTTCGCCGTCATAGTAGACAATCCTAAACTCTTCCTTAACCGAGAAATCCTCCGAATTCAAGACGTGTACAAAACTGCCGTCGGGCTTTTGCATTGTCAAAATTGCGCGGGCAACACAATTCATAAGCGGATAATATTTCTTGGTCTTCATAAGCTCGGAGTGTTTGACAAGCGAAATCAACGTTAAGCCCAAACCGCCCAACTTAATTTCCTTTGCGTCCGTCTCAACGAGATAAGCCGCCTCCGAACCGTCCGGCAATGTCCGATACTTAATGAAATTTTCTACGCCGTGTTTAAGTACCTTATTAATCGCACTGCCAATTTTCATCTCGCCCATTTTATATGTAGCATAAACGTCAAGCATTGCAAATGCCGAACTGAAATGCCGCAACGTGTTGTATTTCGGAACATTTTTATCAAAGCAAGGCCAATGCCCGTAAATAAATTTGCCGTTCTTCTGAACTTGGCTTGCCAAATATCTGGCTCCGCTGCGAGCAAGTTTGAGCATAACATCAGAATCCGTATGAGAAATTTCGCGATGACCTGCGGCAAGTCCCTTGCTGATTATCGGCAACGGAGTTTTTTCGTCTTCGGAGAAAAATGCGCCTGCCGTAGTAAAAATCACAACGGGGCTTGTCGGTTCCATATTCGGAAAGTCACAGCCGAAACGGATTTTGCAATATTTGTTGCTTAAATCCTGACGGAAAAAACACTTCGCCGAACTCTCCTTGTAGAGCATGGCATTGCCGTTGAGTTCGCACTCCGTAAAGGCAAGTTTAAATTCGGAGTCAAGCGCAATGCCTTGACGAAAATAATTGCGGCGAGTTTTTCCAATCAGATTAAGGAATTCTTCCCACGTCGCGGATTGAATTTCAATAACCCAATCTGCGCGGAGTATGGTGGGCTTATTGCTGCCGAGAGCCTCTTTTAATTTTTCAAGCGCGAAAGTCCAAGCATCGGCGGGATTATCGGCGACAGCATGGCGCGTAACGGCTCGCGTTTTCATATCGGAGGCGGACAGGAAAATTCGGCAAGGCTTTAAATTTTCTGCCCGTTCGATGAAGGCGGGGAATAATTTTTTAGCTAACTGATTTAAATTCATAGAAATTCCTTTCCGTAAAACGTGAATTGGTTCCCGTTATTTATTTTCGTCGAGGAGCTGAATCAATTCGTCGTAATCTTTCTTGAGCTGAACATAATCTTCAGCGATTTTAAGAGCCGCCAAAACCGCAATCCGACTCCCCGCAAATGTTCTCGTATTCTGCGCGATAGATTTCATAGTCGAATCAACCATGCGCACAAGTTTTGCCAAACCGTTGGGGTCTTCGGTACGCAGTCGATATACTTCGCCAAAAATTTCAACCTCGACGCGCTTCATTTCGGCAACCGGTTTTTCTTCCTTCATCTCAATTCAGCTCCGAATTCTTTTTCAACAGCCGACAAAATATTTTTGAACGCCTCAT
>JAFZIQ010000147.1 GCA_017554285.1 Selenomonadaceae bacterium
GAAAATGGCAAAAAATCGGGGGGTATACTGATTTAATGTTTGCTAAACCCGGTGAGACCGAACCTTTGCCGAAGAGAAATTACACCGTCGCTTTTGAGCCATATCAGTGGGTTATCGGAACAGGCGTTTGGATTGACTACATCGATAATAAACTCAACGAAATTCAAGCGGGTGCCCAAGAAGAATTAAAAGCCAAGTTGATGATTGCGGCGGCTGTCATGATTACATTGGAATTTGTTTTGATTCTGGTGTCAATGTGGTTATCCAGCAGAATGATTCGCCCGATTAGAGCTTTGACGGAAACGGTTAATATTTTGGCAAGTGGAGACTTCAGAATAACGACTCGCAGTAATATCGACACGGAGCGCGGCGACGAAATTGGCATTATGGGGAAAGCTGTAATAAATCTTCGCAAGAATGTCAATGACATGATTAAGAAAGTCGCTGAAATGGCAAAACAAGTAGCGGCGTCCTCTGAACAGTTGACGGCAAACGCAAATCAGTCCTCCAAAGCACTCAATCAAATTGCCGATTCCATTGTCAGGGTTGCAAGTGCCGCGAATGAACAATTTTCGGAGGTTGAGAGTGTTTCCAAACAATCCAATCAACTCACCGTCAACATGAATACTTTTTCCGATATGATTTTGGCGTCAAGAAAAAAGATTGAAGAGACAAACAACGCCGCCGAAACGGGGGCGAACAGCATTTCAAATGCCGTTAATCAAATGAAGATAATTGAAGCCTCCGTAAATGAAGCCGCTACAGTTATCGCGCAACTCGGCGAAGAATCCGACAAAATCGGCAAGATAGTTGATGCCATTGCGGCGATAGCAGATCAAACAAATTTGCTGGCACTCAATGCGGCTATTGAAGCGGCTCGCGCAGGTGAACAGGGCAGAGGTTTTGCGGTCGTCGCTAATGAAGTCAGAAAACTTGCCGAGCAATCGCAAACTTCGACGCAAGAAATTTCTACTCTGATAGGCGCAATTCAAGAAAAGGCACGCGATGCGGTACACTCAATGCAAGACAGTGTTAGACAAACGCACAGCGGCGTTGACATAGTGGACAGTGCAGGCAAAACTTTTAAAGAGATAGCAATAATGGTGACTGATGTTGAAAAGAGTTCGGAGCGCATGGGAGCTATAGTGACGAATTTGGTCGGCAGCACGGAAGTTATAACCAAGTCCGTTGGTCATATCAATGTTAAAAGTCGCGAAGTTGCCAAAGAATCGGAAACAGTATCGGCGGCAAGTGAGCAACAGACAGCAACAATGGATGAGATAGCGAACGCAAGTAAATCGTTGTCGCTGGAGGCACAAGATATGCAGGAAGTCATTGCCAAGTTCAAGATTTAAGATTTGCCAACACGCTTCGGGAATTGAGAATGAAAAAATTTAAGTACAAAGGCTACGACGCGGCGGCTGTCGAACAGGTCGGGACGTTGGAGGCAGAAAATTATTCGGAGGCTTATGCCGCGCTGAATTATCAAGGCATACGAGTCGTCAAACTCGAACAAGCTCAAGCAAGTTTCGCCAAGACGCTCGAAAATTTCTGGCTTAAAATGAAACTCGGCGGGCAATGGAAATCCGTATTCTTCAGAGAATTAAGCGTAATGCTCGGCGTGATGACTTTGCATGACTCGCTTAAAACTTTGGCGGGTGCGGCTAAAAATCATCCGTCCGAAAAAATTTTAAATGATTTGGTTACGGCAGTCGGCGAAGGACAAAATTTTTCTGCGGCACTCGAACGCTACGAAATAATAATCGGCGGCGATGCGATTCAATCAGTCGAAATCGGCGAGGCAAGCGGCAATCTTCAAGATGTAACTGCGCGGCTTGCCAACCAACTCGAAAGAAATTATTCGACCGAAAAGAAAGTTCGCGGCGCAATGTATTATCCGCTGTTCGTATTATTGGCGGCGTTCGCGGCGGCAGTCGTCTTATTCAACGTAACTTTGCCCGTCTTTGAAAATTTCTTCGCACAACAAGGCGGCGAATTGCCGATTTTAACGCGGCTCCTTTTATACGGCGGAAAATTTTTCTCGGAACATTTAATCTTAATCGTAATTTTGCTCGTGCTGATAGGAATACTTTTCATGACGATTTACAATCGAATTGCAGCGTTCAGATTTTTACTGGACAAGTTCAAATTAAGATTTAAACTCTTGCGCGAAATTGAGTTGAGAAATTTTTTCGGGCGATTGAGTTTCTTATTGGAAAGCGGCGTAACTCTGGACGACGCAATAAAACTCTGCGCGGCGGCGAGTAAAAATCTTTTCATGCAAAAAAAATTGACCGAAATAAAATTCTCGGTCGAACGCGGCGGAAATTTGGGCGCATTGATTGCCAAAGAAAATTTCCCGCCGTTATATGTCGGCTTAATCGTGACGGGCGAGGCGGGCGGCGAACTCGTCAACATGTTACGCCAATGCGAATCAATGGCTGATTTTGAAGTCGAAGAAATTCTGCGCGGACTTCCGGCTAAAGCAGAAATATTCGGGACGCTCCTAGCGGGTTTAATCGTCGCAACGTTGGTTTTCGCCGTCATATTGCCGATTCTCGACGTAACCAATTTACTTTAGGAGAAAAATTTATGATTCATTTAAAAGACGTGACAAAAATTTATAAGACAAACAACGTTGTCGCACTCGATAAAGTCAGTCTCGACATTGAGCGCGGCGAATTCGTCTTTATCGTAGGAACTTCGGGCAGTGGCAAATCAACTTTGATGAAACTTTTAATGCATGAAGAAGTTGCCACGTCGGGCAGTGTTATCGTCAACGGCAAGGATGTCAGCAAGCTCAAGGCTAAAGAAGTTCCTTACTTGCGGCGAAAACTCGGCGTTATTTTCCAAGATTATCGCTTGCTTGAGGATAAGACTGTTTATGAAAACGTCGCCTTCGCCATGCAAGTTATTGAGGCTCCGCGTAAAATTATGCAAAGGAGCGTTAATACCGTGCTTGATATTGTCGGCTTGCGCGATAAGTTCAAAAGTTTTCCCGCGCAGTTATCCGGCGGCGAACAACAGCGCGTCGCGATAGCCAGAGCGATTGTCAACGACCCGCGCATTGTGATAGCCGATGAGCCGACCGGCAATCTCGACCCCGAAACCAGCTGGGATATTATGGATATTTTCCAAAGGATTAACGCGGCGGGCACTACGATTGTTATGGCGACGCATGATAAAACTATCGTTGACCAAATGCAACGGCGTGTTATAGAAATTTCAGGCGGCAGAATCATTCGCGACGCGGCAAGGGGAGCTTACTCAAAAGACGAGCCTAAAGAAGAAGAGTCGCCCTTTGATAAATTTTTCTTCAGGTAACGAAATGCAAAAGGGTATCGCTACGCTTGAAATTATTTTGGCGATAATGATAATCGGTGTACTGGTGAAAATTGCCGTGCCGAATGCCGCCCAAATTATCGACGCCGTTTCACTCGACTATGAGACCAAGCGATTTTACAGTGAGCTGAGATTTCTTCAAGACCTTAACCGGTCAACGCAACTCAACACTAAAGGTTTTGGGAATTATAATATATCGATTGAAAATAATTTAATGGTTGTCCTTAAAGTCGATAGCGAAGGAAAAAGTTATCAACTTCTGCGCGGCGCGGATGATTCCGCTTCTGTCGTTCGTGAGCTGCATATTTTAAGTAACGGTGTGACAATTTTTTTCGGCAAGAAGAAAAAACATGTGATAATTTCCCATTTTGACGTTCCAAGAAATATGATTACTGCCAATGAATCGGGCAAGGCAACGGACATAAACCTGAAGTCTCTTAACGGCACAATTACTTTAACTTCGAGGCTCGGCAAAAACAAATATATTATTTTTGACAACGTCGGACGAATTCACGCTTCTTTAAATCCGCCAAATGATTAAATTAAAAATCCTCCGAGCTTTGAACTCGAAGGATTTTTTTATGCTGTAAGTCACTCAAACAATTCTTTAAGCTTATCAATGAACGATTTCTTTTCGGGATTATTTTTTGAATCGGAGCCGCCGTCTTCAAACTCGCGCAGAAGTTTTTTCTGGCGGCTCGAAAGATTTTGCGGTGTCAAAACTTTTATCTTAACGTATTCATCGCCGCGACCTTCGCCCCTCAAAACCGGAATGCCTTTGCCGCGAATCTTAAGCACTTGTCCCGATTGAGTGCCTTCGGGAATCGTCAAATCAACTTTGCCGTCAATCGTCGGTGCCTCAATCGTCGCGCCCAATGCCGCTTGCACAAAACTAATCGGCACTTCGCAATGAACATCGATATTGTTGCGCGTAAAAATTTTATGCGGCTTAATCTTAATGTAAACGTACAAATCGCCGGGTGCTCCGCCGCGTTCGCCTGCTTGTCCGCCGCCGGAAATTCTGAGCCTTTGCCCTTCGTCGACTCCGCGAGGAACATTGATTTTAATATCGCGCTCGACTTTAACCTTGCCTACGCCGTGACAATGTTCGCAAGGATTTTTAATAATCTGCCCCGAACCGTGACAACGTTCGCAAGGACGCGCATTTGAAATCATTCCGAAAGGCGTCCGAGTAGTCGTCTGGCGCACGCCTGTTCCATGACAATCGGGGCATTCATCGGGCGTCGTACCTTTTTTTGCTCCCGTGCCGCCGCATTCTTCGCAAGTTTCAAAGCGCGGGACTTTAATTGTCATTTCCTTACCGAATGCCGCCTCTTCAAATGTAATTCTCAAATCGTAACGAAGATCCGCGCCGCGTTCCGGACCTCTCTTTTGACGTGTCCGAGTTTTTGCGCCGCTGCCTCCAAAAAATTGCTCGAAAATATCTCCGAAACCGAAGCCGCCTTCGCCGCCGCCCATGTTATGGAAAATATTTTCAAAATCTTCCATATTGACATGGGTATAAGTGCCGCCGCCTTGACCGTAGCCGCCGCCCGAAAATGCCGCGTGTCCGAATTGGTCGTATTGCGCCCGCTTTTCTTTATCCTTTAAAACGTCATAAGCCTCGTTGATTTCCTTCATCTTGGCGAGAGCATCGGCATCGCCCTTTGACGCGGGATTTTGATATTTTGCTGCCAATTTGTTACGCGCCTTTTTAATTTCATCATCGGTCGCATTTTTGGTGACGCCGAGCACTTCATAATAATCTTTTTTGTCCGCCATAGCTTTACCTCCTTAACGGGAAAAGGGACTAAGGACTATTCATTTCAAATCCCTAGTCCCCAGTCCCCAGTCCCCAGTTCCTAATTCCTAATTCCTATTTCCTAATTCCTATTTTTTATCCGACCATTCGGCGTCGATTGTGTCATCGTCCTTGTTGTTCGACGAGCCTTGTTGTTGCTGTGTGAAATCTGTATTGGGTTCGCCTTGATTCGGCGTCGCACCCGCTTTATAAGCCGCCTCACTGAGTTTGTAGAGAGCTTGACGAACTTCTTCCGTTAATTTCTTAAGCGTTTCGGTATCGCCGCTTTCGAGCTTATCTTTGAGAGCCTGCGCGGCAGTGCGAACGTTACCGATAATCGCGTCGTCAACTTTGCCCTCGAATTCCTTGCAAGTTTTTTCAGCTTGATAAACGGTATGTTCGGCGTCGTTTTTGGCGTCAGCCGCCTCGCGTTGTTTTTTATCTTCTGCCTCGTGCGCCTTAGCCTCGTCAACCATACGGTCTATATCTTCCTTACTCATGCCGCTTGACGATTGAATTGTAATTTTCTGTTCGCGACCCGTGCCCTTATCCTTAGCCGAAACGTTGACAATGCCGTTTGCGTCAATATCAAAGGTAACTTCGATTTGCGGAATGCCTCTCGGTGCAGGCGGAATATCGCTCAACACAAAGCGTCCGAGTGTTTTATTGCCTGCCGCCATTTCGCGTTCGCCCTGCAAAACGTGAATCTCAACGCTGGTTTGACCGTCAGCCGCCGTTGAAAAGACTTGCGATTTGCTGGTCGGAATGGTGGTATTGCGTTCGATAATTTTCGTGCAGACGCCGCCCAAAGTTTCAATGCCCAAAGATAACGGCGTAACGTCCATAAGGACAACTTTATTATCGTCGAGGTCGCCGGAGAAAATGCCGCCTTGAATTGCCGCGCCGATTGAAACGCATTCATCGGGGTTAATGCCTTTGTGAGGTTCTTTGCCGAGAATTTCGCGAATCGCATTTTGAACGGCGGGAATGCGGGTTGAGCCGCCGACCAAAATAATTTTATCAATATCTTTACCGGTTAATTTGGCGTCTCTCATTGCCTTGCGAGTCGGCTCCATTGTACGTTCGACGAGTTCACGGGTTAATTCATCGAACTTTGCACGCGACAAAGTCAAATCCAAATGCTTCGGACCGCTTGCGTCGGCAGTTATGAACGGCAGATTGATATTCGTTGAAGTCATGGAGCTTAATTCAATCTTAGCCTTTTCAGCCGCCTCAATCAGACGTTGCGCACTCATTTTATCGACCGAAAGATCTATGCCGTTTTCTTTCTTGAATTCGGCAACCATCCAGTCAAAAATTTTTCTGTCGAAGTCGTCGCCGCCGAGATGAGTATCGCCGTTAGTCGCCAACACGTCAAAAAGGTGTTCGCTGAGTTCCAAAATCGAAACGTCGAATGTTCCGCCGCCCAAGTCGAAGACCAAAACGGTTTCATCATTATCTTTATCCAGACCGTAAGCAAGCGCGGCGGCAGTCGGCTCGTTAATTATTCTCAAAACTTCGAGACCCGCGATTGTGCCGGCGTCCTTAGTCGCTTGACGTTGCGCGTCGTTGAAGTAAGCGGGAACGGTGATAACTGCTTGTTTGACGGTTTCGCCGAGATAAGCTTCCGCGTCGGCTTTGAGTTTCTGAAGAACCATTGCGGAAATTTCTTGCGGCGTGTAATCCTTGCCGTCAATAGAAACTTTATAACTCTCGCCCATGTGACGTTTGATAGACGAAATTGTTCTGTCGGGATTGCTGACGGCTTGACGCTTTGCAAGTTGTCCGACAAGGCGTTGACCGTCTTTAGTAAATCCGACAACCGACGGCGTGATTCTGCTGCCTTCGGGGTTGGTGATAACTGTAGGTTCGCCGCCTTCGATTACGCTGACGACGCTGTTTGTGGTTCCCAAATCTATTCCTATGACTTTACTCATGATAAATTTCTCCTTCCATTACGAATTGCGCATTTCTAATTACGCATTGTTTACAACCTGTACCATGCTCGGACGAATTACTCTGCCGCGAGCGATATAACCGCGTTGGAATTCGGCGGCAATGGTTCCGTCCTCTTTAGTTTCATCTTTAACCGCGCCGACCGCTTGATGATAATTCGGGTCGAACGGCTTATTCAAAGTTTCAATGGGTTCGAGTCCGTGTTTGCCCATAACGGCAACGGTCTCTTGTTTAATCATCTCGATTCCTTTGCGAAGGGCTTCAACGTCGGCATTATCGGCATTTTCAGCCGCCTTTGATGCCAAATTGAGATTGTCAAGCAGAGGCAATAAATCTTTCAAAAACGCTTGCTCAATCACTGCCGCGAGTTCGGAATTTTCTTTTGCAGTGCGTTTCCTGAAGTTGGCGAATTCTGCTTGCAATCGTAAAATTCTGTCGTCCTTCGCGCTGAGTTCCTCTTTTAATTTCTCAAGCTCCGCCGCCAAATCGGGAGCAGTTTCTTCGACTTCGGGCGGGTCTTGGCTCATTTGTAAATTTATTTCTGCGCTGTCACCGTCCTCGTTGTTGACGATAACTTTTTTTTCTTCCGTCAAGTCGCTCACCTCTCTTTTGGTACAAACCTTAACACCAATTAGACAAAAAGTCAAGGGCTTTGTTTTTAATTTCGGTTAAAAATTTTTGGCAAAGGCGATTGAAAACAAAAGTACCTTGCAGGATTAAATCACAATCTGATAAAATAATTTAAAAGGAGGATTCAACATGGGCTTTTTTGACAGATTAAAAGCGGGCTTAACGAAAACCCGCGAGAAATTTATTGATAAGATTGACGAATTACTTCACGGCTCGAAAAAGATTGATGATGAACTTTTGGACGAGCTGGAAGAAACTTTGATAACGTCCGATGTGGGAATGGCTACGACAGAAAAATTAATTACGGGACTTCGTAAGGGCGTCCGCCGCGCAGAAATCAATTCGCCTGCCGACGTTAAAAATTTTTTGTCGAATCAAATTCGCGAGATACTCACGGAGGAGGAAGGGAGTTTCGATTACGTAAGTCCGCCGAGAGTGATTTTGATGATAGGTGTAAACGGCGCGGGCAAGACTACGACAATCGGCAAGCTCGCCGCGTATTACAAAGCGCAAGGAAAAAAAGTTATGATGGCGGCGGCTGATACTTTCCGCGCAGGAGCAATCGACCAATTAGAAATTTGGGCTGAACGAACAGACTCGGCATTTATAAAACATTCCGAAGGCTCGAATCCGTCAAGTGTCGCGTTGGACGCTGCTCGCAGTGCCGTTGCGCAGAATATGGACGTTTTACTTGTAGATACCGCAGGACGTTTGCAAAACAAGTATAATTTAATGGAGGAGCTTAAGAAAATTAATCGGATACTCGGCAAGGGGATTAAAGGTGCGCCGCATGAAGTTTTATTGGTACTTGATGCGACGACGGGGCAAAATGCACTTCGGCAAGCAGAATTATTTTCACAGTCGGCGGGCATAACGGGCATAGTTTTAACGAAACTTGACGGCACGGCTAAAGGCGGAATGATTATCGGGATAAAGGAACAGCTGAACATTCCCGTTAAATGGGTCGGAGTCGGCGAGCGGCTTGATGATTTGCGTCCGTTCAATGCGAAAGAATTTGCCGATGCGCTTTTTGGACTTTAAAAGCTGTGAGTGTATCCTACAGAAAATCCGAGCGTATTATAACCGGGATTATGCTTGCGCATACCGTTTGAAAAATGACTTATCGAGTAGCCGATACTGAAAGAATCGTCTTCACGAGATTGCCACGTCAGACGCGGACCGAGTCTCCATAAAAAGCCGTAAGCGCGACCGTCATAGGGATGAGCTTTGTTGTAAAGCATGAAAGAACCCGTGAAATCGGCACCGGCATGAAATTTGCCCGAAACTTTTTTATCCCAGCGCAACATAAATGCCGCTCCGAGACCGACGCCGTTACTTTCGTGATGGACGCCGCCATCTTTTTTGGGATTTGTATAGCCGACGGCTCGCGTAAAAGTCAGCCCGCGCCAATAACTCATGACGCCGTTATCCGTGACTTTCTCGAAAAAATGAACGTTGTAATTGTTCACGTGACGTTGATTGAACGAATTACCCAAAAGATATTCCAGCTGGATTTCGTCAGCGTCCTCAAAAATTTTTTTATCAGAATCAGAATCTTTCTCAGGCTCTGAAATTTCTTCGGCACTCGCAATATTTACCGATAAAAGACCGATAGCAAACATTGACAAAAATTTTTTCATAAGTCGTCGTCTCCTTTAAATTTTTCTGCCAATTTATCACAGCGAAAAATTTTTAGCAAGGCGACTTTACGAGGTGATTACTTTGAACGTTTTATTAACCAATGATGACGGGATAAACGGCACTGGAATTTGGGCACTCGCCGCCGAGCTGAAAAATCGCGGGCATGAAGTGACAATCGCCGCCCCTTTTACTCAACAAAGCGGCATGTCTCATGCTTTAAGCGTCCTGCGCGAAATTGAATATAAAAAATTTCCAAATTCAACCTGTGAAGCTTGGATTTTCGACGGAACTCCTACCGATTGCGTTAAAATTTATCTTGAAGCTATTAACAAAGATAAAAAATTCGACGCGGCTGTTTCGGGCATAAATGACGGCGCGAATCTCGCGACCGATGTGCTTTATTCGGGAACCGTCGGCGCGGCTCTTGAGACTTTTCTTCATAATATCCCGTCCTTAGCCGTTTCTCGCGATAAAAATTCCGAAATTCCCTTTGAAATCGTTGCTCAAAATACTGTTTCCTATTTTGAAAAAGTTTTGGCTCTTAATCTTGATACTTTCCTCCATAATGTCAATTTCCCCGTAAATTTCCGCTCAAATAATCCCGAATACCTTATTACTCGGCTCGGACAGCGCGATTACATTAACGCTTTTCAAAATCGCGTCGATAAAGACGGGAAAACTTATTTTCATATCGGCGGGACGATTTTTGATACAGATTCAAGCAAAGGCACCGATATTTTTGCCGTTAATCAAGGTTTTATCGCCGTTACTCCTTTAATTTCCGACGTTTCCGATTATGATTCCGTTATCGAACTTCGTAAAGTCTTCAGAGGTTAATTATGGACGATTATACTTGGAGAAGACGACTTAGAGAACGGCGCAGGCGTCGCGAACGTGAACGATTGTTTGTTATGTTTTTTTTCCTCATGATTTTCGCCGCCATATTCTTTTATTTTGCCGTTTACACCAAAACGCCCGAATATGCAATGCAAGAAATGGTTACGGCTTTTAAATCGGGCGATGCAAATACTTTTCGTCGCCACGTCGATTTAAATTCCGTCACTCTTAAAGCTTACGACGATTTGACGAGCGATTTATTTAAATATGATACTCAACTTTCCGACCGCGAGCGAAGTCTTTTTGAAAATTTTTACGTCCTTATCCGTCGTCAAATGTGTAATGGAGCCGTGAAAGTCATAAATACTTATCTTGACACGGGCGAATGGACTTTGCCCGGCGAAATTTTAAAGGGACGACAACTCGGCGTCGATTATGACATACTTTTAGACAGAAGTTTAATTCGTCATACGTCTTTGATTGAGCTTGAGGAGGTTGAATTGCAAGATGAAGATGCTGTCGCAACTTTCAGCGTCGTCGAAGAGTATTCGCAAGTGCCTTTTACTCTTAAAGTCACCGTTAAAGACCTTGCCAACGAAAGTTTTAATATCGGCGGCAAAGATTTTGAGATTTTAGGGCACAAATTCAAATTTCCGGGCTTAAGTTTCAATCTGGGCGGCAGTGATTGGAAAATTGTCAGCGTAGATAATTATCGCGGCTATCTCGATGCCGTTTCGCCCATTTTGCGCCAAAATCTCGCCGAATATATCGATAATACCGCTGATATTGTCTATAAATACAACAGGATTTTTGAAGATGAACAAGACGTTTTTATTACTCTGCAAAAATCGCCTGTCGGCATTATGACTGCAAATCAGCGCGTCGAAGTCGCCGATTTTATCAATAATACCGTTATTCCTTCGCTCGAAGACCGTCAAAACGAATTGGATAAAATTCCTGTTCCTCAAGGCGCACAATTTTTGGCGAGCCTTCGTCAAGAGTCTACGCGAGTAACAATTTTGGCTTGGAAATCGTATGTAAAGGGCATAACCGAAAACAGCGCGGCGGATTTGGATACTGCAGCGAGTTTGCATAAACAGGAGCTTGTTTTTGACCAACGCGCTGAAGAAATCGTTCACAATTCGGCTATCGCAAGAAAATTGCCCGAACTTCCGTAATAGGGAACAGGGGCAGGGAGCAGGTAACAGAAAATCTAATCCCTGTTCCCTAACCCTAATCCCTAAGGAGGATTTTTATGAGTTATTTTTTAAGACGTACCGAAAACAATCTTTGGCACGGGAAATTTTCAACCTTCCCCGATGATTTGGTTACCCATGCCGTTTCGACAAGGCTCGGCGGAGTAAGTAAGCCGCCTTTCGACAGCTTAAATCTTGCTCTTCACGTCGGCGACGACCCCAAAGACGTTCTTTTTAACAGAAAAAAGTTCGTTAAATCGCTCGGATTCAATATTTCCGACATAGTTACGCCCAATCAAGTTCACGGAGATAATATTTTCCGCGTCGATGAAAATTTTCGCGGTTGCGGCTGCGTAAATTACGCCGATTCCATTTCCGAAACCGATTCTTTGATTACCAATACGCCGAATTTGCCGCTTATGCTGTGTTTTGCGGATTGCGTTCCGATTTTTTTTGTCGATGTTGAAAACTGCGCGGTCGGTTTGGCTCACGGCGGTTGGAAGGGCACTTTGAAGAAAATCGCCGCCAAAACTCTCCTTAAAATGAATGAAGAGTTCGGCACTCAACCTAAAGATTGTTTAATCGGTATCGCGCCGTCAATCGGCTCATGTTGCTATCAAGTCGGCGATGAAGTTATCAAAAAATGTAAATCTGCCTTTCCGAATCATGATGAATTGCTGATTGAGCGCGACGGGAAAATTTTTTTGGATTTATGGCGGGCAAATGTCATTCAACTTTTGGAAGTCGGAGTTCCCGAAGAAAATATCGACGTTGCCGGAAAATGCACTTGTTGCGAGGACAGTTGGTATTTTTCTTATCGCGCCGCGCAAAAAAAAGACCGCGACCGAACGGGACGTATCGCGGCTGTTATTGCCTTAAAAAGTTTGACGTAAAATTTTATACACGGTGCGGAAAATACCGCGCCTTTTTTATTGAAGGAACGACTATGGACAACGTGAACTACGCCCGCCTACGCCTAACGGCTAAGAGGCGGGAGCTTCCTGAATCAACGAGGTCGCGCCGTAGTTGCGTCTTATTTCCTCTCATACAGGCGTTACTTCCCGCAGTCCCTGC
>JAFZIQ010000148.1 GCA_017554285.1 Selenomonadaceae bacterium
GACGATTGACAGAACAAATTTGCGCCTTTTGCCCGAAGAAGAAGGCTGGTTTACTGATAAAGACGATACCCATTACGACCAACTTCAGGCGACCGTGCTTGACCCTTGCGAGCCGTTGGCAGTTTTAATCGACAGCCAAGATAATAAATTCGTCTTCGTCGAGTCGCGAGCTTATGCGGGCTGGATTAAAACTTCCGAGCTTGCTTTTACCGATAAGACAACGTGGCTGAAATACGTCGCGCCGAAAAATTATTTAACGGTTATCGCGAGCCGCAAAACTATTCCTCACGGCAAAGCTTTTTACCAAATGGGCGGCAAAGTTCTTTTGAGAGCAAACGACTTGCAAAAGGACGGCAGCTGGGCAATTTATATGCCGACGCTTGACGCAAACGGTACAATTATTGAGCAGGGCTTGAATATCCCGAAAGATAACGGCGTTGTCAAAAGCGCGTTGGCTTGCTCCGAGAATAATTAGATTAGGCAGGCGTTCAGATTTTTGGGCGAAGGCTACGGCTGGGGCGGTCTCGAAAAAAATGTTGATTGCTCAAGTTTCGTGCAAGACGTTTACCGCAGTGTCGGGATTGAACTTCCGCGCGACGCCAACCGCCAAGAAAAAGTTATGACGAATTCGATTTCGCTAAAGAATATGACTCGTGCGCAACGCCTTGAGATTATTAAGAAGTCAAAGCCCGGCGCACTGCTTTTCTCTAAAAATCATGTTATGATGTATCTGGGCATTGACGATAACGGCGAACCGCTGGCGATTCACGCAATAAGCAGTTACTACACGTTCGACAACAACCAAACGGCTAAACATTACGTCAGAAAAGTTTTGGTGAGCGACTTACATTTTCGCGGCTCGGATAAGAATGAAATCATTGATAATTTGACAAGCGTAGGAAATTTTTAAAAGATAAGGAGCGATTTTTATGTTGTTCATGAAAGATCACGTAGCGAAACAGGCAAGGCGGGCAAAGGAAGCGTCAAGGCAGTTGGCATGTTTATCTGTCGAAACTCGAAACGCCGCATTATTGGCAATGGCGGATGCGCTTGAGGCTAATCAAGAAGAAATTTTGGAAGTCAACGCCAAAGAAGTTGAAGCGGCTAAGGAAAAAGGCACTCGCCTAAACATGATTGACCGCTTGATTTTGAATCCGAAAAGAATTGCGGGCATGGCGGAGGGCATTCGTCAAATCGTTAAGCTCGACGACCCTATCGGCAAGCTTGATTTTGAAGTTGTACGCCCGAACGGTTTAAAGATTCGTCGTGTGAGAGTTCCCTTTGGCGTTATCGGAATTATTTACGAGGCTCGTCCGAACGTTACGGCGGACGCGATTGCGCTTTGTATTAAGTCGGGCAATGCTTGTTTTCTGCGCGGCGGCTCGGAGGCTGTTCGCACGAATAAAAAACTTGTCGAAGTTATGCGTGAAGCGGCGGTTGAAAAGGGCATTCCCGAAAACGCGATTGAATTCTTATCGATAATCGACCGCGACGCCGTTGTTGTTATGTGCAGACTTCGTAAGCTTATCGACGTTATAATTCCTCGCGGCGGCGCAGGACTTATTTCCCGCGTCGTTGAGCACAGCACGGTTCCGGTAATCGAGACGGGCACGGGCGTTTGTCATACCTTTGTTGACAAGACAGCCGATTTCGATATGGCGATTAAAATTTGCGATAACGCCAAGACTCAACGTCCGTCGGTGTGCAATGCAATGGAAACGCTTTTGATTCACAAAGATATTGCGGAAGAATTTTTGCCGAAGATTGCGACTGTCCTGCGCGAAAAGAATGTTGAACTGCGCGGCGACGAAGCTTGCAGAAAAATTTTGCCCGATATGAAAGAGGCAGTCGAAGACGATTGGTCAACGGAATACAGTGCTTTGATTTTATCGGTTAAGATAGTTGCCGACGTTGACGAAGCGATTGCGCACATTAACAAATACAGCAGCGAACATTCCGACGCGATTATCACGAACGATAAGGAGAACGCCGCGAAATTTGAACAGCAAATTGATTCGGCGGCAGTTTATGTGAATACTTCGACGCGCTTCACGGACGGTTTTGAGTTCGGATTTGGTGCGGAAATAGGAATCAGTACGCAGAAACTTCATGCAAGAGGACCGATGGGGCTTGAGGCTTTAACGACGATGAAATATTTGATTGACGGCGACGGACAGATAAGGCAATGAGGATTCAGGGACGAGGATTCAGGGATAAGGATTCAGGGATAAGAATTCAGGGAAAAGTCCTTTACCCCTGACCCCCAGTACCTGTCCCCTTTAACTTAGGAATTAGGAATGTGGAAATTATTTTGCGGGTATGTTCGGACGCTTAGGAATTATTTCCAGACGCCCAAAGCGCGACACGACTTTAAAGATTATGCCCGCGCAGTTGCAATGATTCTTTTAACGACGCTGATAATTTTTTTGATAATTCGGAGGTGACGCGATTTGAAAATCGGAATAATGGGCGGCACCTTCGACCCGATACATTTCGGGCATTTGGCGACGGCGGAGGCAGTTCGAGAAATTTTTACACTCGATGAAATTTTATTTATCCCCGCCGCCCGACCGCCTCACAAACTCGGCAGAAAAGTCACGGACGAAAAGCACCGCTTGGCAATGACGATTTTGGCGACGCGCTCGAATAAATTTTTCAAAGTCTCGGATATGGAACTGAAACGCACGGGACTTTCCTACACACTCGACACGATGACGGAACTCCATAAAATTTTCGGAAGCACAACGGAATTATTTTTCATAATCGGAGCGGATTCGCTGGCAGATTTATCGAAGTGGTACGAGGCTAAAACATTGGTTGAGAAATGCCATTTCATAGCGACGACGCGGCAGGGAGTCGACATAGATTTTTCGGAGGTAAGAAATTACTTCGGAGCGGCGGCAAGCGAACACATTCACCGAGTAACGACGCCGGAACTTGAAATTTCTTCAACCGACCTGCGCGAAAAAATAAGGCTCGGACGTTCGATAAAATATCTCGTGCCCGAAGCCGTCGAAGAATACATTTTGAGGGAAAGACTTTATGACGATAGATGAAATGCGCCGCGAACTCCAAAGGCGGCTGAATAAAAAAAGATTTGCGCACTCAATCGGCGTGGCGAATACCGCCGTCAAATTGGCTAAAAGATTCAGCGTCGACGAAACTAAAGCTTATATCGCGGGACTCCTTCACGATTGCGCAAGGGAATTTGAAAATGACGAATTGCCTGCGCAGGCTGAACGTCGCGGAATAAAAATCGGCGAAGTCGAACAAGTTATGCCGCTCTTACTTCATGCCTATATCAGCGCAAAGATGATTAAGGAAATTTACGGCGTGGACGACGAAGAAATTTCTCAAGCAATTTATCGGCACACGGTCGGCGCAAGAAATATGACCAAGCTCGATAAAATTATCTACTTCGCGGATATGATTGAGCCTTACAGAAATTATCCCGGCGTAGAAAAACTTCGTGCCCTCGCCGAAACTGCAGACCTTGACGAAATTTTATTGACGGCATTCAATGAGACGATTATTTTTGTCCTTCAAAAAAATTCTCTCGTTCATCCCGATACCGTCGACGCACGAAATTTCTTACTGCTTAATAAATAAACAGAAAGCGGAACCCTTATGGCAAGCGAAACTAAAGAAAATGTTGAAAAGAAACGTAAAAGTATGAGGCGTAAGCGCAAAATAAAAGCCTTCCGCCTGATTTTTACGCTTGTTATTTTGTGCTTGATAGGGGTAGCGATTTTATTTGTCGGCTATGGCATATACAACGCGGGGTATCGCGTTTATAATGAGTTTATGGAAATGTATCAAGGCTACACCGACCGCCGAACGGCTCGCATGGGCACGGCAGATCCGAAATTCGACGGCTACACGAATATTTTAATCTTGGGCGTCGACGACAGCATAAGGCAAGAGGCAGATACCATTCTGGTTTTAAGTTTCTCGAACGATACCGGCAAAAGTCGGATTATTTCAATCCCACGCGATACTTGGATAACCATGCGCGGCAATTCGGAACGAGTCGGCACGATTTACGGTTGGGGCGGCGCAAATCGCATGGTTAAAGAAGTCTCAAGGCTTTTGGGCGTTTCGATTCACCAATACATAATTATTGATATGGCGACGTTCGCGGAGCTTATCGATATTTTGGGCGGACTCGATATTTATGTTGAAGAGAATATGGATTATGAGGACGAGGCGGCGGGCTTATCGATTCACATTGAGCAAGGTTATCAACATTTGTCGGGCGAAGAAGTTCAGAAATATTTGCGTTATCGCGGCGAGAAATTGGGCGATGTCGGGCGTGTGCAACGTCAACAGAAATTTATCAAGGCACTGTATGAAAAAGTTCTTCAGCTGGATACGATTCCGAAACTTCCCGCCATTGCCGATATTTTCAGAAACAGAATGGAGACAAGCGCAGAAATTTTTGACTCGGCGCATTTGGCGAACGTCTTGAGGCGGATGAGTTCCGACCCGCCAACGACTTTGATGATACCCGGTTCAGAAAATGTTGACGGCGCATGGGTTCCGAATGTTGCCGAGCTTGAGGCGCGAATGAGTGAACTTTTCCCGTCGCAAGACCTTGTACCGCAATCGGACGAAGGCGATGCAGACAGTGAACCGATTATTACTGACAACGAATAAAATTTTTGGAGGGATTTAATTTGAAGACTTACGATTTGGCAAAGAAAATTTGCAAGGCGGCGAGCAACAAAAAAGCAAGTGAAGTTATTACAATGGATATGCGCAAAGTCATGTTTTCGACGGATTATTTTGTCGTTTGCTCCGCGCAGACCGCAACTCAAGTGCGGGCGATTGCAGACAACATTGAGGAGGAGCTTGATAAAGAAGGAATTCATTTCAATCACCGCGAAGGCTATCACGAAGGCGAATGGATTCTTTTGGATTACGGCGATGTTGTCGCGCATATTTTCAAGGAAGAAAATCGTCAATATTATTCGCTTGAGCAACTTTGGAGCGAGGCTGAGATAAAACTCTATGAAGAATAAAAAAAAATTTTGGCTTAAGCCGATGACGGTTGCCGCGCTTAAAGTCGTCCGTATGAACGAAATGGGCGCATTTCTCGACGCAGGCACGGGCAATACGTCCGACGATATTCTTTTGCATAAGGCGCAACAAACGGCTGAAGTTTCAATCGGCGAAGTCGTAAACGTTTTTCTTTATCTCGACCCGAAGAAAAGATTAACGGCAAGTATGCGCGTTCCGAAAATGCGCGAAGGTCAAATCGCCCGCCTTAAAATAATCAACGTGACAAACGACGGAGCTTTTGTCGACGTGGGAGCCGAACGCGGAATTTTTATGCCGTTTGCCGAAATGCGCGGGCGTCCCAAAGTCGGAGAAATTGTTTGGGCTAAACTTTACAGCGATAAATCGGGGCGGCTCGCAGTCTCAATGAAAGTTTCGGACGAAATTCGCCGTGCCTCCAAGCCCGCAGAAAATATCAAACGCGGCGACAAAATTAAGGGCGCAGTTTTTAATATCATTGAGTCGGGCGCGTTTGTGTTCAGCGAAGAAAGATATATCGTTTTCATTCCGCAAAAAGAAATGCCGCGAGCATTGAGGATTGGCGAAGTCGTTGAGGCGCGAGTAACTTTCCTGCGCGAGGACGGTCGCCTTGATGCTTCTCTCCGTGAGATTAAAGAAAATGCTTTGAACAGCGACGCCGAAAAAATTTTTAACTTCATGAAGGAAAACGGCGGCTCAATGAATTTCCACGACAAGACCGAGCCGGAAAAAATTTATGCTGTATTCAAAATCAGCAAAGCGGCATTTAAGCGGGCAGTCGGTCATCTTTTCAGCGAACGGCGGATAGAAAAAATCGACGGAGGCTTTAAAATTAATGAGGAATTTGGAATGAGGAATTAGGAATTAAAAAGCGTCGGGAGAAAATCCTGACGCTAATTTTTTTGTTCGGGCGCGGCGATTGATTCAAAGTTTTTGTAAATTTAATCGCAACAACTGTTCCGTCGCTTTTAAAGCGACCGCTAATTTTTTTTGTCATAATTCCTTTCAAACGGCACGAGAACTTCTTTATAAATCATGCGCTTGCCGTCAATTTCATCAATCAAATAAATCGGTCGGTGTTTGCTCTCGTGGAAAATTTGTCCGAGATATTCGCCGATTATTCCCAATGCCAAAAGTTGTATGCCGCCCAAAAAAAGCATTACCGTCATCAAAGTAGGATAGCCCGCCACAGGGTCGCCGTAAAGCAATGCCATTGTCAAAACGAATATCATATAAATCATTGCGAAAAATGATACCGTTATTCCCAAAAACGTCATCAATCGCAGCGGCGCGGTCGTAAAGGAAGTCATTCCCTTCATTGCCAAGTTGAACAGCGCAAAAAAATTCCAAGTCGTAGTTCCGGCGGCTCGCGGTTGTACTTCAAACGGAATTTCTTTTTTGTGATAGCCGAGCCACGTAAACAGTCCCTTAGTAAATCGTTGATTCTCGCGCAGAAGTTTCAAAGCCTCAATACAACGCCTGTCAAGCAATCGGAAATCGCCAACGTCGCGTTGCATTTCGTAAGACGTGCTGAATTTCTTCATGACGGCATAAAAAATATTGGCACAACTTCGCTTAAGCCACGTCTCGCCTGTGCGGTCGGTACGTTTGGCGCAAACATCATCGTAACCTTCGCGCCAATATTTAATCATCGTCGCAATAGAGCTTGGCGGGTGTTGAAGGTCGGCGTCCATTATAATCACCGCGTCGCCGTCGGCGTAGTCAATGCCCGCCATCATTGCCGATTCCTTTCCAAAATTCCGCGACAGGCTCAGATAAGTAACGTTATCATGCGCCGCCGAAAGTTCGCGCAGTTTATTCAAAGTCCCGTCGCGACTGCCGTCGTTGATAAAAATATAATTGAACTCGCAGTCGGGAATTTTGCTAACATGTTCTTGAACGGCAGGATAAAAAAGGTCGATAACCTCCTCCTCGTTGTAGCAGGGCACTATGATTGTTATTTTATTCATCAGATTTCCTCCGCGAAAATTATAGCAAAGATTTTTCGTTGATAAAAGGCGGGCAATGATATAAAATCGTAAAAATTTTTTTGTGAGAGGTCTTAGCATGAAGAGAATTTTTTTGGAAGATGTTACAGGCAAAGAATTTAGGATAGGCGGGCAAGACGCTAGGCATTTGGCGTATTCGTTGAGGGCAAAACGCGGCGATAAAATCACTGCGGTAGACGGTTCGGGCAACTGCGCGGTCATTGAGTTGATTGACTTCGACAAAGAGACGATTAAAGCTCAACGCATCGGCGAACTTCAAAAAGTTATCGTCGAGCGGAAAATTATTCTTGCCGATTGCCTGCCCAAACAAAATCGATTCGAGACGATAATTGAAAAGGCAACGGAGTTGGGCGTCGATAAAATTCAGCCGCTCATTTCGGAAAGGACGATTGCAAGGGTCGGCGCAGCTCGCGAACAAAATAAATTGGAACGCTGGAAAAAAATCGCTAAAGAAGCCGCCGAACAATGCGCCCGAAATACCATTCCCGAAATCGGCGACATTCGCAAGCTTGACGAGTGGTTAAAAGAAATTTTCCCGCTCAATAAAAATTGGCTGTTTCTTTTCTGCTGGGAGAATGAACAGGTTACAACCGTCCGCAAAGTTTTGAGTGCCGATAAAAATTCAAATATAATCGTGCTTATCGGACCGGAAGGCGGCTTTTCGGAGCGCGAAGTCAGCGAAATAAAATCTGCGGGCGGCGTAAGCGCAAGTTTGGGCAAAAGGATTTTGAAAACGGATACCGCCGCAATTTCCGTATTGGCGATGATTAATTATGAATCAATGTAAAGTTTTCTTTCAAACGCTGGGTTGCAAAGTCAATCAATATGAATCGGAGGCAATGCAGAAACTCTTCACGGCGGCAGGTTATGAAATCGCGGAAGAAATTTCTGCGGCTGATGTCGTCATCATAAACACTTGCACGGTTACGGCGGTGAGTTCGCAAAAGTCGCGGCAGATGATTCGTCGGGCGGCTAAAAAAAATTGCGTGTTGGTCGTCGTCGGCTGTTATGCCCAGAGCGAACCGGAAGAAATTTCAAAGATTGACGGCGTGGATATTATAATCGGCACTAAAGACAGAGTTCGCATTGTCGAATTGGTTGAGGCGGCTTTGAACAATCGTAGCGAAAAGATTTTGCAGGTCGGCAACGTTGATGATATTAGCGATTTTGAAGAATTGCCGCACACACCGCACAGGACGCGAGCCTTTCTTAAGATTGAGGACGGTTGCAATAATTTTTGTTCATACTGCATAATCCCTTATGTTCGCGGGCGCGTGAGGAGTCGAAGTCTTGAGAGTATTCGCGCAGAATGTTTGGCACTCAAAGCGGCGGGCTTTAAGGAAATCGTCTTGACGGGAATTCATATAGGAGCATACGGAAGGGAACAGGGGAAAGGGATAAGAGATAAGGGAATTTCTTTGATTGACGCGATTAAAACAGTCCTTGACGCGGCGAATCCGTTAAGATTTCGTTTAGGCTCGCTTGAATCCGCCGAGTTGACTGACGAATTGATTGAGCTGATTAAAAATGATAAGCGCATTTGCAATCATGTACATTTGCCGTTGCAAGCGGGCAGTGATGAAATTTTAAAGGCGATGCGCCGCCCTTATACGACGAAAAATTTTGCAACGTTGACTGCGCGGCTTGTTAAAGAAATTCCCGAAATATCAATCGGCACAGATTTAATAGTCGGCTTTCCCGGCGAGACCGATAAACATTTCGACGAAACTTTAAGCTTTATTCAAAGTCAGCCGTTCAGTAAAATACATGTGTTTCCTTATTCTGCGCGAACAGGGACGGTTGCGGCTACTTTGCCGAATCAAATTTCTCCGCAGATAAAAAAGTCCCGCGCAGGTCGAGCGTTGGAAATTTCGCAAGCTAAATCCGAAAATTTTTATAAGCAATTTATCGGCAAGACGGTTGAGATAATCGCAGAAACTTCGACTGACGGAATTGTCGACGGCTTGACTAAAAATTATATTCGCGTCTACGTTCCCGATAAAAATATTCGGCTCGGCGAAGTCATAACGGTTAAGGTTGAAAAAATTTTTAAAGACGGAGTATGGGGCAATGAAAATCCTAGTCCCTAATCCCTTGTCCCTAATCCCTTTTTGTTGTACAATGCGCGAAATAAATTTGAAATTTCAGAGGGAGTGATTAGATGAGCAACGCGACAGGCAAGGTCAGCGACGAAACGCGCATGTTTAATTTCGGCGTCGAGGAAAATCGGGCGCAAAGTGTCATTAAGAATGCATATCGGGCGATGACGGAAAAGGGTTATAATCCCGTGCATCAACTGGTCGGCTATCTTTTGAGCGGCGACCCCGCGTATGTGACAAGTCATCTGGAGGCGCGAAGTAAAATTCGCAAGGTTGAGCGCGACGAACTTTTGGAAGAACTCGTGCGAACATATCTTGCACATTTGGAGGGCAAAAAGTGAGGGCATTGGCTCTTGATATTGGCGACAAAACCATTGGCATTGCCGCGAGCGATTTACTCGGCATAACCGCGCAGGGCATTGAGACGATTCGCCGCACGTCCGATAAAAACGATTTAAAACGGCTTGGCGAACTCGTCGCGCAATTCGAGGCAACGACTTTTGTTATCGGTTTGCCAAAGAATATGGACGGCACCGAAGGCGAACGTTGCGAGCTGGTTAAAAAATTCGCGGCTAAAATCTGCGCGGCGTTTCCCGAAGTCAATCAAATTTTTTGGGACGAACGACTTAGCACGGTTGCGGCGGCGAAGAATTTAATTGCGGCGGATGTCAGTCGCAAGAAACGTAAAAAAGTTATTGACAAGATGGCGGCAGTTTATATTTTGCAGGGCTACTTGGATTCAATAAGTAATTAGGAGGCTTTTTTAAATGGCAGATAAGCACAACGAAGAAAATTTTGACGACGATCTTTTGATTGAAATGACGGACGATGAAGGCAATGTTTATTACTACGTCGAGGAAATGATTATTCCGGTCGGCGATGAAAACTTTGCATTGTTGGTCGAAGTTAAAGATGAAGATGAACACGAACACGGCGCGGGTTGCGATTGCGGTTGCGAAGATGACGACGTTATCATTGCCAAAATCGTTGTAAATGAGGACGGCACGGAAGAATACGTCGAACCTACCGATGAAGAATTCGAGCGAGTTCAAGAGGCTTACGAACAACTTTTGGAAGAGGAAGAATGAAAGAGCCTGACGACAAAAAAATTTCAGCCGACAACGAAAACGAAACTAAAATTCCTCCGAGACGAGCCGATAAAAAATCGTTTATGAAATCTGCGCGGGAAAAATTACATGAATCTTTCAAAGGATTTAAGGAAGAACTTTCTTGGAAATACGTTGCGAGTGTGGCGGGCGCGGTTTTCTTTTGTATCGTGGCAGTCGGAGCCGTTTTGATTTTCGTAGATCCGTCGGTTGCGCATATTCAAAAGCCCAATACAATCGAGACCGAATCGGCGAACGTCGAAGAGGAAAGGAAAATTCACGTTAAAATTCGCGAGGGGCTTTCAACCGCCGAAATTGCCGAGCGATTGGCGGAGAAAGATATTATCAACAGCACTTTGAAGTTCAGATTTTTGGCGCGGATTTACGGTTATGACGACAAACTTCGCCCGGGTTCTTACACATTTACTTTGGGCATGACGTATGAAGAAGTTTTTGCCAAACTTTTAATGGGCGAGAAAAAACTTGTACAATTCACGGTGCCCGAAGGCTTCGGCGTCAAGGAGATTGCGGCGCGGCTTGAAAGTCTCGACCTTATCGATAAAGAAGATTTCATCAAAGCGGCGACTGATTTCGCGCCCTATGACTACATGAAGAAACATAAAAATGTTTTCTATGCGTCGGAAGGATTTCTTTTCCCCGATACTTACACGGTCGAGAGCGACGTTGAGATTGAGGAAATTTTAAATCTCATGGCGGATAACTTTGACACGAAATTAACACGCGGAATGCGTTTGCAAGCCGAGAAAATGGAATTGACGATTTACGACTTGATAACATTGGCGTCATTAGTTGAACGTGAAGTCAGATTTCCGGAAGACAGAGCGATTGTCGCGCAGGTTTTATTGAAACGCTTAAAATTAAATATGCCGCTTCAGACGGACGCGACGTTGCAATATTTAATGGAAACGCCTAAGGAAGAAGTTTCGATAGCCGACACGCAAATTGATTCGCCCTACAACACTTATCAACACGTCGGACTTCCGCCGGGACCGATTGCGAATCCGGGTTTGGCGTCGATTGAAGCAGTACTTCACCCCGCCGATACAGATTATCTTTATTTCGTCGCCGACAGAGCCGGACATAATCATTACGCCAATACTTACGAGGAGCATTTGAATCTTGTCAATAAATATCGTTAAGCCGGAGTTGCTGGCACCGGCAGGGAATTTTGAGAAATTGCAAGCCGCGTTGATTTACGGAGCGGACGCAGTTTATTTCGGCGGGAAGAATTTCAGTCTGCGAGCGTTCGGGGATAATTTTACTCGCGAAGAAATTTTGAAGGCGGTAGAATTTACTCACGGGCTTGGCAAGAAAATTTATGCGGCAGTGAATATTTTTGCGCATAATGCCGACCTTGACGCGCTTGCCGACTATCTTAAGTTTTTAGCCCGCGCAGGTGTCGACGCGGTTTTGATTTCTGATTTGGGAGTTTTGAGTTTGGCTAAGGAGTTGACTGATTTAAAAATTCATGTCAGCACTCAAGCCAACGTTACCAATTGGCGGTCAGCTAAATTTTTTCACGAACTCGGAGCCGAACGGATTGTTTTGGCTCGCGAACTTACTCGCGAAGAAATTTTAGATATTAAAAGTAATTGCAAAGCGGAGGTGGAAATATTTATTCACGGAGCAATGTGCATTTCTTATTCGGGGAGATGTTGGCTGTCTAAATTCTTGACGGGGCGTGACGCCAATTTGGGAGCTTGCACTCATTCTTGTCGCTGGAAATATAATCTTGTGGAGGAAACTCGCGCAGGTGAATATTTTTCTGTCGGCGAAGACAATCGCGGCTCCTATGTCATGAACTCAAAAGATTTATGTTTGCTCCCCTGCCTTGACAAAGTTATTCAAAGCGGCGTCGCGAGTTTAAAAATTGAAGGACGCATGAAGAGCGTTAATTACGTGGCGAGCGTTGTGAAGGTTTATCGTGAGGCGATTGATTCATACTTCGATAACCCGAACGATTTTGTGATTCGCGCCGAATGGCTTGACGAGCTGAATAAAATTGCGCATCGACCGTATACGACGGGATTTTTCATGAGCGACGGCAATCCGACTGAAATTTACGATACTTCAAAGCCTGCGCGGTCGTCTGATTTTTTTGGGATAATTCGCGAATTTGATTCACAGACGATGACGGCGACGATTGAGCAACGCGGAAAATTTGAAACGGGCGAGCGTGTGGAATTTTTCCAACCTCACGAAGAAACTTTTTCGCAGTCGATAACTTCAATGTGTGACGAGGACGGACAAGAAATTTTATCCGCGCCTCACGCACAACAGATTGTTAAAATTTCTGTCGATAAGCCTGTCGAGATTTGGTCATTAATGAGGAGTGGGGATTATGGACGATAAGCAAATATTGACGCTGATAAACGGCACGACGGATATACTCAGTCAGGGCGGCAGAGAATATTTAATGCTGATTGACGGCTTTGGCGAATCGGGCAATCAAACGCAAGTGGTTGCGGCGTTGAAAAACAGCAAGGATTTGGATAAAAAATTTATCATGTTAATGCAGAGTGCCGTTTACAACTCCAATGACATTGATTTTAAAACCTTGTATAAGCGTATCACTAAGGAAGCAAAGAAGCGCAATCTCATTTGAGCGCGTGGATTTTTCAGCCTCAAATTTCAAAATTAAAAAGGGGAATGTATCATGACGGATAAGCAAATGTTCACATTGATGAAGGCGGTAACGGATATAGTCAATCAAGACAAGAGAGAAATTTTAATGCTGATAAACGGTTTCGGCGAGAAGGGTGATAATACCAATGTGGTTGCGTCGCTGAACAAGAACATTGACGCAAAGAATTTGGCGCAGAAATTTATTATGTTAATGCAAAGCTCGGCGAATCTTTCGGGAATCGATTTCGACAAATTGCTTGCGCAGATTAACGAGGAAGCATTTCAGCGCGGTCTTGTGAAAAAAGAAGGTTAAAGGTTATGAGTTTTTGGAGCAACATATTCGGCGGCGCGGACGAAGACGCTGAGGCGGTTGAGGCTGTCGATATTGCAAATGCGGTACGCAAAGCAGGGCGAGCCGAAGGGCGCGTTCAAGGCGTCGGATTCAGATTTTTTGTTCAGAGCAACGCCAAAAGTTTGGGAATAACGGGCTGGGTAAAGAATATGAGTGACGGCTCCGTTACAATGGAATTGCAGGGCGAGCCGGAAACTGTCGAGCGTCTTATTGCCAAGATACGGAAGGGCAACGATTGGATTAACGTTACGAATTTTGAGATTGAAGATTTGCCCGTTGTTAAGGGAGAGAATAAATTTGCCATCAGATACTGAAAATATCGTTCGCAAAGCGGGTCGGGCGGTCGGACGAGTTCAAGGTGTCGGCTTTCGAGTCTTCGTCAGGAATTCGGCTAAAGATTGCGGCGTAACGGGCTGGGTAAAAAATATGAATGACGGCTCTGTTACTATGGAACTTCAAGGCGCGTCGGCAGTCATTGAAACTCTTATCGACAAAATAAAAACGGGGCGCGGCAGAATAAAAGTCAACGAATTTGAACTTTCCGATTTACCCGTTGTGGAAGGAGAGAAAAGTTTTGCAATCAGAAAATGACGGCGTGAACGTCAAGCGAATTTTGGTTTTGAACGGGCCGAATTTAAATTTGCTTGGAACACGCGAGCCGGAAATTTACGGACGGACGACGCTCAATGACATAAATGAACTTCTGCGCGAACGGGCATTAAAAGCGGGCGTTGACGAGATAGATTTTTTGCAGTCAAATTTTGAGGGCGAATTGGTCGAGGCGATACAAAAAGCTCGCGGGCGTTACGATTTCATTTTGCTGAACGCGGGAGCATTGACGCATTACAGCATAGCCTTGCGCGACGCGATAGCGGCAGTACCTGTTCCGGTGATAGAGTTACACTTATCGAATATTCATCGGCGCGAAGAATTTCGTCACACGTCGGTTATCGCGCCGGTAGTAATGGGGCAGATTTGCGGTTTTGGCGTCGACAGTTACATAGCGGCATTGGATATAGCGATTCGCAAATTGCAAAAGGGATAATTGATGACAAAGAAATTTGATTTTACGGAGCGGCTCGCGAATCTTTACGAAAAAATTTCTGCTGAGGAAGTCGACGCGCTGTTGATTACGAAGATTCCCAACGTCAGATATTTCAGCGGCTTTGGCGGCGACAGCGGGGCTTTGATAGTCGGTAAAATTCGCAAGCTTGTCACGGACGGCAGGTATATCGAACAGGCTAAGAGAGAATCTAAAAATTTTTTGGTCGTCGAGCATACAGAAGGGCTTTACAAGAAAGTTATTGAGGAGCTTAAGGCGACAGGCTGTAAGAAAATCGGCATAGAAGGGCTGGTTATGACGGTTGCGGAACATGATTATCTTGCCAAAGAACTTAAGGGCGTCGAGTTAAAATCGGTTGTGCTTGACAACATGCGGCAAGTTAAGGACGCGGCTGAAATTTCTTGCATAAAAAAAGCTTGCGATATTGCGGATAAAGCCTTTATGAAAATTTTGGAGTTCATCAAGCCCGAAGTGAGCGAGGTTGAAGTTGCGGCGGAGCTGGAATATTTTATGCGCAAATTCGGTTCCGAGCGGGCGGCTTTTACTACGATAGTAGCTTCGGGGCGACGCGGCAGTCTTCCGCACGGCACGGCGACCGATAAAAAAATCTGCGCGGGCGAATTGGTTACTATGGATTTCGGCGCGGTTTTCAACGGCTATCACTCGGACATAACGCGGACTGTTTGTGTCGGCAAGGCGTCGAACGAGCAAAAGAAAATTTATAACGCCGTGTATTCCGCGCAGGTTTACGGCTTGGAAGTTATAACGGCGGGCAAAGGCGGCAAAGATATTGATGCGGCTGTCAGAAAGAATTTGGAGGACGCGGGCTTTGGGAAGTATTTTGTTCACGGCTTGGGGCACGGCGTCGGGCTTGAGATTCATGAAGAGCCGCGATTAAGCAAGCTTAGCAAATGCGAAAGTCTTTTGCCGAATATGATTGTGACGGACGAGCCGGGACTTTACCTTAAAAATTTCGGCGGCGTGAGGATTGAAGATACGGTTTTGGTGACAAGCGGCGCGGCTCAACCGTTGACGCATTCGCCAAAAAATTTAATAGAACTTTAGGGAGTAAGGATTAGGGTTAGGGAACAGAAAAAAACTGTTCCCTGTTCCCGGTTCCCTGTTCCCTGACAAAAAACGGAGGCTAACAAAATGATTTCAAGTACAGATTTCAGAACAGGATTAACGATTGAGATTGACGGAGCGGCTTGGCAAGTCGTCGAGTTCCAACACGTCAAGCCCGGTAAAGGCGCGGCATTTGTCCGCACGAAGATTAAAAACGTCGAGACGGGCGCGGTTGTCGAAAGAACTTTCAACCCGAATGAGAAAATGCCGCCTGCGCGTCTTGATACCAGCAAAATGCAATATCTTTACGAATCGGACGGTCAATATACGTTCATGGACGTTACGACTTACGAGCAAATCGAGCTTACCAAAGAGCAACTCGGATCCGCGCTGAATTACTTAATGGAAAATATGGAAGTCAATTTGCAGACGTTCAAGGGGCGCATTATCGGCATTAATCTTCCGAATTCGGTTGAGTTGAAAGTTACGGAATGCGAGCCGGCAGTCAAAGGCAATACTGCTACAGGCGCGACGAAGAATGCCACGCTTGAGACGGGCTACGTTGTTCGTGTGCCGTTGTTCATCAATGAGGGCGACGTTTTGAGAATCGACACGCGCACCGGCAGTTACATCGAACGCGCTTAATAAAGGGACAAGGGATTGGGTGTCAGGTGTCAGGGGATTTTTCTTATCCCTGAATCCTGACACC
>JAFZIQ010000149.1 GCA_017554285.1 Selenomonadaceae bacterium
TAATCCCTAATCCCTAAGAAAAATTATTCGTCCGAGATAATCCACATTTTTATAAGCCAAGCAACTTCTTCCGGTTTCTCGTTGATAAGTTTCAAGATAGCCTCTTTTTCCATGAGAAGTCGTCTTTCTTCGGGCGTAAGATTATCTTCCTCAGTTTCTTCGTCGGATTCTTCGCCGTTTTCGCCCTTCATTGCTTTGGCAACCATTTCGGCTTCGGCAGCGGCAGCCTCAGCAGCTTCAGCAGCGGCAAGTTGTTGCCGTTCTTCTTCAAGCCGTTTAACTTCTTCTTCAAGCCGTCGGGCTTCTTCTTCCTTGCGCCGTTGTTCTTCTTCGGCTCGACGTTGTTCTTCTTCTTGGCGTCTTTTTTCTTCGCGAGCTTTTCTTTCCGCCGCAAGTTGTGCCTCTATTGCCGCTTGACGCTCTTTGCGTTTTCTCCAGCGATACATGAGGAATCCGCCTAATATTAATGCCGCAAGTAAAATCATAGCCGCAATCTCCGTATAGAAAATTCTGTCTTTGCGTAATTGTTCAAGTCGTGCCTCTTCCGCCAATCTGTCTTTCAAATCGGTATTGAACGGCAACGGCTCAACCGATATTGTGTCGCCGCGATCTTCATTTATGCCCGCCGCTGACCCTACCGCTCGCATAAGCCCTTCGCGTTGCAAGTCGGTTATTTCGTCGCTGACTAAAACGGCAACGGTAAGGCGGCGAATTGAGCCCGGCGACGCTATGATTTTTTGATTCTCTTCATTGATTTCATAATTCCTTGTTGACTCTTTACGCTCGTATTCGGCATTGGCATTTCTGTCTTCGGCAACGTAGCCCGGTATATTGCTTTGAATACCCACGCCGCCGCCCGGGGCATTTGATTCGCCGCTGTAACTTTCGCTGATGTCCTGTTGACTGCGAATAATGCCCGAATCGTCTACTACGGGCGTGAAGGTTTGACGATCTATTTTTCTGTCGTCAAAATCCAACTCGACGCTGACTCGCACGAAGGCATTTCCTACGCCGAGTGTTTTATCAAGCATGGTTTGAACATTTTGCTGAATATGGTCGCGGACTTTCTTTGTCATTTCTATTTGATTCAGCGTCCGCAAATTCATCTGCATTTCTTTTTCTAAATCGTCATCTTCATTTTTGTTAAGAATATTGCCTTGCTCGTCGATGATTGTGATATTTTCGGGCGCGAGTCCTTGAACGCTGTGGCTGACCAAATTCACAATGCCCTTAACTTCCGGCTTGGTTAATTCCGTCCCCGGTTTAAGCATAAGGAGGATTGATGCCGTTGCGGGCTTTTCATTTTTCTTATAAAGGCTGTCCTCCGGTAAAACTATATGAACACGCGCTTTATCAACCGTGCCCAAATGTTCGATTGTGCGAGTAAGTTCGCCCTGTAATGCTTGGAGGTAATTTATTTTGTTTTGAAATTCGGTGACGCCCAACTTGCTGTCGTCGAAGAGTTCAAAACCTTTATTGCCGCGTGGCAAACCTGCCGAAGCCAATTCGAGTCGCAAATTGTGAACTTGATTGGCGGGTACCAAAATTGTCGCGCCCTTTTTATCCTCAACCAAATCGTAGGGAACACCGTTTTCCTTAAGGTTGTTCACAACGTCGCCGGCATCTTTCGTCTCCAAATTGGTATACAGCGGCACATAATCGGGCTTACTGCCGTACCAGAAACTGATTCCGATAAATGCAAGCGCAAGGGCAATGAGTCCGCCGATAAAACCGTATTTGCGTCTTTTGTCGAATCGGTTCCATATTTCACGAAGCCGCTCTCTCCAATTCGCCAATAAACTCAGTCCTTTCTAGGGGTCAGGGGTCAGGGGTCAGGAGCCAAGATTTTTCCCTAACACCTAACACCTGACACCTACACTTGCATCCGCATGATTTCTTGATATGCTGCTGTTGCACGATTCCGCAACTGAAGTGTTAATTGGAGCGCGATCTCCGCTTTTTGAGCCGCAACCACCACTTGAGATATATCTTCTATTCTGCCCGTTGCGAGTGCCGCATTCATTCTTCCCGATTCGAGTTCGAGTTCGTTTGTTTTTTTCAGAGCGTCAACCATAAATTCCCAGAAACTTTTAACCGGCTCTTCGATTTTGTTTTCGCCAATATGACTGTGTGCACTCATTTTTACGGGTGTCATTTCCAACGGCGTTATTTCCATCTTGTCACCTTCCTTTTTATTTGGGAATTAGGAATTGGGATTTAGGAATCAGTTCCTATTTTCCTATTTCCAACGCTTTGGTCATCATAGCCTTAGCGGAATTTATTGCGGTTGAATTTGCCTCGTAAGCTCTCTGCGCGGTTATCATATCAACCATTTCGCTGACGATATTTACATTGGGCTTTTCAACGTAACCGGCGGCATTTGCATCCGGATGACCCGGATCGTATACAAGCGGTCCCTGTTGGTCGTCTTCTTCAATGGCAACTGCGCGGACGCCTTCGCTGGTCTGTCGACTTATGCCGACTGCTCTTCTGAGAGTTCGTTCAAAACCTTTCGGCTCGCGGACTCGCGGCTCAAAAACTACGTAGCGTCGATGATAAGCTCCGCCGCGTTCGGTGCGAGTCGTATTTGCGTTGGCGATATTATTTGATATAACGTCCATTCGTAATCGCTCGGCAGTCAAGCCCGACGCCGAAGCATCAATCCCTAAAAACATTCCCATTCCTAATCCCTACTTCCCGGTTATCATTGCCCGTTACTGGTGATTGAAGCTTTGAGGCGGCTGACATGCCCGCCGAATTCTGTAACAATAGCATTATAATAAAGCTGATTCTTCGCCAAAGACGCCATCTCAATATCAATGTCAACGTTGTTGTCGTCAACGCGCATGACCGTAGAATTATCTTGATTAATCGTCGGCTCGGCTCTGAAATCAAGCGGCACGAAAGGCAAATGTTTATCGTGCGTCCTCTCCAACTTTAATTTGCCGTCCGATTCCTCGCCGTAAATTTCTCGCGCCAACAGCTCTTCAAATTCTACACTCGATTTCCTGAAATTCGGCGTATTAACGTTTGCGATGTTATTCGCGATGATTTCCTGTCGAATATTTGCCGCCGTCATTGCTCGCGGCAGATAATTAAAATTCGACGAGTTAAATATTTGTTCAAGCACGCCCGCTTCACTCACCTTTCTGCGTTTTGCGATTCACCAATAAAATTTCTGAAAAAATCCTTCAGCGATTTTACAACATAAATTCCTTTTCTTCAACCTTGCGGCTAAAAATTGTCAATAAGCTTTTCAACAAAGTTTATGATTCCCCTTTTTGTTCCCGCAAAAAATTTTTAGCGGAAACGATTGACAAAGCTTTTGCCCTTGAATTATTGTTGACGCCAAGAATTTTTAAGGGAGGTTGCACGATGAGAAAAATTTTGACGATAGACGTTGGCGGCACTTTCATTAAACATGCCGTCATGAGCGGAACGCGCTCTTTCAAAATCGCCGCGCAGAATAAAACTCCGACACCGAGAGACAGTCACGAAAGTTTTTTGGAGGCACTCGCCGATATTTTTAAAGCGAATGCCGACGTTGAAGGCATTGCAATTTCTATGCCCGGTCTTATCGACACTTTTAAAGGCATTTGCATTTCCAGCGGTGCTTTGAATTTCAGTAACGGGCATTGTATCGCCGCTGAACTTCAAAATATCTGCGGCGTTCCCGTGACGGTCGAAAACGATGCCAACTGTGCGGCTCTTGCCGAAGTCAAATCGGGCAGTCTGACTGACGTTAAGGACGCCTTTGTCTTGGTCTTCGGGACTTCGGTCGGCGGCGCGTTCATTCATAACAAAGAAATTTATCGCGGTGCTCACTTCTGCGCGGGCGAAATCGCTCCGACTTTCCAAAATGTCAACTTGGAAATTGATGAAAAAAATACTTATCACTACGCCTTGAGCGCAGTTGTTTTCCAAAAAAAATGTGCGGAGGTATTGAATATGCCGCCGGAAGAAGTTACGGGCGAAATGATTTTTGATTTGATTGAAGAAAATGATGACGTCATGCTTGATGAACTTTACAAATATGCTCACGGCGTGGCGATTAAAATTTTTAATCTGCAAATGCTGTTCGACCCCGAACGATTCGCATTGGGCGGCGGTATCAGCGCAAGGCAAAGTTTTATCGACGCCGTACAAGATAAACTCGATGAAATCTGCAAGATTTCTTTTGATTATCTGCCGCGTCCGCAAATCGTCGCCTGCAAATATCATAATGAAGCAAATTTATTCGGAGCATTGTATCGTTACTTGAAGAAGTGAAGGAGCCTTTCCCTTGATAAAACTTTTGGGCATAGAAAAAATTTATGACAGTCCGTCGGGCAAAGTCCATGCGCTTAAAGGTATTGACTTGGAAATTGCTCGCGGGGAAATTTACGGGATAATCGGGTTAAGCGGCGCAGGTAAATCTACGCTCGTTCGCTGTATTAATATGCTTGAACGTCCGACGGCGGGCAAAGTTTTCGTTGACGGACAAGATATGACGACTCTCAGTGAAAGTGAATTGCGGGCGGCGCGTAAAAATATCGGAATGATTTTTCAGCATTTTAATTTGCTAAGCTCGGCGACCGTTTACGATAACATTGCCTTTCCGCTGAAATTATCGGGCATGAGTTCAACCGATATTCAAAAAAAAGTTCGACCGCTCCTTGAACTGGTCGGACTTAAGGATAAAGCAAATCAATATCCGTCACAACTCAGCGGCGGGCAAAAACAGCGTGTCGGCATCGCCCGCGCTTTGGCAAGCGACCCAAAAATTTTGCTTTGCGACGAAGCAACTTCCGCGCTCGACCCGCAGACAACCAAATCTATCTTGGATTTAATCAAAGTCATCAATAAAAATCTTTCGCTGACTGTCGTCGTCATTACGCACGAAATGCAAGTTATCAAGGAACTTTGCGACAAAGTGGCGGTTATCAGCGACGGCATAATTGCGGAGCGCGGCTCGGTGCTTGACGTGTTCACAAATCCCCGTCATGCAATAACTAAGGAATTTATCAGCGTCTTGTTATCGAATGAATTGCCCGCCGCATTCAGAGGCAATGAAATTTCTCAAGACAAGACGCCCGGCAGTTTTCTTCTCTTGCGATTAATTTTTCTCGGCGACAAAGCCGACGATCCTGTTCTTGCAAAGATGATTCGGAATTGCACGGGGCTTGAATGCACAATGCTTTTCGGCAATCTTGATGAAATTCACGGCGTACCTTTCGGGCGATTTATTATCGGCTTGAGCGGCGAAGATGACGCGATTAATAACGCGCTGAGCTTTCTTGGCGGCGAAGATGTTCGAGTGGAGGTGATTGGCTATGTTCGCAGAAATTCTGCCGTTGTTGAGTAAAGCATTGGGCGAAACGATTTATATGGTCGTCGTGAGTATGGCAATCGCCTCTGCAATCGGAGTGCCGCTCGGAGTTTTTCTCCACACGACGGCTAAAGGACAAATCCTTGAAAATATTTTTATCAATCAGGCAATCGGCTCGGTCGTCAACGCGATACGTTCAATCCCGTTTATAATTTTGATGGTTGCGATAATCCCGTTCACAAGATTTTTGGTCGGCAGTGCAATAGGAACGACGGCGGCAATCGTCCCGTTGGTCATTGCGTCGATACCGTTTATCGGGCGGCAAGTCGAAACGTCGCTTAAAGAAGTTCCGTCGGGCTTGGTCGAAGCGGCGTTGGCAATGGGTGCAACTCCCGCGCAGATTATAACGAAAGTTTTATTGCCCGAAGCCATGCCCGGTATAGTTTCGCAGTTGACGACGGTAATAATCGCGCTTGTCGGAGAATCGGCAATGGCGGGAGCAATCGGCGGCGGCGGACTCGGAGATTTGGCAATTCGTTACGGCTATCAAAGATTCAGACCCGAAGTAATGTTGGCAACGGTCGTTGTGTTGATAGTTTTGGTTCAGCTCGTGCAATTCGCCGGCAATACGTTAGCCAAGAAACTTGATAAGCGTTGACAGTTAAGATTAAAAGTGATAAGTTAGCAAAAAATTTTTTTAAAGCGAGGTATAAGAATGCGCAGAATGTTATTTACATCGGAATCCGTGACGGAGGGGCATCCCGATAAAGTTGCGGACAGAATTTCAGACAGCATATTGGACGCAATCTTAGAACAAGACCCGATGGGGCGTGTCGCTTGCGAAACATTGGTAACGACGGGGCAAGCTCACGTTGTCGGAGAAATTTCTACGACTTGTTACGTTGACATTGCCAAAATAATTCGGACGGCGATTCGCGACATTGGCTATACCGATTCGGCTTACGGTTTCGACGCCGATACTGTCGGAGTATTGATTTCTCTTGATGAACAATCGCCCGATATTGCGCAAGGCGTCAACAAATCGATTGAGGCTCGCGAAGGCGATATGGCGATTGAAGACGCAATCGGCGCGGGAGATCAAGGCATGATGTTCGGCTACGCGACCAATGAAACGCCCGAATATATGCCGTTGCCTATTTCTTTGGCGCACAAATTGGCGCGTCGTCTTGCCGAAGTTCGCAAAGTCACTAAGGAAGTAAATTATCTTCGCCCCGACGGCAAAACTCAAGTCACGATTGCCTATGAAGGTCGCAAGCCCGTTGCTGTCGAGACCGTTGTTATTTCTACTCAACACAATCCCGACGTTACACTTGAGCAGATTAAAAAGGACATGATTGAATATGTCATTAAGCCCGTAGTACCTGCGGAACTTTTGACTGCCGAGACGAAATATTTTGTGAATCCGACGGGCAAATTTGTTATCGGAGGGCCTCAAGGCGACAGCGGCTTGACTGGCAGAAAAATTATCGTCGACACTTACGGCGGCCGGGCGCGTCACGGCGGCGGAGCTTTCAGCGGTAAAGACCCGACAAAAGTTGACAGGAGCGCGGCTTATGCGGCTCGTTACGTTGCGAAAAATATCGTAGCGGCAGGGCTTGCCGACGAATGCGAGATTCAGCTTGCATATGCAATCGGCGTGGCTTATCCGGTATCGGTTCGCGTTGAGAGTTTCGGAACGGCTAAAGTTGATGAAGAGCTTATCGAGAAACTTGTTAAAGAGAATTTTGACTTGCGCCCCGCAGGAATTATTAAAATGCTTGACTTGCGCCGCCCGATTTACAAAGCGACTTCGGCATACGGGCATTTCGGCAGGACGGACGCAGATTTTACTTGGGAACGTACAGATAAAGCCGACATTCTGAGAAAAGCGGCAGGACTTTGAGATAAAAATTTTTTAGCTTGTGCAAAGAAATTTGCACGGGCTTTTTTTTTGGTTATAATGGTAGAAAAAATTTTGGGAGTGATTCGATTGGCAAGGGAAATGATATTGGTATTGGATTTCGGCGGGCAATACAATCAGCTGATAGCTCGGCGCGTCCGCGAGAACAATGTTTATTGCGAAGTTCATACGGCATTAAGCATTGAAAAGATTCGCGCTCTTAATCCTGTCGGAATAATTTTGACGGGCGGACCTCAAAGCGTTTACGAAAAAGATTCGCTCCTGCCTCCGATTGAGATTTTCGATATGAATATTCCCGTAATGGGAATTTGCTACGGCGCACAGGCAATGGCGAAGATTTTGGGCGGCGAAGTTAAACCTACGCGGGTCAGCGAATACGGCAAGACCGAGATTGAAACTTCGGGCGAGTCGAAACTTTTTAAGGGCGTCGAAAAGAAATCCGTCGCGTGGATGAGCCACACCGACAGAATTTTTACTGCGCCCGATAATTTTACCGTGACTGCCGAGACTAAAGATTGTCCGATTGCCGCAATGGAAAATCCCGCCAAGAATTTTTATGCCGTGCAATTTCACCCCGAAGTTGTTCACACGGTTGAGGGCATGAAGATTTTTTCAAACTTCGTGGACATATGCGGTTGCGCCCGTGATTGGAAAATGTCTTCGTTCGTAGTCGACACGATTAACAACCTCAAAAATAAAATCGGCGGCGGCAAAGTTTTATGTGCATTGAGCGGCGGCGTTGATTCGAGCGTTGCGGCTTGTCTGTTGAGTAAGGCGGTCGGCAAAAATTTAACTTGCGTATTCGTGGATCACGGGCTCCTTCGCAAGAACGAGGCGGCTGAGGTTGAAGAAGTTTTCGGCAAATTTGATTTGAATTTTATCAAGGTCGACGCGGGCGAAAGATTTTTAAGCAAATTAAAAGGCGTCGTCGAGCCGGAACGCAAGCGCAAAATCATCGGCGAAGAATTTATCCGCGTGTTTGAGGAAGTCAGCAAAAAAATCGGCGCGGTTGATTATCTGGTTCAAGGCACGATTTATCCCGACGTTATCGAGAGCGGGCTTGGCAAATCTGCCGTGATTAAATCTCATCATAACGTTGGCGGCTTGCCCGATTTCGTAGACTTCAAGGAGATTGTGGAGCCGTTGCGTTTGCTGTTCAAAGATGAAGTTCGTCAAGCGGGGCGCGAATTGGGCTTGCCCGAAAATATTGTAAGTCGTCAACCTTTTCCGGGACCGGGCTTGGGAATTCGGATTATCGGCGAAGTCACGGCTGAAAAAGTTAAAATAGTTCAAGACGCCGACGCCATTTATCGCGAAGAAATTGCCAAAGCGGGCATAAAAAATTTATCGCAATACTTCGCGGCGTTGACAAATATGCGTTCGGTCGGTGTTATGGGCGACGGGCGAACTTATGATTTTGCGATTGCTCTCCGCGCAGTTTTGACGAGCGATTTCATGACGGCGGAAGCGGCGCAAATTCCTTTTGAAGTCTTAAACGTCGTCGCTAATCGCATAGTCAACGAGGTTAAAGGCGTTAATCGCGTTCTTTACGATTGCACGAGCAAGCCGCCCGCCACGATTGAATTTGAATAAGGAAGTGTTCAGATGAGTCCGAGAATCGGGCATATAAATTTTTTGAACGTCTTGCCGCTGAATTACGGCTATCAACACACCGCGCAGGATTTGAAGATTATTTACGGCGTCCCGACTTTTTTAAACGGCGAACTTAGAGCGGGGCGAATCGACCTGAGCAATATTTCTTCGATTGAATATGCCAAACAGAGCGACGAACTTTTGATTCTGCCTGAAATTTGCGTCCGCGCAGATGAAGACGTTACGAGTATCATTTTGATTTCGCGCAAGCCGATTGAAAATCTGCGCGATGATAAAATTATTTTAACGTCGAAATCGGCAACCGCTCAATGTCTGCTTAAAATTATTTTGCATGAAGGTTACGACGCCGCTCCGAATTACGAGACGCGAACGGTTAAAGTTGAAAATCCCGTTGATGACGATGCGACTGCCGCGCTTTTAATCGGCGATGATGCGCTTTATGTTTATCTTAATCGTCCGAAAAATTTTTATGTATATGATTTGGGCAGGGAATGGCATAAACTCACGGGGCGGCAAATGGTTTATGCGTTATGGGCTGTCAGAAAAAATTTTAACGAGCCTTTGAAATCGACGTATGAAAAAATTATTCGAGCCTTTCGATTCGGCATTGAAAATAAAACTGCCGCGATAAAATCTGTGCTGTCGACCAAGCCTTTCAGCTTTGAAGAATTGGATAAATATTTGGGCGGCGTCATTAAATGGGATTTGACGGCGGAGGCTTTGGAGGCTTTGAAACTTTACTATCAGAAGGCTTACGAATTGAATTTGATTGACAAAGAACCTGTATTGGAATTCATTGACATTAAATAAAAAAATTACCCGCCGATTATCCGACGGGTTTTTTTATTCCTAAAAATTTTCAAGTTGTAAAGAACATATGCGAGACGGGAGCCGCGATTAACAAACTTATGATTGTCCGCTCAAGGAACAGGATAAAAAGTTCGGGGAGATTGACGGGAATTTTCGAGCCGAGAATCAATCCGCCGACTTCCGACAGATAAATTAACTGCGTGACTGAAATAACCGCGACGATAAATTTTGCCATCGGGCTTGTAATGGTACCTGCCGCCAATACCGACGGCGTGAACATGTCCGTAAAGCCGACTATCATTGTCTTTGATACTTCCGTAGCTTGCGGCACGTCGAGGAGTTGCAACAACGGCAGGAACGGCAAGCCGAGTGTATCGAAAATCGTCGTGTGATTCGCCAAAACCAATGCCAAAGTTCCTATGCACATGACGACCGGCAACACTCCAAACCACATGCCCGCCGCATTTTTAAACGCGCCTTCCATAAATTGTTCAAAGCCGCGATGTTCGCCGACGCGTTCTCTTGCCAATGCGATTCCGTATTGAAATGAAGTCGTATAACCTTCGGGGAGAGCCTCACCCATTGCCTTACCGGGAACCAAATACTCGTCCTTTTTCAAAGACAGCGGCGGGATTCTCGGAAGGATTAACGCGCAAACAATACCAATCGCGCAGATTAAAAGATAGTACAGTCCGAAATATTCCATTAAATCAACCTGAGCGAGCACGACGATTGAAAATGTTATCGAGACTGCGGAGAAAGTCGTCGAGATGATAGCTGCCTCGCGTTTTGAATAATATCCGCCTTCATACTGATTAGCGGTGAGCATGACGCCCAATGTACCGTCGCCAATCCATGACGTTATGCAGTCGACGGCGGCGCGTCCCGGTATCGTGAACAACGGACGCATAATTTTCGTAAGCATTGCGCCGATAAATTCAAGCAATCCGAAATCCAAAAGCAACGGCAACAGTAATCCTGCCAAAAGAAAGATTACGACAAGGACGGTAAGCAAATCATGGAGCACGAAGCCGCCGTTATCGCCGCTTGTTATTAATCCTATCGTGCTGTCGGGATTATCAGCGTCGACGCCGAGATAAGTCAGCCAGATAAAAATCGCACCTACGATTCTGATTGCGACCCAAATCGCCGTCGTCGAAAAAGTGTTGGCGACAATCGGATAAGTCGCAATGAAATTCGGTTTGCCCAAGAAAACTACGCCGAGAATTGCCGATAACGTCACGATAGCCACGCATAAGCCCGGCAGATAATCGCCAATAGCATTGCTTATCATATCCGCAACGATTTTGACGACGATTGTCCAACTCCCGTCATATTGTACGGGTATCATGAACAAAATAATTCCGATAATTGACGGCACCAAAAAGCCCGCCAGTGAACCTTGTTTTTTGTTTTCCATTTAAATCCCCTTTGCCCAAATTTTTAGAGAGAAACTCTCGAAACAAAAGCCGAATCATTATAGCATTAACCGCGCAACTTTCAATAAAAAATTCCCGCCGAGTTTTTCGACGGGATAAAAAATTTTCCGAACAGATTTTATTTCTTAACGAGTTTGGAGCCGCTGATTTTGTAAGAATAACCGTTGACTTCAAAACTCGTCGCCGTGAAATCCTTAAGCGTAATGGCATTGGCAGTATCGTCTACTTTGAATGCAATTTCTTTCTTCGACTTATCGTAAGACGCCGTGAACTACACCCGCCTACGCCTAACGGCTAAGAGGCGGGAGCTTCCTGAATCAACGAGGTCGCGCCGAGGTTGCGTCTTATTTCCTCTCATACAGGCGTTACTTCCCGCAGTCCCTGCGGTAGATGAATTTCGTATAAGTGCAACTATTCATGAAGTTACGTGTGTCCGGATTTCTGACTTACCACCCGCCTCACGGTCAAGGAGCCTCACGCCGGCTCTTTCTCGCGTCAGCTTACTGTCTTGCGACGCTGTCTCTATTCAGCTACGGAGATTGTTCCTCCCTTCGTTTGCATTTTATCAGTTACATTTTTTATCGTCAACAACAAGGCGCGATTCATCCCGCCGCCTATAGAGGCGGGGGAATTCTCGCGCAAGGAGGTTAAACGCGCCTGTAATTAAAAGCATGTCGCTGTTTTCAAAGCCGTAAATAACATCTTTGCCTTCGCCACTCGCGTAGATGAAAACGTCTTTTCCCGCATCGCCGTAAAGAGTATCGTTGCCTGCGCCGCCCCAGAGTGAATCGTTACCTTTACCGCCTTTCAAAATGTCATTGCCGGCTTGTCCGTAAAGTTTATCGTTACCTTCACCGCCGTTCAGTGAATCGTTGCCGTCGCCGCCCAAAAGTTTATCGGCTCCGTTACCGCCCGATAAAGTATCTTTACTTTGTCAGTCAATTTTTGTAAAGTGCTTTTGCGGTTCAAAACATTTTTTCCTTCCATAAAAATATCCTCTTTCCTGAACTAAAAATTTTGCAGAGAGATGCAAACGCTCGAACAACATGCATTTACTTTTATATTCCTATTGCTCATCACCTTTATATTTTTAACCAAGCAACTCGACTTTAAAGTTCATTCTAACTTGCTGATTTTGCTTTGTCAATTTCCTGTCCGCGCAGATTTTATTTAACGAGCTTGGAGCCGCTGAACTTCGATTTCGTGAACCTTCCATCCTCTTTGCCGTTACTTTTTGGGAGTTGATAAGCTTTGGGAAATTTTTTTACTTCATAAATATTTTTCTGGTATAATCTGCGCGGAAATAATTTTGAAAGGAGTTTTTAAATGGCTGATTCATATTTTCCCATGCTTCCGAAAGTCAATGAGGATATTTCTAAGGTTTTGAAAGACCAAGCGGGCATTTGGAAGGAAACGGATATAAATTTTTTGCAGGGACTCGCCAACAGTCTTGATTGCGGCGATTCTATCAAGGATATGGGGTCGGTAGATTCCATTCCCGATATTTGGGCGCGTCCCTTGCTGTTTAAAATGGCTCTGTTCGATTTGGAACCGAATAAACAACTCGTTACAGGGCTTCATGACAAAGTTAAGGGCGAATGGCGCGCTTTATTGGCTATGTTCGCTCTTAAAGACTTCAAACAGCTCGATTTACGCGCCGAACATGTTAATTTGCTCGAAAATCATTCCGAACTTGCCAAAATCTTAAAATCTCTTGCTCCGAACGATTCTTTAACCGGTAATAAATCGGCTTGGCTCACCGACATTTACATTATTTACTTCAACGGCTCTCCAATCGCCATGACTTCACCGACAACTTTAGCGGCTCCCGCCGCCGATTACGAACAAACTTTTGACGGAAAAATATTCACTCCGTTTAGTTCCGATAATAAAATTCTTACCGACCCGATAAAATTTCTCTCTCCTGCCGAACTTTCTGCCCTTAAAATCTGGTTGCAGAATCTTTACACCAAAATTCAATCACTTAACATTAAAGCTAACGAAATTTCCAATTCTGTTTTGAAATGTATTGCAGATTATCAATATGACGTAGCCGCCGCGCAGATTGACGATGAAAATTTTGATTTGGTACCCTCCAATCTTAATTTACACGTCGGAACAGCCCGCTTGCTCGATGATACCGTTAAGGGACGCGAACCGCGCTTTGAAGATTCTGCCGTCCGCCTTATAAATGACAAGAAAAATTTATTGCTTGTCTCTCCGGATTTTGTAAGGGATTTTGCCAAATTTGAGGGCGTCAATCCTGCTAAACTCGTCGTTTGGCAAGGTATCAGCGCAAATGACATCACCAACGATAAATTATCCTCCGATTATAAAAAAATCGGGCGCACTGTCCTTAAAAATACCGAATTCCGCAGACCCGAAGATTTCTTTTATGAAAAAATGGCTGTCACCGAACCCGCCAATGCTTTTCCGAATTCTCCGAAACTTCAAGGCGCGGATTCTCTTTCCGATAAAGATTTAACCCCCATTCTTCCCGTCAAGCGCGAATTATTGGAAATTTTCACGCCCGAAGAGATTTCCGACCGTATTTCTGTCTCCGACGATAAAAATAATTTCTATGTTCATTTTATCTTTCCGCTCAGCGGCGTCGACGGCAAAGGTACAAACTTCCGCTACACAAAAGCTTATCCGAAACAAAATTTGATTTACATAGACCAAGAAGTCCCCGTAATAGAAATTTATCCCAATTTCCGCCGCTCGGATTGGAATACTTATTTCCTCTACTACGAAAATTATCGTGCTCAATCCGATGATGATAATCTTGCTCCCGATATTTATTTTGTTCAGCCTTTTAACTCCAAAATCCGCGAAAATTTCTTGCAAAATCGTTTCACAACCAAATTGGATAACTTCCCGCAAGTTTTAATCGTTACTTATAATCCGCCGCTCCATTCTAATAAAAAACCTCACGAAATCGGCGCAATCCTCCTTAATAAGCCCAAAAATATCGAACGTAATACGGATTTGTCATGGAAAATCGGCGTTGATTTCGGGACAAGCTCCACTATGGTATTTTTCTCCGAAAATAATAATTCGCCGCGTCCGTTAAACTTTTCTCCGCATTTATTCCAAATCACAGCCAGCGGCGGCGCGAGAACTCAAACTTATCGCCATTTTATCCCCTCTCAAATCCCTAATCGGCTCGACGGCTCCTTTTTAAGTATTTTTCATATCCTCAACGTAGAAAATGTAAAAAATATTCGCCCGCTGCAAGACGGACATGTTTTTTTACTCAGTTCGGAAAATGTTCGCGTCTTCGAGCAATTCGCCGGTCATATTGACGCTAACCTTAAATGGCAGGACGACGACCGCCAACGCCGTAAAACCGCCGCTTATATTAAGCAAATTTGCCTTCAAGCCGCTGTCGAGGCTTTTTCTAACGGCGTAAACAATATTCAATGGAATTTTTCCTACCCTACAGCCTTTTCTCAAGCTCAAAAGGTATCTTTCCAAGAAATTTGTCGCGAATCCGTCAATAATACTCCAAATTTTTACTCCGAGAGCAAAGCCGCCGCCTATCACTTCAACAATCTTGACGGTAAAGCCGGAAATCTCGCGCAAGGCGCAATTTGCGTAGATATTGGCGCAGGAACGACCGATATTAGCATTATCAGCGGAAATTCGCCCCGAATTGTCTATCATACTTCCATTAAATACGCCGCAAGGCAAATGTTCAAGCCTCTTTATGATAATTTTGAGCTTTTCGCCGATGAAAAAATCATTTCGGGCAAATTAAATGACGAAACTCAACGTCAAGCGGTTATCGATGCCGATATGCGCGAGCACTCCGATAAATATTTAGCCGATTTGAAATTCAAAACGGGCAATGAACAAATCAAATCCGTTTTGCAAACCGCGCAGGTCGCTGCTGCCGGCTTATTCCATTATCTCGGCGAATTAATTCGCATTCTGCACGATTACGGGCATTATCGCGAAGAAAAAATCCCTCATGTATTCGTTGGCGGCAACGGAGCGCGTATTTTTCATTGGCTCACGGGCGGCACCGATATTAACGGCAATATTTATCTCAATGTACTTGAAAATATCTTTTGCGCGGCGAGCGGGCTTGAAAATTATAAAAAATTCTGTCTGCATTTGAGTCCGCAACCCAAAATCGAAGTCGCGGCGGGTATGATTGTCGATAAACCTGCCAATGACGTCGAATTTTTCGATGAGGAACGCATTAATCGCGAAATGTTCGGCGACGCTGATGATTTTATTTATTCTGCAGTATTGGCGGGCGCGGATTTCAATCAAGGCGGCGAAACTCAATCGGCAAGTTCCTTTATCAGTGCGCATGACATTTTCGAGGGCATTACCATTAACAGTCTGCGCGAATTTAAAAATTTCGTTGAGCGGTTTAATAATTCGCAGAAATTATGGGCTGAAGGCATTAATTTTGATGAAGAAGAACTGATTCGCGACACAAATAATTTCTACGCCGATAAAAAGGGGCGCGATATAAAAAAAATGTCCGTCGAACCTGTTTTCATAGCCGAATTGAAAATTTTTCTCGGCAACGGCGAGCAAAAAGCGACTAGGAAAACAATTTCAGCCGAAAAAAAATCTCCGAGTGCCGAAATAAGCATCGGAGAGAAATTTGTTAATGATTTTAATGCGTTGGAGAAATTGAGCGGTTTCAGTGCACGTCAGGCGCGTGAAAAGTTTTTAAGACGTTACAAAGTGCGCGGTTTAAACTGCGCGAACGTCGAAGAGCGCATGAATAATCCGAAGACAGCTCCGACCTTTTCAGAGAGCGCGAGCATTGCCGGCAGTGATTTTTGGGCTTGCGAAATCGACGAAAATTTATTTGCCGTCGTCCCCAATATCAAAACTTATACGGAAAATCATCACGCCGAACGCGCTTTCGGGCTGGTTTTTGAATCGAATTATGAACGCGGAACTTATTCGCGACTTCGCGTTGAGCGGGCGGCTGTTTTAGAGTTCGGCGACGATAATTGGCAACTCAAATCTTCGGGAAAAATTGTACTCAACAGGTAATTTATCAGCCTCTTCCATACAGAATTTTTCGTTTCAAATCGTTATTTCTCATTATAAGGAAAGATATTTAAGCCTTGCAAAGCGCAATTCGTGTAAAGCTATTGGAGTCGCCATAAAATCATTTGTACTGTAGAGTTTGGCGTATTTTTCTCGGCAATGAAGAACTTTTTTAACGTAATCGCGAGTTTCGGCATAAGGGATTTTATCTGGGTCGGAGAAATTATAATCCCAGTGATTTTTTTCAATCCAATCATGAACGTTACCGCGTCCGGCGTTGTAAGCGGCTAGGGCAAGAACCTCATTGCCTTTGAATTCGTCTTGTAACTCTGCAAGATACCACGTACCGTAACGGATATTGGTATCGGGATTTTGAAGGTTAAAAAGTGATTCATTAAGCTGAATAGCAATCCAGTTGGCAGTATCGGGCATAATCTGCATTAAACCGACCGCGCCGGAATGAGAATTGGCGGATTCTTGGAAATTGGATTCAACTTTCATGACGGCGATAGTCAAGAATTTATCGACGTGCCACTTGGAGGAATAAATTTCAATTTCAGAGCGATAAGGAAACGGATAGAGGAATTTTTTTTGAACGGAAGGCAAACTTATAAGGAAATAGACGACTGAGACGACGGAAAGGATTACGAAAATTTTTCTTAGCATAGATTCACCTCCGGAAAGGTTTTGAATGAATTTTAAATGATTAAAAAAGTTCTGTCAACGCGGCAGAAAATATTGGGAAAAAATTTTTTCATAAAGTGTTCATAGGAAAATGAAATTTATGGTATAATGCTTTGAAGAAAGGGGGCGGTTTATTGCTGACAAGTTTTTTTGAAATGATAGGCAGAATTATTTTAAAGACGCTGAGCGGAATAGGGACGATAGTTTTACTGTACGCCGACACATTTAAACAGCTGGCGAGCAAACCGCGAATTCGACACATATTGGCGCAGATGTCGCATTTGGGCGTTGATTCGTTGGGGATAGTTTCGTTGACGTTATTATTTACGGGCGTCGTCTTCACATTGCAAACGGCGCATGAATTTATCCGATTCGGTGCGCAATCGACGGTCGGCGGGATAATCGCAATAGCAATCGGCAGAGAACTTGGCCCGGTACTTGTCGGCGTAGTCTGCGCGGGTCGAGTCGGAGCGGCAATCACGGCTGAAATCAGTACAATGAAAGTTACCGAGCAAATTGACGCACTGAAAGTTATGGCAGTCAGCCCCGTAAATTATTTAATCGTGCCGCGAATGATAGCATGTATGATAGCCGTCCCGCTTTTGACAGTTTTTGGAGACATAGTCGGAGTATTGGGCGGCTGGGTTGTCGCAACTCAATATTCGGGAATCAGCTCGTACTTATTTATCAATTCGATTAAGATATTCGCCACGATACACGATTTAACGGGCGGCATGATAAAGGCAATTTTTTTTGGCAATGTCATAGCGGTTTTGGGTTGCTACTACGGGTTGAATTGTCCGAATGGCGCGGAAGGTGTCGGCAAGGCGACGACCAAAACGGTTGTCACGTCGATTATCGTTATTTTTGTTTTGAATGCACTGTTGACTTTCATTATTTACAGGTGATATATGATTAAGATTATTAACGTCACGAAAAAATTCGGGCAGAAACTCGCTTTGAAAAGTATCAATCTTGAGATTGCGGACGGCGAAACGCTAGCGATAATCGGCGGGTCGGGTTCGGGCAAATCAACGTTACTTAGATTGATGATTGGCTTAATTCAGCCGACAAGCGGAGAAATTTGGATAGGCAACGATGAAATTTCTCATATGAACGAAAAGGAATTAATGCGCGTCCGTTTAAGAATGGGAATGGTTTTTCAATATTCCGCACTGTTCGATTCAATGACGGTCGGCGATAACGTTGCCTTCGGATTGGTCGAGCATACCGATTTCAGCAAGGAAAAAATTCAAGAGATTGTCAAAGAAAAGTTAAAGCAAGTCGGACTTGAAGGCGTAGAAAATCGAATGCCGAATGAATTATCGGGCGGCATGAAAAAAAGAGTTTCATTGGCGCGAGCGATTGCCTTTGAGCCGGAAATAATTTTTTATGACGAGCCGAGCAGCGGATTGGATCCGATTATGACAAACAAAATTGACGAGCTGATAATCGAAACGCAAAGGGCTTTGAAAGTCACAAGCATAGTTGTAACGCATGATATGGTAAGCGCATGTCGAATAGCGGACAGAATAGCAATGATATATAACGGCGAATTGATAGCGGTTGACACACCCGAAAACTTTAAAAAGATACAAGATAAGCGCGTTAAAGCGTTTTTCCGAATCATAGATTAAACGATTAAGGAGGCGAAAAAATGTCATTGGAAGCAAAGGTCGGAGCGTTCACGGTCGGCGGGCTTATGCTCTTGGGCGGCGCGACGGCAGGACTGGGAAATTTTGATTTCGGGACAAATGAAGATTACGTTTTATATGCGGGCTTTAAGCAGGTAGTCGGACTTATGCCGCAATCGGACGTTCGATTGAGCGGCGTTTTGGTCGGCAAAGTCGTAAAAATTGCCAATGACGGCACGGGCGTAACCGTCACTATGGAAGTTGATTCCAATGTTAAAATCCCGAAGGAATCCAGAGTTTCAATAGCCTCAAGCGGCGTCATGGGCGAAAAATTCATAAACTTTCAACCCAAAGTCGATAACGGCGAATATCTTGAGAACGGAACCTATTTATACGGCGCGGAAGAAGCCGGAATGGATCAAATGTTCGACGGTCTGGTTAAAGTTATGACTAAGGTTGAGGATTTATTAAAGGACGTTCAAGCGATTATCGGCGACGATACTTTTAAAAAATCTGTCGTCGAAATGAGCAACAATATGAGTGAGGCAACCGCGAATATAAATGAAATGACAGGCTCGTTTAAAAAAGTCGCCAAAGATAACGAGGCAGTTTTTGATGATATGGTTCATCAAATGAACAGCGCGATTGCCGGCATGAATCAAACTATGGCAAATATCGAACACATGACGGCTAATATCGATAAATTTGCGGGCGACCCCAAAACGGCTGAGGATTTAAAGTTCACACTCGATAATATTTCCAAAACTTCAGCGAGCGTGGCGAGTATGGCTGACAACATGAATAAATTCGCCGGCGATCCGAAAGTTGCCGAAGACTTAAAGGCGACCGTCAGTAATGCCCGCAGTATAACCGAACGCGCCGATAAAATGTTGGGCAAAGTTGAAGGTGCAACCGACGGCATTTCAAAGATTGACGTAACACCTTCGATTGATATACTATACAGCGGCAGTGCTCATGATTGGAACGCAAATTTAAATTTGGACGTGGCAAGCGGCGATAAATCTTTGGTACTGGGCGCGGAGGACATCGGCGATAATACCAAATTAAATCTGCAGGGCAGTAAAAAATTCGGCAAGGATTTTGGAGCACGTGCGGGAATTATCGCAGGCAAACCGGGTATCGGACTCGACGCCTTCGCGGGCAGTAAATGGAAATTTTCCGCAGAGGCTTACGACCTCAATGAAGGCAAAATCCGTTTGAAATCTCAATACAAAGTTCACGACTCAACATATATTTTGGGCGAATGGCACAGCGTCAACAGGAATGACGAACGCGCCGTTTATTTCGGACTCAAACAGGAGTTTTGATATGAAAAAATTTTTAATGCTAATCTGCGCGGCGATGATTTTTTTAACGGGTTGCGGTAATGAATCGCCTGCAGCAGTTACTACGGAAAAAGTTTTAACCGCTAATGATACTTTAACTTTGACTTACGAAGGAAAAATTGCGGCAAGTGATTCGACAGAAATTATGTCGCCTGTTTTCGGCAATCTTATGGAGAAATACGTTGAAGACGGCTCCGACGTGACGGAAGGGCAAATGCTTTTTAAAGTCTGTGACTTCGGTCCTTATGCAGACCTTTTGCAAATCAAAGTAGAACTCGCTGAGGATATGACGAATTTGCCTAAAGCAATGTCCGACCTTCAAAACGCCGAAAAAAATTTTTCCGCGCAGGAAATCGCCGATAAAAAAGCCGCTGTCGAGAATCTTCAAGCCGATATAACCAAACACCAAGAAATTATTAAGCAAATGGAAAGTACTATGGTAAAAGGAATTATTTATGCACCGAAATCGGGGCGGCTCGAAGCGGTTGATGCTCAACTCGGATTGTTCGTCGTTGAAAATGAAACGGTTATCGCCACTGTTGGGAATATTAATCCGGTCGTCGTGAACTTTGAACTTTCCGAAGCCGAATCGAAAATCCTCGCGGCAAATGATAACTTGAAAATTTCTCTGAAACTGAGCGACGGCACAATTTATCCTCATGAGGGCACTTTCAAAGACGGCTTAATTTTTTTTGCCAATCCCGATGAAAATTTGGCTCTCGGCTCAACCGCGCAGATTGTGATTGACGGCGTTAAGATTTCAAACGGATTGTTCGTTCCGGAAAATGTTATTCAAAACGGCGAGACAGGAACTTTTGTTTACGTCGCTGACAATAAAAAAGCCGCCGTAAGAAAAATAGAACTCGGCGATAAAATCGGGAATTATTTTGTTGTAAAGACCGGCTTGAAGGCAGACGATTCGATTATCAAGGATGGTTTTGAAAATCTGCGCGAAGGCGTATCGCTGAACGTGGACGATAAATAAATTGGAGGAGATTAAAATGAAAATTTCCAATCGTATCAAGAAACATTTTCGCAGGAAATTGGCATCGGCAATCGCTGCAGGCATGATGACTTTTTCAATCGGACTCGGTTCGGCGAATGCGGCTGATGTCATCAATATCACGCTCGACGAAACGATTCAACGCGCCTTTGAAAACAATCGCACGATTAAAGAATCGGTTGCCGACCGCGAAAGTGCTTTTTGGGGTTTAAGGGAGGCTCGCCGTCAAGCCAATCCGCAAGTTACTTGGAGCTACAGCGGCAACAGACGCGGCGGCTCGTATTACGGCGGTACAAGTAATTCCTTTGCAAACAGCGGCTCCGTCAGTATGCCGATTTATCAAGGCGGCAGATTAAAAGAAGGTCGCAAATCGGCTCGCTACGCCTTAAGTGCGGCTGACCTTGCGTTGGAAAATACCATGCAGACCGTTCGCCTTCAATCGACCGTTTATTATTTCAACGTCCTGCAGTACAGAAATTTAATCGAAGTCTACGAAGAAGAAGTTGTAACTTTGCAGGAGCATTTGCGCAACGTTAATGCTCAATTTCGCGTCGGTACCGTTGCCAAGGTCGACGTGTTGGAGTCGCAAGTTGAGTTGGCTAACGCCATGCAAAATCTTGTTAATATTCAAAACAGCTACGACGTTGCCGTTGCCAATTTGAATAATTATATTGGCTTGCCCGCCGACACAGTTATTCGTCCGCAAGATACATTGACTTACAGACCTTATAATTCGTCTTTGGGCGATTGCACGGCTTATGCCCTCGAAAATCGTCCCGACGCCGCCATTGCCGATTACACCGTCAAACGCGCCGAATCAGCAAAAAAATCTGCTAAAGCTAATTGGCTCCCCAGCGTCAATGCCGAGATTACTAAGGAAATTGATAACAAAGACCCTTTCTGGCATAAAACCAGCGACCGTTGGACGGCAGGCGTTTCTGCCTCGTGGAAAATTTTTGACGGCGGCATAACCAGAGCGCAAGTCAATCAAGCAGACGCGGCTTTGACCAAAGCGCAGGAAGAGGCGGCTCAAACTCGCGAACAAATTCAACTCGACGTTCAATCCGCTTATCTCCAACTCCATGCGGCTGAAAAAAATATCGCCACAACTCAAGCCTCCGTTGCACTTGCAGAGGAAAATTATAAAATCGCGCAGGTTCGTTATGCGGCGGGCGTCGGCACCAACTTAGACGTTATGGACGCCTCGCGCAAATTGACTGAGGCTCGTTCAAATTATTTCACCGCGCTTTACAACTACAATTCCGCCAAAGCAAGCCTTGACAGAGCAATGGGCGTTCCCGTTGAAATCGACGTTGTTCGCTATGTCGAATCGGAAGAAGAAGGCAAGACTGCTACCGAATCACGCGAAGATTCTGCCTTGACTGCTGATGCGGCTGAAGTTCCCGAAACGGGAGAAGTTGCGCCTGTCGTCCTTATAGATTTTGAAAATGATTCGCTTACGCCTTCCGAAGTTGCAGACCGCGAGAAAGCTTTTTGAGTAAAGTGGTCAGTGGAAAGTGAAAAGGGGTAAGGGGGAAGGAATCAGGTTTTAGGTTTTAATAATTCCTAATTCCTAATTCCCAATTCCTAATTCTTTGAAAGGAGCTGTTCGCCGTGTGGAAAGTTTTAAAAATTCTTGGCGGCGCGTTGATTATCCTTGCGCTGGGCGGCGGACTTTACATAAATTCAAAGCGCACAGAGATTATAGAAAATGCTTTGGCGACGGTCGAAGAGACTGCCTCCAAAGCTTTGGGCGTCCCCGTTAAAATCGGCAATGTCGATTTGGATAAAATAAATCTTTTGGAGCTTGATAAAAACAGTGATATAGTCATTCATGACATTGAAATTTTCGATAAAAATTCCGAGCTGATTGCCAAAGTCGATAAGGCGGAAGTTAATTTTAAATTGCTGGCTCTGCGCGACGACCCTGTTGCCGCCCTCGATGAAATCAAACTTGACGGCGCATTACTCAATCTCAAAAAGCGCGACGAAAATTCTTGGAACGTAAACGACATTAAACTTGAGAGTGAAGGCGAATCGACTTTTGACGCCAAAATTTCTCTGGAGCGCGGCACGATTAATGCCGATTTCGACGGTAAAAAAATTTCTGTCGAAGAAATTTCCGGCGAAGCCGATTGCGCAAATATGAATGCCATAGAAACTAAAATCAACGCAAAAACTTTAGGAGCGCAGATTAATGCGACGGGAACTTTGGGCAAGGAACAACAAGTTATCAATGCCAAAGTCGACAATATTTTTTTTGATAAAGTCCTGCCCTTTTTGCCCGAAGATAAAATTCCCGAAGGCGTAGAAATTCTGCGCGGCTCGGCTGAAAAGACTTCAATTCATCTCCTTCGCAAGGGCGACGCCTTAAGTTATCTCGGCTCGACTGTGGTTAAAGGCGCGGCAGTCAAAGTTGAAAAAACTGACGTTGAAAATATTTTCGGCACAGTCACTTTTAACGAAAACGAAATTATTATTGACGGCTCGGCAACGGCTAACGGACAACACGCGGCGGCAAGCGGCAAAATTTATCTCGATACCGACGAAACTTTTTTTGACATATACGCCGAATCCGCCGGCTTTACGCCGTCAGCAATCATAAGCGACATTGGCATTAAAGGCGCGGCTGATGTTCGCGCTCATCTAATCGGAACCGCCAAAAATCCTCAAGTCAACGCCGATATTTATTCCGATTGGCTCGCCTACGAAAATTATTCCGCGCAGAATATTTCAACCAAACTCCGCTACGTCGGCGAAATGATTTATCTTAACGATACCAGCTTAAATATTTTGGGCGGCAACGTCACGGGCACAGCTGAAATCAGAACGTCCGACTTAACTTTTAATGCAAATGTCAAGGCGAACGGTCTCGACGCGGCTACTCTTTGCGACTTCGCAGGCTCCGAAAACGTTATCAACGGAATTATTTCTGCCGATTTGGGCATTAACGGCGGCGGCGATAAGCCCGTAAAAGTTTACGGCAACGCTAAGGCGAACACTCTTGACTTTGAAGATTTCCGAATCAATGAGGCGAATGCGTCTTTTTATTTTGCGGAAAACAACTTGACGATTGACTATCTCAGCGCGAATCTCCCGAATAACGGCACACTCGGACTTGAAGGCAAAATTACCGATATGAGCAATCTCGCTTTGAATTTTTACGGGGCGCATGTTGATATGGCAATCGCCAAAAAATTTAATTCCGCACTCGACTTAAGCGGCTTGGCTGACTTTAAAGGCGCGGTTATCGGCGACGCCTCAAATCCCAATGTAACTTTGGAACTCTCCGCAGTCGACCGCTCTGAAGACAGCGAACATTTTATCGGAAAAATTTTTAAGCAACCCTATGATTCAATTCGTCTTATGGTGTCGGGCAGTCTCGACGGCGTTCATATAGACGATTTTGTGCTCGAAAAAGACGGCGATATTAAATGGAAAGTTATTGAGGGCAAAGTCGGCTTGACGGGCAATAAGAATGTCAATATTCAGCTCGATACAACCGAAGTCCGCGCAGAAGATATAGCCGCTCTCGTCGCGCCCGACCAAGAAATTACGGGCAACGTTACAAATACCGTCAAAATCACCGGCACTATCGACAATCCGCAAGTCGCCGGCAATATCAAATTTAATCGCGGCAGTTATCGCGGCGTTCTGCTGAGCGGCATGACGGGCGATTATTTTTTGGACGGAGATATTGTCCGCCTGCAAGATTTTGAGATAACCTCGCCTATGGTCGACATGATTTTAAACGGCACCATCAATAAAAATACGCAGGTTATGGATTTTGTCGTCGAAGGTAAGGATATTAATCTGCAACGTTTCAAGAGCAAACTCCCCGAAAAATATAACGCCGAAGGGCACATAAAATTTGAAGGACTTATAAAAGGAACGCCCGACATTCCGATTTTTGAAGGCGAACTTACTTCGGACGAAATTCTTTTGAACGGAATCGCATTGACGAATGTTTACGGGCATGTTGAAACTAACGGCGCAAATGTTTATCTGACTGATTTTCATTTAAGAGACGGCGACGCAAATTGTCAAATGATGTTAAGCATGAATCTCGATAGTGAAACGGTAAGCGGCGAAGCCGAAGTTACCGACGCCAATATTGCGAACATGTTCACCATTGCCGACGTTAATAACGAACTCCTCGACGGCAAACTTAACAGCAAAATCCTAATCGGCGGCACTCTTACAAAACTTCACGGCTCATTGGAAGGAGATATTCCTCAAGGAACTTTTGCGGGCTACGATATTCACGATATAAAAGTCGCGATTAATTTGCTCAATAACAGCGTCTATATCAATCAGCTCGAAGGCAAGCAGGGCGATAAAGGGACGATTAATATGCACGGCTCGGCTAATCTCAACGGTCCTCTCGATATGACTTTGACGGCAAAAGATTTGGAGCTTGGAATTTTCAGCAAAGCGGCTGGCTTGGATTTGGAAATGGTCGGCACGTCGAATATAGTCGCGAAACTCGGCGGCACAATCTACGATCCGTTTGGCGAATTGCTTTTGACGGCGACAGGCAATATAAAAGGTTCGACTTTCGATTTATTGCACGGGCATTTTCTGTTAAAGGATTGGCGCGTCAACGTGGAGGAATTGACTGTTCAGCGCGAACTTGCAGGCAAAACTTACGGCGCGAGTATGGAAGGATTTATTCCGCTTAAGGCATTGCTTGCCCGCTCCAAAGAGAATTTGCCCGATAATGAACAGCTGAACTTGACGGTTTCATTGGACGGCGCAGATTTAAGTTTGTTGCCCGTTATGAATAAGATGATTAAATTCGGCGTCGGCGAATTGGGCGGCTCGGTTAAAATCACGGGCACGGCGGCGCATCCGCAATTCAACGGGCAAATCGCAATGAATGACGGCTCAATTAAACTTAAGGGCATGAAGAGTTTGATTGAACACATAAACGTTTCCATGCTTTTCAAGGGCGAACGCTTTGACATAGAAAATTTTTCGGGCAATATCGGTTCGGGAACGTTTGCGCTGACGGGCGGATTTAATTTTCCCGGTTTGGAGTTCCAAGATTATAATTTCGATTTTGCGGCGAATGCTCTTGATATTGACAGCGATTATTTTGACGGAATTTTTAACGCGAATTTTAATTTCAGTGAGGCTAAACTTCGTAAGTGGACAATGCCTAAACTTTCGGGGCAAATTAATTTGGATAAATGCCGAATAAGTGTCCCGACGATTCCCGATTCCGACGACCCGCTCCCCGATATTCTTTTGGACGTGGGATTGAATCTCGGCGAAAAAGTTCATTTTTACAGCTCGCACCTTTACGATATGTATTTTACGGGCAATGCGAATTTTGAAGGCACAACGCTTCACCCCAAAACGTCGGGCACAATTAACGTTAAGCGCGGCGGTACCTTGACTTATCTTGAAACAGTGTTTAATATTCGTGAATGCGAAGTTTATTTTAATCAGATAGATTCTTTCCTGCCGACGTTGCGTTTCGCCGCCGATACCAAGATTTCAAATGTAAAAATTTTCTTGAATGCTCACGGACAACCGGGAAATATGGAATTTAAATTGACTTCCAGCCCCGAAATGACTCAAGAAGAAATTGCAAAATTGCTTACGTTGCGCGAGGCTTATTCCAGAGGCGGCGAAGTAACTTTGACAACGGAAGATGCTTTGGCAATCGGCTTGCAAATGACATTGCTCGGCGACCTTGAGGACGCTTTAAAGAAAACTCTCGGCATAGACCAATTCACGGTTTCGAGGGGTTCGGGTTCCATGTTCGAGAGACATACGACGGGCGAACAGAGTAAAGGCGACCGCGATAAAGATTATAACGTCAAAATCGGCAAGTACATTAATGATAAGCTCATGTTGAGATACACTCGCGGTTTCGGCAGTCATAAAGTCAATCGTTACGGCATTCAATATGATTTCAATGATAATTTAGGTTTTACGATAGAGCGCGAAGGCAAAGATTACATCTTCAGCATTGAGGCGCGATATAAATTTTAGGGACTAGGGATTAGGGAACAGGGATTAGGGATTAGAATTTCTGTTCCCCGTTCCCTTGTACCTGTTCCCTAACTGTTAAAGGAGGATTTTGTTTTTGAAAGCCAAAAAAAATTCGCGAGGAAAGCGAGCGGCATTAATGGCAACCGCATTGACTTTGCCTTTTATATTCGGTTTTACATCGGGCGAGGCGGCTCACGAAGTCAGTCAACCCTTTGAAAATTCGGCTGAAGAAACTTCTGAGGAAATTATTGAGATTGAACCGACCGCCGAGCCTGTTGAAGTCGAAACAACTGCCGAGCCGTCCGAAGTCGAAGTAATTAACGAAGATTCCAAAGTCAAACCGACTTCTCAGCCGACTGAAAAATCTGACGAGACTTCCGAGAGTGAAACTCCCAAGAGCGAAACTCAGCATACCGAAATACCAAAAGTCGAAACCGCGCCCGTTAATACACCGACTCCGGAGCCGGAACCTTATCGCTCGCAAATCGACTCGCAACTTTTGGAATACTTCAGCCAATTTGACGGCAAGACGATTGTTGATATTGAATACGAGGGCGCAAGCAACGATACTCTTCCCACAGTTAAAGTTGCGGTACTTGAACACGTCGGCGATACTTTCAACGCGACGGCGGCTCTGCGCGACAGAAACGCGCTAATGAATACGGGCTATTTCTACGAAGCTTATCAAACTTTCGAGGTTATCCCCGAAGGCGTCGTTATAACTTTCCACGTCATGGAAAATCCCGTTCTTAAGGAAGTAGTTTTCACGGGCAACACGATTTATGACAATGATGAACTTCAAGATATGCTGACGATAAGGCGCGGCTACATTCTCAATAATAACACGCTCCACGATAACATTGCCAAAATTCAAGAGGAATATCACGAGGAAGGCTTTGTCCTTATGAAGATAACCGATTTGAATATGGATAAAGAAGGCGTGTTGACGCTTAAGATTAACGAAGGTACTTTGGAAGGTTACGCGGTCAAGGGCAATACCAAGACTAAGGATTATGTTATCTTGCGCGAAATGCGGCAGGAAGTCGGTACTCCGTTTAATGCGAAACTTGCGCGGCGTTCAATGCAGAGGGTTTACAACTTGGGATTTTTCGAGGACGTTAATCTCAAAATGAATCCGGGCGTTGAGCCGAATGCGATTATCATGGAAGTTAATGTTAAGGAGAAACGCACGGGCACTTTCGGCGTAGGCGCGGGCTATTCGACTTCCGACGGAATTATCGGCATGGTCAGCATAAGCGATTCCAATTTCCGCGGCAGAGGCGATTTGATAGCTATCATGTACGAAAAAAGCGGCGACGAGACCGACGCGCACGGTTATACATTTACTTATCGGCATCCGTGGCTCGACCATCGCGAGACGGCATTGAAATTTCAGCTTTACAATCGAACTTACGCTTATAACGATTACGATACTCGCGGAGATTTTAAGGAAGAGTATATGCGCAAATATTCGGGCGGCGAATTTACTTTCAGTCGTCCGATAAGCGAGTACTCGACGAATTTTATTACGTTCCGTCATCGCAAGGATAAATATGTTCGGCACGTTTCAAACGGAAATATGGGCGACCGCAGCGGCGCGGCTTATGCCGATTGGCGCAATAAGAATTTCGGCTTGACGCGCAGTATTATTCTTGAACACGTTACCGATACTCGCGACAATATTTACAGTCCTTCGACGGGAAATAAAGTTGATTTGCGACTTGAAGTAGGCGGATTATTGGGCGGCGATTTCGATTTTCAGAAGGCGTCGATTGAACACCAACTTTATATGAAAGCGGGCGACCATTCGCAAGTTTGGGCACTGCGCGGCATGTACGGTTACGGACACGGCGACTTGACTGAGTTTAACCAATTTCGACTTGGCGGACAAGGAAGTCTGCGCGGTTATCGTGACGACCAATTTCGCGGCGACAGAATGATTTTGGGCACATTGGAATATCGATTCCCGCTTGCAAAAAAAATTCAAGGCGCGATATTCACCGATTGGGGCAGTGCGTGGAATACGGGCTTGAAACCTAAAAATGTTAAAGGCAGTATCGGCATAGGTTTTGCGCTCAATACTCCAATGGGTCCGTTGCGTTTAGATTACGGACGCGGCTCGCAAGGCGGCAGATTCCATTTCACGGTCGGCACTTCATTTTAAACAAAAAATTTTTTCAAACGTAGTCTGTTGTATTTGTATCTACGATTCAAGGGTGATTTAAATGATTGTTTACGCAACGCACAAAGGCGGAAAATATCTTCCGCTAGCCGAGAGTTTGAAAATTGATTCGACAACCCCGCGAGGTCTCTACGTAAATTTAACCAATCGTTGCAACTGCGATTGTGTATTTTGCTTGCGACAGAAAAAAAATATGGCTAAGGAATCCAGTTTATGGTTGGAGCGCGAGCCGACTGTCAATGAAGTCAAAGCCGACTTGGACGGCGCGTGTTGGCAAGTTATTAAGGAAGTAGTCTTTTGCGGATTCGGCGAGCCGACAATAAGACTTGCCGAGCTTGTCGAGCTTTTGGCTTATGTAAAAAAAATTCGCCCGAATATGCCGACGCGTCTTAACACAAACGGCTTGGGCGAACTTTATAACGGGCGGGAGATTGCGGCGGACTTTGAAAACATTCTGGACACGGTATCAATAAGCCTCAATGCCGCGACTGCCGAAAAATATTTTAAAATTACTCGCGCCGCTTACGGGATAAAGTCTTTCGACGCCATGTTGACTTTCGCCGAACATATGAAAAAATTTGTTCCGCACGTTGTTTTAACCGTCGTCGATAAAGTTACTTCTCCCGATGAAATTATTGCTTGTCAAAAAATTTGCGACGAACACGGCTTAACATTGCGCGTTCGTCCTTACGAGGACAGCTGAAGAGAATTCTTGCTTTGTTTGAAACGGTAAATACCCGCTCCAAGTTTCCTCTGACCACTGACCATTTTCCACTTATCACTTAACTTGCCGTCTAAGGCGTCGCGATAAAGTTTGACAACCTGCGCGGTGACTTCGGGCGAATAATTCTGCGCCTCGATTCGTAACGACGCCGCTCCAAAAAATTTCTCTACGTAAGGCAACAAACATAAATCCTTACCGAAGAAAATATGCCAACGTTTGAATTGGTCGACGCGCAACGAATGAATTTCGCCCGCCTCGTCTTCAAGCGCGTAATGACGATTTAATTTATCGGGCGTCGCAAATTCGTCATAATCGGGCAGATAAAGCTTGGCAATATTATGGTCGCTAATCATTGATTCAATCGCGCCGTGAACTATAATTTCAATCGGCAACGGCGAATTTTCAACGACGCTCCGAACCTGCGCGAAACTCAATTCAAGTGACGCGGTCGCCTGTACTGCGCCCAAATTTTTTAAGAAATCAGCGGCAACGGGATTAAACAGGTTGAATGAGAAATCGGCATAAATCGGCGCGTCCGTCAAAGTCCTAATCGAATTCAGCGTACCCAAATTCCCAACCATAACGCCGTCAATTCCTAATTCCCAATTCCTGATTCCTATTTCCTCTTTAAATGTTCTGGGCGTAGCCAAAATAATTTTCTTTCCTGCCGCGTGAGCAATCTCGACGGCTTTTTTTATTTTGGAAAGAGTGAACGGCTTAAGCGGCTTGAAAATTTCGCCGCCGATATAAATAACGTCCGCGCCGTTTTTAATCGCCGCCTCCGCACTTTCCAAACTCGAAACCCGCGCAGATAATTTAGGGGCTGGGGAATAGGGACTAGGGACTAGAGGTTTAATCGCCCTTTCCTCAGCGAAAATATTTTTTACGGCTTCATCGTCAAAGCTCGGCTCGACAACTGCGCGGCTGAAAATTTTAGGCTCGCGTTCGCCCGTAATGCCAATATCTTTAATCGTCGGCATACCGAATGCAAATGTCGTAGTGAAATCGCGCACCCGATTTTTATAAAGCTCGGCAAAACGTTCCTCATTGACGCTGTAACCCGCCGGGTCGGCAAGGTAAGAATCTATTTCCTGTCGATAAGTCGAAACCAAGCGGCGAACAAATTCGGGCGGTCTCATACGTCCTTCAATCTTGAAACTCACAACCCCCGCTTGAATCAGGTCGGGAATATTTCTGAACATGCACATATCATTAAGGGCGAGCTTATAAGAAAAATCGTTGAGAGTTTCGCCCGTCGTTTCGTCGATAAGTTTGTAAATCCAGCGGCAAGGCTTCATGCAACGCCCGCGATTGCCGCTCTGCCCGAAAACTACGCCCGAATGAATACATTGCCCCGATTCGGCAAAGCACATATCGCCATGCATAAAATATTCAACTTCAATGCCCGTGCGCTCCTTAAGCAAAGCGACTTCCGTTAAAGTCAATTCGCGCCCGACAACCACGCGAGTTATTCCGAACTTTTTAAGCAGTTCAATCGTTTGGAAATTGTGCGTGTTCATCATAACTGAGGCGTGCATGGGAATTTTTATGCCGAGCTTGCGAACAAGATTTATAACCGCCAAATCCTGTACCAAAATCGAATCGGGCTGAATTTCGTTAAGATAAGCAAGATATTTTTCGAGCGGAGCAATTTCTTCCGCGCTGATTAAGTTATTCAGCGTGACATAAATTTTAACGCCGCGTTCGTGAGCAAATTCGACAGCCGCCTTGAGTTGCGCGTCATCAAAATTAAAATCAGAACGATGAACGCGCATATTGAAAGCCTTGCCGCCCAAATAAACTGCGTCCGCGCCCGCCTCAATCGCCGCAACGAGCGAATTCCATTGTCCGGCGGGAGCCAAAAGTTCAACCGATTTTCTATCCAAAGTCATAACTGTCTCCTTTTATTTTCCGCAAAAATTTTTCCAGATTGCCCGATAAATCTTTTCCAACTCGCGAATATAATTTTTGGAATCCATAAGCGCGGAATTTTGCATATGCTCACGAAGTCCGACGTGATAAGCCGATAACAATTCTTTACGACGACTGAGTTGCACGGCTTTATTTATGTAATCCATAGGACTTTGAGCGATTAGCTCCGAAATATCGGCGGCATTCAAAATCGACGCGCTGAATCTTGCACCGTGAGTTTTTCCGCGCAGAGTGATAACGGGCACTCCCATATAAAGAGCCTCGCAAGTGGTAGTTCCGCCCGTGTAAGGATAAGTATCAAGTGCAACGTCAATCTCGCGATATTGTTCGAGATAATCGGGGCTGTAAGGGCGCAAATCAATTCGGTCGAGCGGGAAACTCATCTTGGACAATTTTTCTTTGATAATATCTTTGCCTTCGTCGAGACTGCAAAGTTTATTTTTAAGAATCAGTTTGGAATTGGGGACGCGCTCCAAAATCGCCCGCCAAAGATAAAGCAACTCCTCATGGATTTTGGCGAAGTTATTAAAACTGCCGTAAGTTATGAATCCGTTTTTCAGAAAAGGAGCGCGGAGGTCGACGGCAGGCATTTCGCGAATCAAACCGGGCGAATAACATAAACTGCACGGCTCGACGCGCAGAATTTTTTCCGTGAAACTTGTCGGGAGATTTTCGGGCGAACAAATTTTATCGGACAAAAAATAATCGACGGCAGATAAACCTGTCGTTGAGATGTAACCTATGCCGCAAATCTGAACGGGCGCGGGCTTATAAGCCAAAATCGGGAGGCAACTGTCTTGCGAATGCCCCGATAAATCGACGAGAATATCAACCTTATCTTCGGCGATGATATTAGCCGCCAATAACGGCGTTTTGCCTATTAAATCGCGCCAACCGACATTGAAATTTTTAAGCTTAACCGTGACGGAATCTTTTCTGCCGGTGAAGTAGCAAGTAACGGAGAAATTTTCGGCATCGTAATTTTGCAGGAGCGGCGGGATAAAATTAGCAACGGCATGTTCGCGGAAATCGGGCGAGATATAACCGACGTGAATTTTTTTATCGGCGTTGAAGGATTTTTTATCGTGCGTAAAAGGCGTTGTGTTCTCGAAGAACGAATTATATTTCTGCGCAAGCTCTTTAATCTGCGCTTGAGACAGGTCGCGATAATTTTTAAGGAATAAATGTTTGGAGTAAAGCTCCGCCGCGAGTTCGTCATTATAAATCAGCGAGCTTGCTTCCAAAAGAGATTCAGCCGCCCGCGCAGGTTCGCCCGTCAAATAAAGTCCGTTTGAACTCCAACAAAGGGCTTTGAACAAAAGCGATCTGACAATGAAATTTTCCTTATCGATTCGCCGCTCAAATTTTTCGTCCTCCGAAGTTCTTTTGCGGCGGTTGAAGGCGAATTTGCGATTATGTTCCTGAAGATTTGCCCGCAATCTTTTTAATTCTTTGTGCGCGTCATTTATCACGGCGTCCAAAATGTTCAGTTGAGTTTTGAGCTTGAAATTTTTTATGGCGACGCCGCCCGTAACAAGTCGTCCGCGCAGATGATTAGGTTCGACAGAGAGCGCGTATTGAGCAAATGATTCGGCTTCCTGCAAATCACCCTGATAAAATGATGCCTCCGCCATAAGCGCGAGACCTTCAGCGGAATTTTTATCCAGCTCGAAAATTTCACGAGCGACGGTGCGCATTGATTGAGTATCGCCGTCCTGCGAGAATTTTTCCGCCGGTAAAACCCAATCCAGAATTTTATCGTCCATGAAATCCCTCCGACATGACAAACAATTTTAATCAATAATAAACTAAACGTTCCGAAATGACAACCGCTAAAAACTTGCCAACGTTAAAACTTTATCCTACAATGGACAAAAACGTAAGGAGTGATTCAGATGAATCAACGAGGCTTTGCAACATTGGAAGTAATTTTAATGGTAATGGTTATCGGGATTCTGGCGTCGATAGCGATCCCGCGATTTACTTCCGTCACGACCGCCGCCAACACTGCCAAAATTCAAGCTGATCTTTCGACCCTTGACGCCGCCATTGCACTTTACTACATGGAAAATAATGACCATCCTACTAAAATCAGCGATTTAACCAAGTATCTGCAAGATGAAGTTAAACCTCCTAAAGGTAAAGCCTTAATTAAAACCGCGACAGGAACTGATAATACGATAACAATTCCTTCAACTTATGACCTTAGTACAGATAAAACTCGTGCAGTCTTGAAAGTCAGTAACAACGAATACACTGTAGGAGATTTTACGACGAAAAAAACAACTGATACGACAGACGGTTAATAAAAACTTTTCCTGTAATCCCTATGCCTTTTCATGTAAAGTTTATTGACGCCACAAAGATTTTTTGATAGAATTCGCGCTGGGAAAAAATTTTTTTCTGGAAGGCTTAATGATTTGAGTTCAATATACGATAAGATTTACAGAAAAGAGATCATTAAAGAAGTACGGGGCGGGAAATCGTCCTGCGTGGGAGACTTTGTAAGACCTTAAGAATTTTTGAGGCATTAGTTAATTGAAAAGGGAATAGACGGGCTCAAGGTTGCAACACTCGTTACGCGTGCGAGGCGCAGTCTTCCGACGACGGTTGGGAGACAAGCACATTGAACCGTTTGTTTGGCGGCGGAAAGGAAACCGTCGACTAAGGAAAAATTTTTCTAGGAAGATCAGGGAGGAAATAATCATGGCAATGGTAGTAAAGACCAACATGAGCGCAGTTCGTACGCTCAACACTTTGAATCAAAACAGCACCGCGCTCCAGAAGAGCTTGACGAAAGTCGCAAGCGGCATGAAAATTAACGGCGCACAAGATGATGCTTCGGGCTATGCAATTTCTGAACGTATGCGCGTCCGTATCCGTTCACTCGATCAAGCAAATCAAAACAGCCAAAACGACTCCGCTTTGATGAAGACCGCTGAAGGCGCGGTTTCCAACACGATTGAAATCCTTAAGGCTTTGAAAGAAAAAGCCATCAATGCTGCCAACGACAGCAATACCGAAGAAGATCGTCAGACAATCCAAAAGGAAGTCGACCAATTCATCGATCAAATCGACGACAATGCACTTGTTCAATTTAACGGTAAATATCTCGTCGACGGCTCGAAAAATAACGTCGTATCCGCTTCCAAGACTATTCTTCTCAATCAAAGTTTGGCAACCAATACGACAGCAGATTCGTATTTGACTGCCCTTAATAATCGTGCCGGCGATGCCCTTGAAATTCAATCGACTGATAAGTATCAAGTTTCTTGGGTTATGAATGGCGTAACCATGACAACAAGCGGAACAGTAGGCACAGAAACTAATTTAACGGCTCTTATGAAGGTAGGAGGCGAAGACAAGGCTACCTTAACCGCTCAGTCAGATGCTAGCCCTACTACAATTGGTACAGACAAATATAATGTGGATGTTTATACTCCGGATAAAGCTCCCGGTGTGGCACTTCTTTCTTTGACCACCGGCGTAACATCACAAATTTCCGGCTTCACAATCAGCATTACCGACGCACAAGGTAACGTTAAGAAAGCAGCCAATGCCGCTCTCGACGCCTTCAAACAATATCAGCGTGCTGAAAATGAAACCGGCGACAAGTCTTTGACTTTCCATGTCGGTTCGGAAGCAAACGTTGCTATCAAAGTCGGCATCGGTGATATGCGTGCAGAGGCTCTCGGTCTTAAGGGCAGTAACGGATCCGACAGAGTCAGAGTTACGACGAAAGAAAATGCCAATGCGGCTATCAACGCCATTGAAAACGCTCTTGCCAAAGCTCTTGATCAGCAAACCACTATCGGTGCTATTGAAGCTCGTCTCGAATACACCAGTGCTAACCTCACCACTTCGAGTGAGAATGTCCAAGCGTCTGAGTCCACGATTCGTGATGCTGATATGGCTAAAGAAATGACCAACTACACCAAGAATAACGTCTTGTTGCAGTCGGCTCAAGCCATGCTTGCTCAAGCCAATCAAAACTCCAGCGCAGTGCTCAGCTTGCTCCAGTAAGCTCAATAACCCGCTGAGGTTACAATCAAAGTCTGAAAGTGTGCGCATTACGCGCATGATGTTCGATACTAAAAAAATCGTCGGCGCAAATGTCGGCGATTTTTTTATATCGTTCTTCCGCTTGAAACTTAGGATTTTGTTTGATATACTTAAAAAAATTTTCTCGGAACCCTTAAGCATTTCAGAATGTCAACGATAAAATTCTTAAGAGACAGTGAGAGGCGAAAGGGAATTGATCGCCTAAATTCTTTTCAAAAATCAAGGAGGAAAAAATCATGAGTATGATAGTTAAGAATAACATTGAGGCACTTCGAGTAATTAACCTTTTGGATCAAAATAACAACATGCTTCAACAGAACTTGAATAAAGTCGCAACCGGTATGAAAATCAACACTGCCCAAGACGATTCCGCCCCGTGGTCAATTTCCGAACGTATGCGCATGAGAATTCGCGCTCTCGAACAGGATAATCAAAACGTTCAAAACGATGCCGCCATGATGAAAACCGCCGAAGGCTCCGTTTCCAACACAATCGAAATCTTGAAAACTCTTAAAGAACGCGCCATTAATGCCGCCAATGATTCCAATACCGACGAAGATCGCGCTGTCATTCAAAAGGAAATCGACCAATTCATCGACCAAATCGACGATAATGCCCTCGTGCAATTCAACGGCAAATATCTCATTGACGGCACTAAAAATAATACCGTTTCCGCTACGAAAACTATCCTCCTCAATCAGAGTTTGGCAACGGACACCACTGCCGGCACAGCTTTAACGGCACTTCAAAACCGCGTCGGCGATTCTCTTGAAATTCAATCTACAGATTATGTTCATGTTTCGGCTGTTATAGATGGCAATTTGAAAATGTATACAAGTGCTGTCGGTGATAAATCATTGGAAGCTATTTTAGGCGAAGAAATATTTAGCGATGTAACCAGCGCGGCAATCGACGAAAACGGTAAAATCGGCGACCTCATTGATAAATTTGCTTTTGACGCTTACACGCCCGACAGAGAAGCCGGCATTGCCGTTGTATCCGCAACCGAAGGCGTCACAAATCAAATCGCCGGTTTCAATATCAGCATTTTGGACGCTCAAGGCAACGTCAAAAAGGCGGCTAACGCGGCACTCGATGATTTCAGACTCGTGCAACGTGCAGAAAATCAAACGGGAGATCATTCGCTGACTTTCCACACAGGGCCTGAAGCAAACGTCGCTATCAAAGTAGGTTTAGGCGATATGCGAGCCGCTGCGCTCGGTCTTAAAGGCAGTGACAATAATAAAATCAGCGTCCGAACTAAAGAAGCCGCGAATTCTTCTATCAACGTCATTGATAATGCCCTTACAATGTCGCTTAATCAGCAGATAAATATCGGCTCAATCTTGTCACGCCTCGATTACACAAGCGCGAATATCATTACGGCAAGGGATAATGACCAAGCCTCCGAATCCACTATCCGCGATGCAGATATGGCTAGAGAAATGACGAATTACACCAAGAGCAACGTCCTTGTTCAGACCGCGCAGGCTATGCTTGCTCAAGCTAATCAGGGTTCAAGCGCGGTGCTCGGCTTATTACGATAATCAACGACTGTTCATTAATGGAAGTCGTTGACATATTTTTTTCAGAATCCTCTTGACAGATAAAAAATTTTATGAAATTATAGTGCATTGTCTCGTTGACACTTGAAATTTTTCTTGATAAAATCGAATCGGAAGCATTAGTTTCAGCTTTATCAGATAATGAGCGGGTTCACGATTGAAGCACTCGTTACGCGTGCGAAGTGTGAGTTCTGGCGACGGTCGGAAATCAATCTGACTCGTTTATTTGGCGGCGGAAAGGAAACCGTCGTTTCAGGATGAATTTATCTAAGGAATATCAAGGAGGAAATTACAATGACTTCAGCAATCAGAACGAACATGAATTCGGTGCGCGCTCACAATATCTTTGAAGCCAACAACGCACAGGCAACAAAGTCATTCAACAATGTTTCAACCGGTCTGCGCATCAACAGCGTTCAGGACAATCCTACCAATTACGTGATCACCGAGAAAATGCGCGAACGCATCAATTCTCTCGGTCAAGCACAACAAAATATCCAAAACGATACGGCTATGTTGAAAACTGCCGACAAAGGCATGAGTAACATTGTGGACATTCTTCGCTCGCTCAATGCTCGCGCTCTTGAAGCAGCCGACGATTCAGTCCAAGACAACGACCGCGTCAACATCGCGAAAGAAATGACTTCGCTCATGGAGCAAATCAATTACACTGCGCTTAGCACGAAGTATAACGGTAAAAATCTCCTCGCCACTGAATCCGGGAAAGCGGATAATGCAACTGATATTGCAAGCGCAGCAACCGATAATGTTACGCTTCAATTCCAAGTCGGTGACGATACAACCGCTGTAATAGCAGGCGTTACCATTCAAAACATGACATTAACTGCTCTTGGACTCGATACTGCGTATGCCAACGTTAGTGCTATCACAGATGCTACGACTGCTACTCCGCTGAAATCTGCTTCGAATAACGGTACCGTCAGTGAATTACAAACCGCATTAAGTACGGCACTTGATAAAGCACTGAGCGGAATGGCGAATGTCGGTGCTTTGGAACAGCGTCTGGGTTACACTGCCGACGACGTCTCCGGTCAAATCGAGAACTTGGAAGCATCAGTTTCTAACATCGCTGATTCGGATATGGCTAAGGATATTTCCGATTACATGAAGTGGAATGTTTTGGGGCAAGCGGCGCAGTACATGCTCGCGCAATCGAATCAAAGTGCGTTCCAGGTGCTTAACTTACTCCAATGACTGATGCCGCAGATTTTGCTGAGGCGGGAGATGCGGCTGCCGGTTCGGACATGTCAATTAAAGCTTAGAACTCCAATCGCATATAAAAAAAGTCGTCGACTTCGGTTGACGGCTTTTTTCCTTTCCGGCGAAGAGAGCGATATATTCTTTCATTTGACATTGAATATTTTTTCGGGCATAATTTTTGCTCGGAGGAATGTAACATGCAATTCATAGACAGAAGCAAAATCAGCGTTCGGGCAGGCGACGGCGGTAACGGTAAATCGTCTTTCCGACGTGAAAAATTTATTCCCAAAGGCGGTCCCGACGGAGGCGACGGCGGCAAGGGCGGCGACGTTATTCTTGAGGTCGATGAAAATATCAACACGCTTTTAAATTTCAGATTCAATCGCAAATTCACTGCCGCAAACGGCGATTCGGGCGACAGAAAAAATCAATTCGGACGTTGCGCCGAAGATTGCGTTATAAAAGTTCCGCAAGGCACCCTTGTTAAGGACGCGACGACGGGAGAAATTTTGGCTGACTTAACCGAGCTTGGACAGCGGGCGATTATTGCTAAAGGCGGTCGCGGCGGCAGAGGCAATGCAAAGTTTAAATCGGCTTCCAGACGTGCTCCGACTTTTGCGGAATTCGGCGAACCGGGCGAAAGTCGCGAACTTTTATTGGAGTTAAAACTTTTGGCGGACGTCGGATTGGTCGGTTATCCGAGTGTCGGCAAATCGAGTTTGATTGCCGCCGTCAGTTCAGCAAAACCCGAAATCGCCGATTATCATTTCACGACGCTTGTACCGGTTTTGGGCGTGGTCAATCTCGGTTATGAAAAATCGTTCGTCATGGCTGATATTCCCGGTCTTATCGAAGGCGCGGCTGAAGGCGTCGGTCTCGGTCATGATTTTTTGCGGCACATTGAACGAACGAAATTAATTTTACACATTGTGGACGCGGCGGCTGTTGACGGTCGCAATCCCGTTGACGATTTCCATAAAATAAACTCCGAGCTTAAAAAATACAGCGAAAAACTTTCAAAGCGTCCGCAAATTCTTGTTGCCAATAAAACAGATTTGCCCCAAGCCGAAGAAAACCTTCCTGCCCTTAAAAGTCTTGCCGAACAGGAAGGAATTGATTTCTTTGCAATATCTGCCGCCACTCATCAAAATCTGGACGCGCTTATAAATTTTGTCGGCAAACGTCTTGAGGAGATTATTCCCGAAGTCGAGCCTGTCAGCGAGGTTAAAGTTTTCGACGTCGATAAAGAAGACGACCCTGTTATTATCGAGCGCAACGACGCGGCGGAATTCATTGTTCGCAATAAAAATCTTGAAAAAATCGTTGCCATGACGAATTTCGATAACTCGGAAGGGCTTAGACGCTTTCAATTTATTTGGCGCATGAAAAATATTGATTCCATTCTCAAATCTCGCGGTATCAAGGAAGGCACCACTGTTCATATCGGAGATATTGAATTCGAGTGGCACGAATGATTATTTAAGTATGGAGTAAATAACTGCAAGCGCAATGCCGATAACAGTTGCCGTCATTATATTTCTGTGAACGGCACAACTTTTTGAGGGTTTTCCTTAGCTTGCGTTTCTGCCATTTTTAATCTCTCCCAAATCCGATTTTATTTTCCAATGACAATTTTTCATTCTTCAGTTCAAAATATTTCTCGGTTTTCCGTGCCGAATCGCTTTTCTCCATTTCCGAAACTACTTTTTCCAGCTTTTTAAGCCGTTGAATCAAAAATTTCTTTCTCAACTCCGATTTATCACGGCTGAATTCTTCCTGAACCGATTCTTTGTCCGCGCAGATTATTTCGTAAATTATTCCGCCGCTTTCCGCCAAATCTTCATCAAATATCAGCCAATCATTTTCCGCGAGCCATTCGCGGATTTTTTTTGCCGCATTCATCGGTTGCAGTATCAATCGACGCGCAGATTTCACTACTTCGGGCGATTCGTCCAAAATGTTTGCTATCAAAGCTCCGCCCATGCCCGCTATACATATTGTGTCGACTTCGCCCGCCGATAAAACTTTTAATCCGTCGCCGAGCCGAGTCTCAATCAAATTTCCAAAGCCCGATTCGGAAATATTTTTGTTCAAAGCCTCGAACGGATGAATATTTTTTTCTGTCGCGATAACTTTAATCGCCCGTTTACTTTCGGCGAGTTCAACAGATAAATATCCGTGATCTGCTCCTATATCCGCCACTTTCGAGCCTGCGCGGACGAAATTTGTCATTGTCTTTATCCTGCTATCCATTTTAAAACCCCCCATAAAAATTTATCAACTTAATTTCTTTGCGTCAAGTCTAAAGGATATTTCCGTCTCTGCGCGAAATTTATTTAAGATTTTTAACGCGAATATCTTTGAGGAGGAATTTTTTATAATGAATAACTTGTCGCCCCTGACTCTTTGGTCTCTTGCTTTTGGTTGCTGTATTGGCTGGGGCTCTCTAATTATGCCCGGTACAACTTTCCTCCCAAATGCCGGTACTGAAGGCACTGCCATTGCTATTTCGCTCGGTGCTGTCGTCATGATTATAATTGCCTTCAATTATCATTTCGTAATGCAACGCATTCCCATAAATGGCGGCGTCTTTACCTTCACTAAACAAATTTTCGACGACGACCACGCTTTTTTTTGCGGCTGGTTCCTCTGGATTGCTTATGTCTCTTTGCTCTGGGCTAATGCTACAGCCGTTGTTCTTTTGTTCAGAAACTTATTCGGAAACGTTCTTCAAGTCGGTTTCCATTATGATTTCGCGGGTTATGACGTTTACGGCGGCGAAGTTGCTGTTATCGTACTCCTTTTGCTTGCCTTCGGCGTCATTTTTGTTTTCCTCAAACACTTAGCCGACTTTCTGGTTAAAATTGCCGCCGCTATCATGTTCGTCGGTGTTATTTTTATATTTTTCTCGGCTACCGATACATTTTCTTATCCGATTCTGTATTTCGCCGATAAGGAATCACCTGTTATCCAAATCCTTATTATCATCGCACTTATTCCTTGGGCTTTTATAGGTTACGAGACTATCGCTCATTACCCCGAAGAATATAATCAAAACCTTAAAAAGGCTTTTCCTGTTATGGTTGCCGCCATTATCTGCGCGGGTATCGTTTATATCCTCATGACTTGTTTGGCTACACTTTCTTTCCCCGAACCGTTTAGAAATTTCCAAGATTATCTGTCTAACCTGCAAAATCTTAAAGGTATCGAACAGATTCCGACTTTCTACGCCGTCAAAGCCACTTTCGGAGAAAATTCCGTTCTTATTTTGTCGCTTATCGTATTTTCTACCATTATAACCAGCCTTATCGGTTATTATCGCGTCGTTATCTATATGACTTCCTCTTTTACCGAAGAAAATATCCTTCCGAAATGGTTTTCGGAGCGCAGACACGACATTATCTTTATTCTGGTGTCTTCATTATTCGTACCGTTTTTCGGACGTAATGTTATCAGTTGGCTCACCGACGTTACCACAGTCGGCGCGACTATCGCTTACGGTTACACCTCCGCTTGTGCTTTTATCCTTGCAAAACAGGAAAATAATCAAAATGCTCAAATCACGGGCATTATCGGTACTGTTTGCGCCATTCTGTTCAGTTTTTCTTTACTTATTCCCAACATTTGGTCGGCAAGTGTCCTTTCGCAGGAATCCTATATAATTTTGGCACTGTGGGGATTATTGGGGCTTGCCTATTTCAATCTGATATTCAAGAATAACGAAACCAAATTCGGAAATTCGGTTACTGTTTGGCTGATAATGTTTTTCCTGATATTTTTCTCGGCTCTTATGTGGATGCGCGAAAGAATTAATGCGGAATTGACGGTATCAATACGGGAAACGGACAGATTTTTGGTCGAAAATCAAATGGCTCCGCGATTCGCCTACATAAACAAGCAAATATCGGATATGCGGTCGATGCTTATGAATAATACGATAATATTGTTGGCGATAACGTTAATCGGGCTTATTTTCCTGTTCAATATCCACAGGAGGATAAAAATAAAGGAACTGCGGGCATTGGAAGAGGCTAAATTGAAGGCAGAAGCGAGTTCGCGAGCCAAAATGACGTTTTTATCCAATATGAGCCATGATTTAAGGACGCCGTTAAATGCGGTAATCGGATATACGACATTGGCATTGCGAGACGGCAAGACTTTCGATGAGATGAGAAGATTTTTGGAGAAAATAGGAATATCGAGCAAGCATTTACTGGATTTGATAAATGACGTATTGGAAATGAGCCGAATAGAAAGCGGACGCATGGAATTGGATTTATCGGAGGTAGATTTGGCTAAGAATCTGCGGGAAATGGAAACAATGTTCAGAACGCAGATGGAGGAAAAGGGAATTTCATTCAGTGTAGAATCCGAATTGGAAAATCGGTATGTAAAATGCGATAAGAACAGGTGGAACCGAGTTTTATTGAACTTGGTAGGCAATGCCTTTAAATTTACTCCGACGGGCAAAACTATTTCGGTAAAATTATTGGAAACGGACTTCGGACAGTATGAATTGCATGTAAAAGATACGGGAATAGGAATGTCGGAGGAATTTGCGAAGAAAATCTTTAAGGCATTTGAGCGCGAAAGGACTTCGACAGTCAGCGGAATACAAGGAACGGGCTTGGGCACGGCGATAACCAAAAACATAGTCGAATTAATGGGCGGGACGATAGAAGTTGAGACTAAAAAGGATTTCGGGACGGAATTTACGGTAAAAGTCAGTTTTGAGGTAGTCGACAATCCGGAAATCGAGGAAGACTTGATTTTGGAAGAAAATTCGACGGAAAAAGTAAGTTCTGCCAGAATTTTGCTGGTAGAAGATATAGAAGTTAATAGAGAAATAGCGTTAATGATGCTGGGTCAATTTGAATTTGATATTGAGACGGCAGAAAACGGAAAAGAGGCGGTAGAAAAAGCGTCGGTCGGTAAATTTGATTTAATCTTAATGGATATACAAATGCCGATAATGAACGGTTACGAGGCGGCGCGAGAGATAAGAAAACTGGGGATTTCGACGCCGATATTGGCAATGACGGCGAATGCGTTGCCCGAAGATATAAAAAATGCGCGAGAAGCGGGCATGAACGGGCATATCTCGAAGCCGTTAGACTTTCAAAAGATGATTGAAGCTATTCAAGGAATACTGGGAGGAAAATTGCAATGAAGATTTTATTTGTATGCAGCGGAAATACGGGACGTTCGCCGATGGCGGCGTTTGTCATGAAAAAATTGGTATCGGAAGCGGGCTTGAGCGATAAGATTTTGATTTCGTCCGCCGCGAGCAAGCAAAATGCGTCGGGAAGTCTTCATGAGGGCATAGCGGCTAAATTGAGGGCAGAAAATGTTCCTTACGGCGAACATGAGGCGCATACGATTACGAAAAGCGATTATGACGGCTCGGATTTGATAATTTGTATGGATTCGGGGAACGTCGCGCAGGTTAAAGAAATTGTCGGCGGCGATTCGGAAGGAAAAATTAAAATGTTGCTTGATAAAGACATTCCTTGGGACAAAAACGGATTCGCAACGACTTACGATGATATTCTGCGCGGTTGCAAAGCTTTGCTTGAAAAAATTTCAAAGTGACTATAAAATATCGGCGAGGTGATTTTATGAAAGAGCGTATAAAAAAGGACGCAGTGATAATCGGCGCGGGTATGGCGGGCTTGACGGCGGCTTTATACTGCGGGCGCATGAATCTTGACACCTTGGTTTTGGAGAACGGGATTATCGGCGGACAAATCGCCAATGCGACGGATATAGAAAATTATCCCGGCTTTGAAAGCGTAAGCGGCAGTGAATTAATCGGGACGTTGCAAAGACAAGCCGAAAATTTCGGCGCGGTTATTGACGAATTTGACGAGATAGAAAAAGTTACGCTTAAAACTTCGCCGAAAATAATTGAGACGATTGAAAAAATTTATGAGGCGGACGTTGTGATAATCGCGTCGGGCATGAACAGGCGCAAGTTGCCTTTGCCTGAAGAGAAAAAATTTGCAGGTCGAGGAGTTCATTATTGCGAACTTTGCGACGGGCACGCTTACAACGGAAAAATAATTGCAGTCATGGGCGGCGGCAATGCGGCAGTCGACGCGGCGAATTTCTTGACCAAATACGCCGAAAAAATTTATCTGATTCATCGTTCCGAATTCCGCGCAGATGAAGTTTCTCAAAAACGTCTTCGCGCCAATGACAAAGTCGAAATCATGTTGCAGACGGAGATAAAAGCTCTGCGCGGGTCGAAAAGACTTGAGGAAGTTGAGATTTTCGATAAAAAGACGGGCGAGACCAAAACTTTAAAGGTCGACGGAATTTTTGTTAATATCGGAGTGGAGCCGAACACTCAACTTTTCAAAGACGAATTGACATTAAGCGCGAGCGGCAGGATAATCGCGGGCGAAGATTGTCGAACAGAAATTGAAGGCGTCTTTGCGGCAGGCGACGTTCGCGAAAAAGAAATCCGTCAACTTACAACGGCGGCAAGCGACGGAACGACTGCGGCACTGCTTGCAGAAAAATATTTGGCAAAATTGAAGGAGGCAAATTAAATGGTAAAAGTGTATTCGTTTGAGAGTTGTCCTTGGTGTGTTAAGGTTAAAAATTATTTGAAGGCTCGCGGCGTTGAATATGAAGTTCGCGACATTGAGCTGGACGAAGAGGCAGCTAAAGAGTGCCAAAAAATTTCGGGCGATTTGACTGTTCCCGTTACGACGATCGACGGCGTGAATTATGTTTTGGGCTTTGATAAGCGCAAGATTGATGCCTTACTCGGCATTGGAAATTCTCAGCTTGCGTAATGCGTAATGAATTTATGATTGCGCATTTCTAATTATGCATTTCTAATTGCATTTAAAAAGCCGAAGGGTCGAAAGGACTTTTCGGCTTAAAGCTTGTTAAGGAGAGTAAACGAATGCCGGAACTTCAGTATTTAATATTCACGGTTATAATTTTGGCGTTGATATTCGATTTCATAAACGGTTTTCACGACACGGCAAATGCAATAGCAACATCGGTGAGCACCCGCGCCCTCTATCCGAATCATGCGATAATGCTGGCGGCGGGCTTAAATTTTTTGGGCGCAATGGTCTCAACGGGCGTCGCCAAGACAATCGGCGGTGATATAGTCAGCTCGCCGAGCATAGTCGACGAAAAAATATTAATCGCCGCACTTATCGGAGCAATTTTTTGGAATTTGCTGACGTGGAAATTGGGAATCCCGTCCAGCTCGTCACATGCGCTTATCGGCGGCTTAATCGGCGCAGTTTTAATTTCGGTAGGAATAAGCGGCTTGAATTGGAACGGAATCGGGAAAATAATTTTGGGATTGATAGCGTCGCCGGCAATCGCGTTTTTGACGGGAATAATCATCATGAATATAATCTTTCGGGTGTTTGAAAATTTTTCACCGCACGTGCTTAACGACAAGTTCAGAAAAATGCAAGTGATTTCGGCGGCAATGATAGCCTTTTCAAACGGCTCGAACGACGCGCAAAAATCAATGGGCATAATCACATTGGCATTATTCAGCGGCGGATTTATTTCTGAATTTGAAGTTCCGACTTATGTAAAAGTTTTATGCGCAACGGCAATGGCAATGGGTACGGCAACGGGCGGTTGGAACATAATAAAAACGGTCGGCGGGAAAATATTTAAGCTGGAGCCGCCGAGCGGCTTTGCGGCAGATTTAAATTCTTCTTGCGTGGTATTCGGCGCGACGTTGTTGCATTTGCCCGTTTCGACGACGCATGTTGTTTCCGGCTCAATAATGGGCGTAGGCTCGGCTAAAAGAGTTAATGCCGTTCGGTGGGGCACGGCTCAGCAAATGATTAAGGCGTGGAGCATTACCATTCCCATAACGGCGGTTATCGGCGCGTCGGCATTCTTTTTGGTCGAAGCTCTTTTCTGAACAAAAAAATTAACCTGCACACCCGCGCAGGTTTTTTTATTTTAATCGCCGTCGTCTTCTTTATCGAACAGCTCGCAATAATAACCGTTCTTGCCGCTGTTCTTCACGTGATAAACCGCTTTGTCAGCCGACGCAAACAAGCTGTCATAATCGCGCCCGTTCTGCGGAGCAATCGCAATCCCGATACTAGCCGTTACAATGTGCCCTTTTCCTTCAACCGTCAAATTAAACGCTATCTGCTTAATCTGTTCCGCCTTGCGAAGGACAACCTCCATATTCGGCAAGCTGTCAACGATAACAACAAATTCGTCGCCGCCAAATCGCCCGATACAATCATTCGGTCGGAAAATCTTCCTCAAGCCGCGTGCAAATTCGACTAAAACTTTATCGCCGAATTGATGCCCGAAAAGGTCGTTGACTTCCTTAAAGTGATCCAAATCTATCACGTAAAACGCCATAAAAATATTTGAAGTCTCATTCTCATTGAACGTCTTAAGTTTCATTCGACAAAGATTTTCCATAGTCTTTTTGTTGAAAAGCTCGGTCAATCTGTCAAGCTCCGATTCCATTTTGAAAATATCGCGCTCCGAAGTCATTTTGTCGCGCTCGGAACGAATCTTATTGAACGCCTTCGCCATTTGTCCCAATTCGTCATCGCTGTTGACTTCGATTTTATCAATGGAAGTATTGCCGCTCGCAATCTCGTCAACAACGTTTGTCATCTCAATTATCGGATTTGTAACTTGAATCGTCAGCAAATACGCAACCAACGTTCCGATAAACAGCATAACCATTCCAAAAATTATCGCCTTAACCGCCTTATCGTAAACCAAATCCATAATGTAATGATAAGGACGAACGGTAATAATCATCCAGCCCGTATCAACATTTCTCGAATAAGTTACCAGAGAATCTTCGCCTTCAAAATCGATTCTGATAACGCCGCTGCTGTTATAAACTCTGTCCAAAATGAATTTATAATTGTTGTCAATCGAATACTCGGCTCCGAACTCCAAGCTGTTTTCGGAATGGACGATAACTCGCCCCGTCCTGTCCATTACGATAACCGCAATTTCTTCGTCATCAAAATTCTGAACGAACTCCAACAGAGATTCCAAATTAAAATTCCTCTGAACCATGCCGACAGGTTTTCCCTCCGCATTGAGTATCGGAATTTCTATCGCTATCATCATTTTTCCCGTAGACATGCTGGAGACAATATCCGAGACGTAACTTCTGCCCTTCATAGCCTCTTGAAAGTGCTGGCGTTTTTCCAGATTTACGAGCTTGGAACCGTCCGTGCGAAAAATTTGCATACCGTCGGCTCCCGTTAATGCCATAAGGTTTGAATCGTTAAAAATGGCGTTGGTGTCTTCCAAAAGTTTCGTGACGCTTTCGCGTTGCGCTTCATTTTTATTCTGAACGTAATCGACTATCAGCGGTGATAATGCCAATGAATGCAAGACGTGTTGATTCACTTCGATTAATGATGAAACGTGCTCGGAGATAATCGTATTTCGGAGCAAACTGTTTTGTTTGGCTGTCGCTTCCAATTCGTAAACGGCATTGTATGCACTGACAACTACCAAAATGAGAAACGGGATTGCACCCATGATTATAAAAAAGAAAAACATTCTGGCTTTGATGCCTTTACTGAAATCCATAATTCCTAATTCCTGATTCCTCATTCCTAATTGCTAAAATTGCTAAGTTTCTATTTTCCTAAATTCTGCATAAGCGTAAACATTGCAGGGAACAGCAAGACGATAAACATTGACGGGAAAATAAATAAAATCATCGGAAAAAGTATTTTGACGGGAGCTTTTAACGCCTCCGATTTAACCCATTGCCTGTGACGTTCGCGCATATTGTCCGCTTGAACTTTAAGCGTTCGCGTCATGCTTGTTCCCAATTTTTCCGCCTGTATTACCGAAGTCGTGAACAAATAAATTTCCTCAATGTCGCAACGCCGCGCCATAGCCGTTAAAGCATATTGATGCGTCATGCCCAACGCAACGTCATTTTGCATTCGGCGAAATTCGTCGATAAGAGGTCCTTTCATGCGCTTAACCATTTTGGCAACTGCGCCATCGAAAGATAAGCCCGCCTGTACGCTGACGCAAAGTATATCCAAGAATTCGGGTAATTGCTTGCGAATATTCCGCTGACGTTGCCGAATTTTTGAATTCAATATCGCGAAAGGAATTGCCGCGCCCATAAATATTCCTATTCCTATAACCGTAATCCTTTGTACGGGATTAATTTCGGGATGTTGCTGTGCAAACATTATCGCGCCGACAGTAATAATCGCAATCGAGAAACACCAGAAAGTTACCAAATGTTGAACACTCCACGAGCCTGTTTTACCTGCGCGGAAAATTTTTTCTTCGAGTTGTTCTCTAATCGCAGTCGGTGCAAGTCGCTGAATCCGTTCTTCAATAAGATGTACAATCGGGCTGATGACGCGAACATATAATGATTCTCTTTTCTCGGCTTGCTCAAGCCCTTCTTCTATTGATAATGCCGCCGCCGTACTCTTTTTTTTGCCGGTCTTCTTTAATCTGTCCGCTTCCGCTTGGTCTATCATTTTATTGAGTCTCTCGCGGAGCTGAGCTTCGGGCGTTTGTTTTAACTGCCAAATTATGACGATAAAAAGAAACCAAAATACCGCGCCGCCGATAGCAAGTTTAAGAATCACAGAAATTCACCTCCGCCCCGCCGCGAAAAATGAAGTCGGCAAATCGACGCCGTTCATTTGGAATTTATCCATGAATTTCGGCAGGAGCCCCATACTTTCAAAATGCCCGACAGATTTACCGTTGTTATCGATATAATCCTGCACGTAGCGGAATAAATCTTGCAAAATAATCGTGTCGCCTTCCATGCCCTGTACTTCAGAAATGTAAGTAATTTTTCTGCTGCCGTCGCGAATGCGTGACTGTTGCAGAATCAAATCGATAGCGGAGGAAACTTGCGTTCGGACTGCGCGGACGGGCAATTCCATACCTGCCATTAAAACCATAGTTTCAAGGCGGCTCAGAACGTCACGCGGCGTATTGGCATGTGCCGTTGTCAAAGAACCGTCATGCCCCGTATTCATCGCTTGGAGCATATCGAGAGCCTCGCCCGCACGAACCTCACCGACAATAATTCTGTCGGGGCGCATACGCAAAGCATTTTTAACCAAATCGCGAATTGTTATCGCGCCGTGTCCTTCCAAGTTGGCGGGACGACTTTCGAGCGTAACGACGTGTGCTTGTTGCAAGCGTAATTCTGCCGCGTCTTCAATCGTAACAATTCTGTCCGTTTCGGGAATAAAGGACGATAAAACATTCAGCGTTGTCGTCTTGCCGGAGCCTGTACCGCCCGAAACCAAGATATTCAAACGCGCTCGAACGCAGGCATTAAGGAAAGTCGCCATATCGTCGCTGAGAGTTCCGAATCCGACCAAATCATCTATCGACAAAGCTTTTTTGGAAAATTTTCTTATGGTAACTGCCGGACCGACCAAAGACAGCGGCGGAATAATTATATTGACGCGGGAGCCGTCGGCTAAACGGGCGTCAACCAAAGGGCTTGATTCGTCAACACGACGACCGAGCGGCGTTAAAATTTTCTCGATAATGTTCATCAAATGCGCGTTATCATAAAAGCGAACGTCGCTGAGTTTAAGCTTGCCCTTTTGCTCGATAAAAATTTGATGAGGGCCGTTTATCATGATTTCGGTAATGGAATCATTTTGCAGGAGCGGTTCAAGAGGCCCCAAACCGAGCAATTCATTGCTTATATCTTCAACGAGCTGAATTCTTTCGCCGCGTGACAGAGTGTAAGAAGTTTCCGCCATTTCGCGAGTTGTGTAGATAGTTATGATATTTTTAATTTGGTCGCGAGCCTCTTCACCTTTTATCAGAATTGCCTGTTCTTCGGCTGTCATTTCGTCCACTATTCGGCGGTGGACGGCAAGTTTTAATTCTTGCATGACATCATTTCTTGAAACAAGGGCGCGTCTTCCCGCAAATGCCGATGCCTCAACAGGTGCCTCGCGTTCCTGTTGCATTTGTTTTTCGGTATAGGTTTGTCTTTCAGCTTCTAATTGTTGTTGGGCTTTTGATTCGACTTTCGGCGGTGTTTTTTCGGGAACTGCCGGTTTTTTTTCTTGAGTTTTACCGCCCAATCTTTCAAGCAATGAAAGTGATCTTGCCATGAAAAATTTTCTCTCCTTTGACTTTATGTTTCAAAAAAGATTTCTTGTTATTCCATTTTCATTCTGTAATTGATAGTAAGTTCTTCAGGTATAAAAATAAAGGCTTTATCCCTTTTGAAATCGACTCTGACGAGAACATCTCCGCCTTCAGTGGAAACATTAAACGAGACAGCATAAATGCCGGCAGCTATGTCTTTATATTGGTTATATTTTTCCATGAGATTTTCTCTGTTGCTTTCGTCGCCAGCCAATGCGATTTCGCGGGCTATTGTACGGGCTTGATTGTTGAAGTTCAGATAATCCATAAACATTATTCCGCCGTAAATCATGGCAAAGATAAGCAGAAAAACAATCGGTGCCATGAGTGCAAATTCTACTGCGGACTGACCGTTTTGCTTATTCATAATATCCTGCTCCTCTCCCTTCTGCCAATCGAATTCCGAAATATTTTAAAAGAAAATGTAGACGTTTACAAGCCTTTCAGTCAAAAAAAAAGCCCCCAAAAAAATTTGGAAGCAGATAAATTTCTGTCAAGAAAAATTAGCTTACATCTTTTTACCTTTTAGAAATTACTACTAATTATTTGCCGACATTATTCGTTGCATCGTTAGCTTCAACTACTTTTTCAGACGCATTGCTGAATGCGCTCGTGACGGCACTGCCGACGCCTTCTTCAGAGAAAGCCCAAATAGCAACTGCCGCAACAAAAGCGATGATAAGTGCGTATTCGACCATGCCTTGCCCCTTTTCAGAGGACTTAATTTTTTCTGTCAAACTTCTAATGTACGTAAACAATATTATCTCCTCCATCCTTAGATTGAAAACGATTAATATTTATCCCCTGACGACTTAACCTGTCACATCAAAGCCGATTCAAAGCTCACTCAAAATTTTTAAATCTCAATGTCAACGATTCTCTGAATAACGATATAGCCTATGAGTTCCATGAGAAGCGCGAAAGCCAATGCGTAATGTCCCATTTGTTCATCAATGAAAACTTGCATTTGCTCGCGATTGAACATCCAGCAAAAAACAGCCATAGCGAAAGGCAGGCAGATAAGCACCCACGAAGAAAGTCTGCCTTGTGCAGTCAGAGCGTTGATTTCGCGTTTCATGCGAATACGGTCGCTGATAGTTTCGCTTATAGTATCAAGGATCTGTGCGAGGTTGCCGCCGACTTCGCGCTGAATCAAAACTGCCGTAACAACGAGGTCGAAATCCGAACTGCCGACGCGAGTATTCATTTGGTCAAGTGCATTTTCCAATGACACGCCCATTGCTATATCCGTCATTACACGTTCAAATTCCACGCTGATAGGCGGCTCCATTTCTTTTGCGACTACGTCCATAGCTTGTTGAAAGCTGTAGCCTGCGCGAAGAGCATTTGCAACAGTCGTTAAACAATCGCCGAGTTGTTCGGTAAAAGAATTCCTGCGGCGTCTTACCAAAAAAGAGAGCCAAACCAAGATAAACATGGGAGCCATTGCACCCACAAAGGGGGCAAACATCAAGTTCAATGTCACGATGTAAACCAAAAATGTTGTTGCAACTGCACTGATTACCAAGACAACTATAAATTCTGCGCCGTACAGCGGGATTCCTGCTTGTTTGAGTTTAAAATCCAAATTTCTTGCGGCATTCCACGCCGAAAAAGGCTTAGACGCTTGCTTTATGAATTTATAAGCTCGCTGAACAAGCGGTTCATTTTCCTTAGCCTTACCGGTTTTATCGACGACATTATGGCGGCGGAGTCGGTGAAAAACATTCACGCTTTGACTTCTTTTGACGAATAAAACTATCAACGCTACGATTATAAAAGTCAATACGGCACAAAACGCCGCCAATAAAAATCGCAAGCTGTCTACCTCCTTTCGTTTGCCGCCGCTATAACTTTGTCTGCCATAGAATTTACACTTTTCATCAAAAGAGTATCCGGAGGCAAACCTCGCGATAAACGACCGCTGTTTGCTATTGAAATCATGCGATATTCGTTGGGAATCATGACATCAACAGGATAATTGAGTTTAAGCTCTATTTTCAACCTCTGATCTTCCGTGAAGGGATTAACACGAGTGAAGACCGTTTTGACATTGACTTTATCATCATCGAATTGCGAGTTAAACATTTCCAACGACTTTCTGACGTGGTTAATCTCAAAACCGCTGTTAATCATTGTTGTCACGAAAACCACATCAGACATTCTGCAAACGTTTAATGACAACGGATTAAAACCTGCGGGCAAATCGATAAGCACATAGCGGAAAATGTTACCTGTCATGGCGACGACTTCAACGAGATTTTCGGGCGAAACAAGTTCGGCATATTCGGGACGATCGGGGCTTGCCAAAAGTGAAACGCCTTTTTTAATCTCGCTAAAGTATGGCGCGAAAGTCATCGGCGTTAAAAGTTTTATATCTTGCGTGGCGTCAACAAGGGTACGTTTCGGAGCCAAGTCGAAGAAAATAGGCAAGTCTCCGAATTGCAAATCTGCATCAATCAGAGCCACGCGCTCGCCGGTTTTTTCGGCAATCAGCAAAGCGAGTAATGCCGCAAGCGTAGTGCGACCGGAACGACCTTTCGGGCTGAAGAATGAAATAAATCGCGCAGGTTCATGTTTGCCGCGAGCAGCATAGAGCTGAAGATATTCCAAAACTTCTTTAGCCGTAAAGGGTTTTATAATACAACCTGTGATGCCCGCCTCCATAGCTCGTTGAGCTTTGAGCGCGTCCCATTGAGCCATCATGCCCAAGACATAAGCTCCGGGAAATACACTGTCGAAAGTCTCTAAAATGTTCAGAGTTTCCTCGTTATCAATGTTTATAAAGAACAAATTCGGATTAAACATGCTCGCCGGACCGATTGCCGCCTTTGCAGTCTTGTAGGTCGAGGAAACTTCAAAATCGGGTGACCGTCTTAACGTAGCAACAATATCTTCAAGCATGTCCGAATCTTCTTCAATTACAATCACTCGATAAGCCAAAATCTCACCCTCCTGCATAAAATTTCTTTATAAAAAGTTTGATTAAAAGCCGAAAAATTTTCCGATACCTTTGGTAATGGTGCTGAATAATCCGCCGTTACTTTTAATTTCGGGCTTAACGGTCGATTGTCTGTTGGTGTAGCGACCGACCAAGTTATAAAAACTCTCCGTCAAGCGCGAATCGGGCGCGGCGAACATCAACGGTTGCCCTGCATTGATTGACTTATTGACTGCAGGGAAGTCGTTAGGGAATCTGTGATAAAACGGCTCGCCCAAAAGTCTTTCAACGTCCTTGCCTTCAATCAATTTTTGAGAGTCGGCGCGGTTTTCGATAAGGCGAATTTTACTTTCCTCATATTCAAATCGAAGTAAGGTATCGTAACCGATTTTGTAGTTTTTCAAAGCAGGTAAGAAATCGATGACGCCAATATAGTTTATAATCGTGCTCATGTCAAGCATTGCGAGATTTAACGAACTGAACATTGAATTAAGGTCGAGAATGATGAAATCATAATAATCCATTTGCTTGATAATGCTTGTAAGAATTTGAACGTCGGTTTGATAAGCGTCATAAATGAAACGCGGCGCGGGCAAAATCGAAAACTCCAATTTGCCTATTCTGTATTCCGTCAGAAAATTTTCTATGCGGAAATTTTCGGGGTTGTCAAGGTAAGCGCGTTGAGCACCCGCAACCGTATTTGAAGAATTCAATTTCAGATAGTTAAGCACGTCGCCGAATTGTAAATCGAGGTCGGCGAGACAAACTTTATAACCTTCATTGGCAAGACCTGCCGCCAGATTAATTGCGATAACGGTTTTGCCTATGCCGGGCGAGGTACTGAAAACGCTGATAATTATGCTGGTTCTTTGAATCATATTGCTTGCTGTGCCTGCCATCTTCAAGACCTCCGTTCTTTATTATTTTCCGTGAAAAGGCTCGTCTGTTTCCGATTTATCCAGAGGGAATTCGACGATCTCATCATCATTAGGAGATTTATTTTTTTTATCAGTCGTTGACTGCTTGTTGTCTTGATTAATTTTGGAGGGCGGCAGAATTCTTGGAGGCTCTTCTTCCTCATATTCTTCTTCCGGCTCCGGTTTTTTGAAATCATAATTTTTCATTGCGTCGCGATATTGTTGCTCGCCTTCATACCATTGACGCATCGGCTGAGAAATTTCGGTTTGGGAATTTTCGTCTTCACCGACGAGATAAGGCGTTACAACGATTATCAATTCCCGCTTATCTCTTGATTTGGACGTGTGCTTGAAAAATTCGCCGAGAATCGGAATGTCGCCGAGAAAGGGAATTTTGGAAATACGTTTGCTTTCCGAAGAATCCATTAAGCCGCCTATAACAATCGGCGCACCGGAATTCAGATTTATGACGGAATCGGCACTGCGCGTAGTGATTATCGGCAAGCCGTTACTCATATATTCGCCAATATTACTGACTTCCGCATGAACCATTGAATTGATTCGATTTTGCGCGTCGACAACGGGGCGGAATTGAAGAATGATTCCGTAGTTTTCAAATTGTGTATTGGTCGAACCGTTAGAACTTGTCGTAGTGTAAGGGACTTTGCCGCCGATTTGAATTGTAGCTTGTTCGCCGCTTAAAGTCGTTACGCTCGGACGAGAAAGAATTCTGGCTTTGCCGTTGCTGACCAAAAGGCTGAGCGTGGCATTAATAGGCCCGAAGTGCTGACTTATTCTGTCAATCAGCGGCTTTTCAAAATTGGTGGTACTCGTATTGGTAGGGCTGTAATATTCCCCGAAATAAAATTTTCCGTTACTGCCGCTCTCGCCGTATTGGAATCCCAAATCCTTAGTATTTTCGGAATTGATTTCAATAATCTGCGCTTCAAGTCGAATTTGAGTCGGATAAAGAATTTGCAACATGTCAATGATCTTGCCCTTAGATTCGGACTTGGTCATTTCGAGATTGCCGCTTCTGCCTACATTATTTGCCGCCGCAGTATTGAGGGTCATGTCAAAACCGCTGCCGACGAGGATACTGCTTTCGCTGTTGCCGTCAATGAACAGCCGCGCAGTTTGCAAGGCATAATTTTTTTCGTACTGATTTCGGACTGTGCCGGTAAGCAAAAGTCTGTCGCCAATCATTTTGACATGAACATCGGGCAGATTAATTGCCTGTTCGATAAGCATTGCTTGACCGGGATCTTCGGGCGAGACGACGATTAAATATTCATGACGAACTCCGTCAATCGTCCAGACGAAAAGCGCAGTCGAGCCGGGATTTTCTTTGGTTACTATCAAGAATTCACTTGCCGAGCCGGGTAACTGAATAACTGTCGCCACGCCGGGATTTCCTACGGCAATGCGCGTTATCAGTTTTTGCATGTCCATATAACGAGAAGTTTTAATATTAATGCTGAGAGTTTCGGGCATGGCGTAAACACTCGGCGAAACAAAGGAGACTGCCGCCGCCGTCAGAAAAAATTTTTTCAAAAAAGAATAGCTCATAATAAGTTCCTCTTAGCATTAATTATTATTAAACGATCGGGCAACTTGAGAGTCGGATAAAGGCGCATTTGATACGGATTCGGGAACGGGTGTCGTAACTTCCGCAGAACGACCGCTTACTACGGGCGGACTCGGAACAGATGCCTGCATACCCGACGGAATCACGGGCAACGACGCCGATTTGGATTTGGCGGACGGGGTACGGTCGTCAGTCTTTTGAAGAATCTGATCTCCTTGAATGATTTCTATTTTGGGAGTTGCAGGTGCGACAGGCGCGGTCGGAATTTGCGGCAACGGATTGACAATCTGCGCGGGATTTGAATTTTCGGGAATGACAGGTATATATTCCACCTGCGAAGACGGATGAGGATAATCGTGTTCAGGTTCGGGCTGAGGAGCGTTTACCGATTCAAGCGTGAATTCCATTTCGCTGGTATAAGAATTTTTCGGCTTGGTGGGACGCAAGGACATATAAATTTCTCCGAGCTTGGAGGCTGAAACCAATTTCAACACGTCTTCGGGCTTGAGGGCGAATGTTGCTATCGAAGGGTTATTAATCGCCGTCGTGGTAGTTACGGCATTTTCGGCTGCAACATTGTTGCCCGTCATGTCCTTATTGATACTCAACAACTGAACGTTTTGCAAAAGAACATTTGTGGTAACGCTGTACTGACTTTTTTCCACGAGGAGCAAATCAACGAAATCGCCGGGTTTGGCAAAACCTGCGACGCCAGTAATATCATTGACACTTATAGAAATTGCACGACAATCGAGCGGGATAGTTGCGATAAAACCTTCGTCACTTTTTTCCGCAAAAACTTTTTGGATAGTGAGAATATCTCCCGCGAAAATCGAAACTTTTACTTGAACGTCCAAAACGTCTTTAAAGTTTTGTATCACGCCTTCGGGTGCCATGTCAACGGGCATTTCCTTAAGTTGCAACATACTTTCTTGAATTCTGGTGCGTGGCGGGATATTTGTTTTTGCTACGACGACTTGAACTGTCTCGATAGGCTTTTTAGCGGCTTTTGAAGCTTCATCTTCCTGCAAGATATTCATTATGGCATAAATTGTCAAGAACATTATAAATGCCGCGCAACCCGCCAAAATCAGTAACTGACGAGGTCGCAAATCATTTAATTTGTTTATCAGGTTCTGGAACATCGTCAATCCTCTCGTCAAATTTTAATCGATTTAAATTCTTGGTGTTTTGAATTATACTTGCTTAAAAATTTTTGTCAAATTCTTTTGTACGATTCTGTTTGGCAGAGGGAAATTTTTTTGTCGAAGGCGTCAACTTGTTTATTGACTTCGCGGCGCGGTTAATTTAAAGTGTTATTTTAGAGGAGGGGTTTTCATGGAGGCAATAGCTTCAATAGCAAACGGATTTATGGATTTATTCCGCGCAGGTTCGGATACTAAGCGTGAAATATCATACGATAATCACGGGCTGGGGAAATGCCGCCTTAAATTTTCTCGAAGACCCCGAAGCGAATTTTATAATCATTTTTAATGAAGACGTGCCGCCCGATTTGGCAGATGTTTCAGTCCTTCACACTAGGGAACAACTTTTGGCGACACCTGAGGCGGGCGATACCGTCCTTATCGGCGAAAAAGTTTTTGACATAACGGCGATCGGCGAAGAGGCTAAAAGTACTTTAAAAAATCTCGGACATTGCACGTTATGTTTTAAGGGCGGCAGTGTTCCCGAACGCCCCGGCTACATTATGCTTGAAGGTGAGGAGCCGCTCTTGAAATCGGATATTCAAATCGAAGTGCCAATAGAAATTCATTGAGGGAACAGGGAACAGGGATTAGATTTTTCTGTTCCCTAATCCCTAACCCTAATCCCTGAAAGGAGATTTTTAGCTATGCTGAATATGGACAAAAAACTTGCACAGCGCGAGGCAGAAGGTAAAATCATTCGGACGGGCTTGGTCGGCGCAGGACAAATGGGGCGCGGCATGGTCAGCCAAATGGTCGGCATGAAAGGCATTATGCCCGCAATCGTTGCCGACATTAAAATCGAAAACGTCATCAACGCATTTCATTACGCGGGCATTGACGACGCGAATATTGTCAAAACCAATTCGCTCGAAGAAGCCAACAAGTTCATGGAGATGGGCAAATACATTGCTACGGAAAATGCGGATTTAATTTCTACGGCTAATCTTGTCGAATGCGCAATTGACGTTACGGGCGTTCCCGAAATCGGCGTTCGCATTGCAACCGACGCACTTAACAATAAAAAACATGTTGTTATGATGGACGTTGAGACCGACGTTGTTATAGGCTCGTGGCTTAAAAAACTCGGCGATAAAAACGGCGTCATTTATACAGGCTCTGCGGGCGACGAACCGGGCGCGGTTATGGAGCTTTACTGTTTCGCTAAGGCAACGGGTTTTCAAGTCAAAGTCATGGGCAAGGGCAAAAATAATAAGCTCGATTACGATTGCAACCCCGATACCGTTCTTGAAGAGGCGACGCGCCGCAAGATGAGTCCGCGTATGCTTTGCTCGTTCAAAGACGGTACAAAAACTATGGTTGAAATGACGGCTATGTCGAATGCAACGGGCTTAGTTCCCGACGTTATCGGCGGACACGGCGTAGCGACCAAATCCGGTACCGAAGGCGTTAAGGAATTGAATACGCTTTTCCGCCTTAAAGAGGACGGCGGCATTTTAAATAAACACGGCGTCGTTGAATACGTTAACGGAATTGCGCCGGGCGTCTTTGTAACTGTTGCGACCGACAATGAGGAAATCGCCTATCAAATGCAATATCACAGCATGGGCGCGGGACCTCTCTGGACGCTTTATCGCCCTTATCATCTTTGCAATCTCGAAACGCCGCTCACCGTTGCCAAAATCGTTATCGATAAGGAGCCGACGATTATTCCGCTCGGTGCTCCCGTCAGTGAATGCATTACCGTTGCTAAAGTCGACCTCAAAGCGGGGCAGACGATTGACGGTATCGGCGGCTATACGACTTACGGCTCAATCGCCACCGCTGAAGAAACTTACAGGAAAGGCTACGTCATTTACGGGCTTGTAAATAAAAAGGCAAAGATGATTCGCGATGTTAAGAAAGGACAGCTCCTCACGCTCGAAGATGTTGAGCTTGATACTTCGACGCAACTTTACAAGACGCGCAAAGAACAGGACGCCATGTATAATACCGGCTATGCTTTGAAATGAAATCATAAACCTTGTAAAAATTATCCTCTGTCGAAATTTGCGGCGGAGGATTTTTTTTGTTATCATGGTAAAAATTTTATCCAAAAAACGGCAAGAATACCCCCGCCTCTTAGGCGGCGGGAGGAATTGCCAATTGACTTTGTAACTATCAAATGATATATTCCGGTTGTGGATGACTACCACGTTAAAAAAGTGTAATTTTAAAAGTAAGCGGAACCCGAAAGGCGACCGTGTGTGGGCGACTTGGACTCGCCTTTGAGAATAAGGGTTGCATAAATCAAACTTCTCATGAATCCCCCGCCACGCGGTGGGAGGTTCAAAGGATTCGGAGACAAAAACTTTATGACAGACGTACAAAATCAGCCCGACCTGCGCGGGATAAAAATACAAAGAACAGGCGTCACAAAAGTACACCTGCCGTTTTTTATTTCGGACGGCGATAAAATTCAACAGGTCACCGCGCAGATTCGATTTGCAGTATCGTTGGCAGAAAATCTGCGCGGGACGCACATGAGCCGCTTAACGGAAATTTTAACCGATTGGACGAGCCGCCCGATTGGAATCCCCGACGTTGAAAAAATTTTGCTTGAGGCGATTGAAAAACTTTCGACTGATTTCGCCGCCATAACGATTGCCTTTAAATTCTTTATGGAGAAATTTTCGCCCGTGTCCGAAAAAATTTCTCTGTCGGTTGTTGACTGCGAATTTATAGGCGAAATTACTCGCGGCAGTCGCATGAAATTTACTTTGGGCTTGATTGTGCCGTTTACGTCGCTTTGTCCGTGCAGTAAGGAAATTTCTGATTTTGGAGCGCACAATCAACGTTCGGTCTGTCGCGCTAAATTGACTTTCAAGAA
>JAFZIQ010000150.1 GCA_017554285.1 Selenomonadaceae bacterium
AATATATTAACGTCAAAGATACTTCGACGCGCCCGATTTTCGGCGACGGAGCAACGGCTACTTGGCTTGAAGGCGGCGACACGGAAGGACTTAAAGCATTTGTATTCGGCAGTGACGGTTCGCGCTACGACAAGTTGATAATTCCTGTCGGAGGAAGTCGCTTAATGCCGCGTGACAATCCCGAAGTTTTTTCGACCGATGATAACAAAAATTATCGCTCGAATTACGAAGTCTTTATGGACGGCATGGCGATAACTTATTTCACATTGCGCGAAGTGCCAAAGCTTATCAATGACGTATTGACTGCGGCTGATTTAACCCGCGCAGATTTGGATTATTGCATATTCCACCAAGCAAATAAATTTATGTTGACATATCTGCGCGATAAGGCTAATTTAAATGAAGTGCCCTTTCACAATGATATAATGGAGACGGGCAATATAGTTTCGGGCAGCGTCCCGCTTGCGATAGAACAAGTCGTTAAGAGTCGAGGCGCGGCGGATTTAAAAAATGTAATGCTTGCGGGTTTTGGAGTAGGCTTAAGTTGGGCAGGTTGCATAGCAGATTTGACAGGTTTCCTTTAAAACGAGGTAGGTTATGGAAAAAAAATCTCCGAAAGTAAGCGTGATATTGACGAGTTACAATCATGCGGCATACGTGGCGGCGGCGATTGAAAGCGTATTGGATCAGACGTTCGCCGATTTTGAACTTTTAATAATTGATGACGGCTCGACCGACAACAGCCGCGAAATTATTAAGAGTTTCGACGACCCGCGAATAAGAACTTTTTTGTATGAAGAAAATCGCGGTCCCGTCTTGGCTATTCGTGACGCCGTGAACTCTGCGCGGGGAAAATATATAGCGGTTCATCATTCGGACGATTTATGGGCACTTGATAAGTTGGAAAAGCAGGTTGCATTTCTTGATGTCAATGAGAATTACGGAGCGTGTTTTACTTGGGTTGAATTTATTGACGAGCACGGTTACATTTGCGAGCTTGACGAGAGCGATTTTTATAAAAAGATTTTTGAACAGCCCAATCGTTCGCGAGCGGAATGGTTGAATTATTTTTTTCACAATGCGAATTGCCTCTGCCACCCTTCGGCTATGGTGAGGCGTGAGGCTTATGAAAAATATCATTTATTAAATTTGAACGGCTTTTGGCAGTTGCCCGATTACTTAATGTGGATTCGGCTTTGCTTTTATGCCGATATTTTTATTTTGCCGGAGCGATTGACGAAGTTCAGATTGCGGCGTTCAAGGCAGGAAAATACTTCGGCGGCGACTTTTGACAAGATTATCCGCGCAGATTTGGAATTTTATTTCATAGCGAAGGAATTCGTTTACAACTTTACGGACAACAAATTTTTTCTTGAGGTCTTTCCGGAGGCGGAGAAATTCGTTGTCAACGGGCAGATAAATCGTCGATTTGCTTTTGCCGGAATGTGCCTTGAGAAAAATATTTCCGCATTTAATCTTGCGGGGCTTGAACTGATTAAGACTTTGCTGACAAGTCCTGCCAATGCCGCCGAGATTAAAACTCTTTACGGCTACGATGAAAAAAGTTTCTTGCGAGACGGCGGAACCTATGACATTTTCAATCTCGCGCAGAAACTTCACATGCTCCGCTCGGAAATTTTTATCGGAAACGGCGACGATTTTTCTTTGGTTGCAAAAAAAATTATCGGCTACGACACCGCACGCAAATTTTATGGACGAATTGATTTTAACGTTGCGCATTCCGTAAGATATTTGCGTTTCGACCCCGATGAGGATTTTATTTCGATAAAAATAAATCGAGTTATGATTAACGGCAAGATTTATGATGAATTTGTCAGCAATGCTGGAGAAATTGCCAATGATTTTTACAGGTTTTGGTCAAACGACCCGCAAATTATTTTTGACGCAGGGAATTTATGCGGGCATGTGACTTTTGAAATTTTTGGCGAGTTGGAGGAGAATTATCCCGCAATTATCGAAGGAACCATAAAGAATCTTCGTGAGGAAATACACAACTTGGAGCAATTTAAAGCGGGAATTTTGAATTCCAATTCGTGGAAATTGACGGAGCCGCTTAGAGATTTTAAGCAATGGTTGCATTATGATAATAAGGAAAAAGCACTTACTGCGGCGCGTTTTTTTTATAAAGCGATACCGATTGACTACGAGAAAAAAGTTGCGCTCAAGGATAAATTTTATACATGTTTTGCGCCGTTTTTGAAGAATACTCAGCGATACAGACTTTGGAAAATGAATAATGATTTTTCGTCGGCTCCGTCTGTTCAGTGGCAAAATACTTTTGACGGAGAATTTTTTAATCAACCCGGTAAAATTGCGATTCAAGCGCACATTTTTTATTTGGATTTGCTTAAAGAAATGGTAGCTGTCTGCAAGAATATGCCGTACAAATTTGATGCATTGGTCTCGGTAGTTGATGAATCTGCCGTTACAAAAGTTAAATCTGCCTTTAAAAATATTTCTAAGGTCGAAGAAGTTATTGTGCGCGTCGTTCCCAATCGCGGTCGAGATGTTGCGCCTTTTCTTGCGGGATTCGGAGATATTTTGCCCGAATACGACTTTATTGCCCATATTCATTCAAAAAAATCGCTTTATAAAGGTTCGGAGCAATTTAATTGGCGAAAATATCTTTTCAATGCTTTGCTGGGCAGTCCGAAGCGTATAAGGAAGATTTTCAAGGCATTTACCGATGAAAAGTCGGTTGGAGTTATTTATCCGCGTCCTGCGTCAAATGTTCCCTACGCCGCTTTTAATTGGCTTTCCAATCGCGAAGTCGGCACTCAACTTTTAAACCGCGCGGGAATTGCTCCCAATAAGACGGATTACTTTGATTTTCCTGCGGGCACTATGTTTTGGGCGCGAACTCAAGCTTTGCAGAAAATTATTAACCTTCGATTGACTTTTGAAGATTTTCCGCCCGAACGCGGGCAAAATGACGGTACATTGGCTCATGCTTTTGAAAGGTCGATTTTATTGGCGACTCTTTCGGAAGGCATGACTTATTACGAATTTGATCCTGTTTCCGAGAGATATTCAATCGGCGTGGGCAGTAAAAATTTTTGGCAATATTACGGTCGCACGGACGCCGAAGTTCGCGACGGCATTTTGAATCAAGCGGAGATTATTTCTTTCGGCGTGTTTGATACTTTGCTGATGCGTTGTGTTGCCAAGCCTTATCACGTCAAAGAGATTGTCGGATTCAAGGTTGAAGATTTACTGGGACAAAATTTTGATTTCCCGACTTTCCGAGAACGCGCTGAAGACTTTGCTCGTCAAAAAAAGGGCGGCGAAGTGACTTTAGACGAGATTTATAAAGTGTTCGGCGCATTGACAAGGCTTGACATTGAGATTTGCAGAAAAATCCGCGATTTGGAGGTTGAAACGGAATTAAAATTGGCTTTTCCTCGTGAAAGAATTGTAAGTTGGTTTAAAACCGCTCTTGCTCGCGGAAAAAAGGTATGGTTGATTTCCGATTCCTGTTTGCAATCGTCAGACCTTAAACTGCTTTTAAAGAAATGCGGCGTCGAAGGTTACGAAAAACTTTTAATCTCTTGTGAAACGGGTATGCGCAAAGATAATGCCGCCATTTGGAATCATTTGGCTCGAAAAGGTTTGAATTCTCCGTATAAACTCACGCATTTAGGGGAAAATGAAATGAGCGATATTCAGTTGCCGGGCGATATGGGTTTCGGCGAATATCATTTAATGAGTTCGATAAATCTTTTATCGCAAGTGCCTTTCGGTCGGAATTTACTTGAGCAACTTGGTTACAGAATGTCGCTTTATGCGGGAATTTTATTCGGAATGGTGTTGGCAAAAAAATTTCATGATCCGTTTAAAATCTGCGCGGAATTCTCTTGCGAAGGCGGGCGATTGATTTTAAAAAATTTCCGTGAACTCGGCTATTGGTTATACGGCGTCCCTCTCCTGACTTTCATATTGCAAATCATTCAAAAATCAAGCGGCATGGAAAAAATCTTGTTTTTGGCTCAAGGCGGCTACTTTTTGCAACGTCTTTATCAATTCACAACAAGATTATTGAACATTGAGCCTTTGCAATCGAATTATTCTTATAAATCACAGTCGGAAATCGCTTGCCTCGAAGAAAATCCGAGTAAAATTATTGTTATCGATACTTCCGAGATGATTCGGTTTAAAACAATCTTCAGCGAGCCGGGACAAAATCATTTTGAAGAAATCAGCGAAATTCACGACGGTATTAAAGATTTTTGCCGCGACGTATTGGAAATTTTCGGCGATATTATTCTGCGCGTCCCCATAGATGAAAATTTTGTTGACTGTTGGATTAATGCCTTCGTCAGCGATGAGAAAATCGTTTCAAATCAACTTCAAAACATTTTTAAAAATTCTTAAAGGCTTGGAGGCAACTGCAGGCAGGAAAAAATTTGTTCCCGTCTAATTTTTTATCGAAAGTTCAACGGAGGAGGAATTTTTATGTTTGACGATTTTGCCCGTATCGACGACATCATTGATTTCTTTAAAAAGCCTACTTCGGACGACGAAGAAGAGAAAAAAACAGATCGCCTTGCCGAATCGGGGCTTAGAATCAATTCAAGAAAAGATTTCGGCGACGATAATATGCAATTTGATTTCTCAAGACAAATGAATTCGGGGGTATTAAAATGAGTAAAAAATTGATTGCTTTCTTCTCCGCAGGCGGTTCAACTCGCAAGCTTGCCGACTCTTTGGCGGAAATTCTCGACGCGGATACTTACGAAATTAAACCTGCCACTCTTTACACCGGCAAGGATTTAAATTGGAACAATTCACAATCGCGCAGTTCACTTGAAATGGCTGACATTAATTCCAGACCCGAATTAGCCGATAAATCGGCAAAAATCGCTGATTACGACACGATTTTTCTCGGATTTCCTATTTGGTGGTATGTCGCGCCCCATATTATCAATTCTTTTCTCGAATCTTACGATTTCAGCGGTAAAACTATCGTTATTTTCGCGACTTCGGGCGGCTCCGGCTTCGGAGATACTCTTAATCAACTCAAACCTTCCTGTTCCGATTCCACACTTTGGATTCAAGGTAAAGTTTTTCGCGGTCGCGCCGATAAATCCGCGCTTAACGACTGGATTAAATCTTTGCCAATCGAATAATTATTTTCCGTCACAAAAAAAATTTCCCCTGCCGATTTCTGACAGGGATTTTTTTATTGTTAAAAAGTGATTCCTTATATCCCAAAAGTGATTTACCGCTCCGAAAATATTTGTGCTTTAATATGTACAAGTTTTCAAGAAGTGGAGTTGATTCAACATGACGATTGCTATTGTCGACGATGAAAAAATCGAATTGGAGACCGTAGAAACTTTTCTCCGCTTTTACATTAAAAAATTCTGGGCTAAATACGAATCACTTATTCATATCGAAACTTTTTGCTCTCCGAACGATTTTTTGACCTTCTTTAATCCCAAATTCTATCAAGTAATCATTCTCGGCGAACATCTCAAACATATTCTTAAATTTATCGGTTTCGATAACGTTAAAATACTTTTCATCAAACCGCAGGAGGAATTGTTATGAATATCGCAATCGTTGACGACGATTCTTCAGAATTACAAGCCGCCGATTCCTACCTGACCGATTTTTTCTCCAAAAATTATCCTGATTTACTGTCGGACATTAAAATTTTTACCTTTTCTACTCCGAATGATTTCCTTAATGCCTTTAAACCTCAATTTTTCCAGCTTGTTATACTCGATATTATCATGCCGGAGATTAACGGACTTCAATTAGCTCAAATCATTCGCGCTCGCGGCGATGATGACGTTAATATCCTCTTCCTTACCAATAATGACGACTTTATTCTTAAAGGGTATCGCGTTTTCGCTGTAGGTTATTTTCTTAAGCCCATTTCCAATCACGAAGAAGATTTTATCAGTACTTTCGCGCACATTTTCCATAAAATCTCCAAAAAAAATCCGGAAATTATCATTAGCGTAAACGGAACCGATATTGCCGTCTCGTTGCGTAATATTTTTTACGTCGACATTGATTATCGCCACAGACTCTGCGTTTGTCTTGCCGACGGCAAAAAATTTGTAACTGCTGCCAATTATTCCGATATTCAATCCGTCTTGCTTGCCGATGAACGATTTATTGAGTGCTATCACCGCATTATTATCAATATGGATTACGTTAAGGCTATGGAAGAAAATGATTTCACCCTTTTGGACGGAACTTCAATTCCCATTTCTCAACGCAAGAAAAAAGCCGTTAAACGTGTATTTATGCAGTATCTGGCTCATAAATGATCTTGCCAATACACATTCAACGTCACTAATCCGTTTTCATGGGAGAAATCATAAAACGCACCGTATTTCTTCGCAAATAATTCTAAAGAACTCATTCCCAATCCGTGTCCTGCCTCTTCCGTCATCGGTAAACCGCTTTCGCCAATATTTATCTCGTCATCATAATAATTCGTTACTTCCAAAACGTTTTGACTTCCTTTGTTGCGGATTATCATTGTTATTTCCCGTCTCAAAGGATTTTTTTGTTTCAAACTCGCCTTCAACGCATTTTCCAACAAATTGCTAACCAGTATTGCCAAATCGCTCTCGTCCGCCAGTATTTCGACCAAATCGACTTTGCATATTGTTTTTATCCCCATTTTTTCCGCTCGACGCATATATATCGAAATCGCCGCGTTCAATAATGCACTCTCACTGTATTTTTTCAGCCGTGTCGCATCTAATTTCAGACCTTGCCTCATTATAAAATCTTTCGCAGTCTCTATTGCCCCGTCTTTTATCATTTCCTCCAACAGTGCGTAATTCGTCAGTAAATCTTTCTTCATTTGGCTGACTTCGTCTTGATTCTTTAATATCAATTCGTTTTCCTCGCGTAAACTTGCCGCTTGTATGCTCAAGACTCGATTTTTTTGCTCCAAATCCCGATTCTCCGCCATTGCCTTACCGAATATCACTGTAGACCGATAAAATATAAAGAAAAATACCGGAAAAAATATTCGTGACAGCTTTCCTTGCCACGTTGCCAAAAATGTCACGTTCACTACCGGTAAAACTGTCCCTATAAATATCGCAATGGGGAGTATCGCCACTAACCACATTTTTTCATTAAATAATCCCTCTATCGGCATCATTTTGCTGAAAAATGCTGTCTCGACGCGGATTAAGGCTAAAAACATCACCAAAAACAAAGTCATTTCTAAAGGCAAAAGTTCTTCGCTCATGCCTCCGTGCGTCAATGTCAATATCATTCCGCTGAACGAGTGCAACATAAAGTTCCAAAGTCCCTGCATTCCCAATACGAATACTTGCCACAGCTTTTTTCCTATTATCCACATTGACAGTATAAAATAACTTAAACAATCTACGAATAATCCGATTTTATATCCTCTGTAGTCCACTCCATCCGCGAATATTACAAGGTTTATTGCAAAGCTGAAAATCGCGCATATTGAATACCATTTTTTAAGCCGTCCGAGTTTCTCTTCGTCCAACGAGCTCCGAAACGGCAAATATCGTAAATATGCGCCCGTCATGTTTATCAATGTCATCAAAACTGCCGCTATCATTTATTTTCCAGCTCCAATAATTTTTTTTGCCTTTTTATGTGCTTCAATGCCGCCTCTGCGTCATTATCTTCAAGCAGCGATAAAATTATGCTGTAATTATGTCTCAAATCATGGCGCATGACCGTTATTTGCTGATAATTTTCCTCCATTATATCATTGTATTTTATCAATGTCTTTAATTGCTCCTCCAAACGTGTTTTATTCCGTTTCAACCAGCGTTTTTCCAAATATTTTTTCGTGCTGTCCAGTATGTAACGATAAAAGAATAAGAATAACAACGGTAAATAAATTCGCGATAATCTTTCCTCCCATGAGTGTATCAAGACGCCGTCCGCCAGTCTTATCAAGTGTCCCGATACGATTACCAACGGAAATATTGCCAAATACAATCCTATCGGTCGTAACTCGAATATTTCGCCGCTCGACAGCAAATTCATAAAATATTTTCGACTGAGCGGTATAAATATCAAGAATAACAGCAGATAACTTACGGCTTCCAATATTATCAGCTCGGAAATACTCTTGCCGGCAAAATTTTCTAAAACTAATATCATGCTTAACGTATGTTGTATCAATGACATGATTATTTCCATGCCCAAGATAAATATTTGATGAATCAGCCGCGAATAGTTCAGAGAAATTAAAAAATAAGGTAACCAACCCGGCATTACTACCGATTTATAGCTCGCGGCATTTATTCCGACCATTCCAAACAAAAAATCATAGAAAAATATGCTCGCGATTGCCCAAAGTACATACTCGCACCATAATTTATTATTTTGTTCGGGCTGAAGACGATCTCTAAAGGCTAACCAGCGAATATAAGTATCGATGAGTTGCGAGAGCGCGATTATTGCCGATAAAATCATTTCTGCCTCCAAAAGTGATTAGATTTTATTAAAAGTGACGTTGCACGGTTTTTGGGGATATGATTTAATGACTTTGAACTGACATGTATTATCTCCACGATTAAATTCTTTTTGCAGATTATTTTTCCTGCAAATAAAAAACTCCGTACAGACTTTTTCTGAGCGGAGTAATTTTTTTATACAATCACCGTTACACTAAATTTGATTTTAAGCTCGCCCGCCAATGCAAAGAAAATTATAAAAGGGATTTGTCATAACAGGAGGCTTGATATATAATCCGTAAAAAAAATATGGGAGTTGATAGAATGAAGTATATAGAAGAATGGCGGGAATTATTCAAAGGGCGTCGTTCGGACTTTGCGATAATCGGGATAATCACGGCGATATTTTTAACGGTGATAATAATGAACGACCGCTTGATATTTAAGATAACGACGAATCAGACGGAAGAAATCGGACGAATGCAGTTGGAAGTTATCCGTTCGGATTTTCAAGGTGCCCTCCAAAATGCGGAAGGAGTAACTTCGCGAGTTGCAGTCGAGGCGGAACAATTAATGAAGTCCGGAGCCACTAAAGAGGAACTCAAAGCATTTTTCGTAAAAAGACAGCGTGAACAAAAGAATTTGACTGACGGAGTTTGTTTTAATGTATACATAGCGGGCAAAGGCTGGGTAATATTCCCGAATTGGACTGCGCCGCCGGATTATCATGCAAACGAACGCAGTTGGTATAAAGGCGCGATAGAAAATAAAGGCAGAATATACATAACGGAGCCTTATATAGACGCGATGACGGGCGAAATGTGCTATACAATGTCGAAAATGTTATCGGATAATGAAACGGTAGTATCAATCGACTTTAATTTTGCCGACGTTCAGTATCTGATAAAGAAAATGATAGAGTTGGGGAACAGGCAATCACTGATAGCGACGAAAAACGGAATGATAATCGGCTATACGGATATGTCATTGGTCGGGAGTAAAATATCGGATAAATTGCCGGAATATGAAGGGATACTTAGTCGCGTAACACAAACAAACAAGCATGACAGTTTCATAGCGCAACTGGACGGCAGTGAGCATACGATATTCAGCAGCGAGACTTCAAACGGCTGGTATATGATATTGAGCGTGGATAATTGGGCATTTTACAAGGACAGTTATATTCAAATCATATTTACGACGCTTTTAAGCTTGATAATGATGGTAGCGATAATATTTTTCTATCTGAATGCTCGGACTAACGGATTGCGGGCGGAAAATGCTTTAAGAATTAAGGAAGAATTTTTATCGAGACTTTCACACGAATTGCGCGACCCGTTACATAATATTTTAGATTTATCAAGCACCAAAACTGTAAACAGTGACGCAAACCCTGCAGAATGTGCGGCAAAAGTCAGAGAATCGGCGTTAAAACTCTCGGACATGATGGAAAACCTGTTTTCATTCTCCACGATGATAGAAAAAGACAAGAAAAAAGTTGAGGCGGACAGCGAATTTCAAGATAAAGAGCTGTCTAAGGTAAGTAAGTACTCGCGAATCGGGATAATGACGGTATTAATATTTGCAATGGGTTTTGCGTTCGTAATTTGCCTTACGACTACGGTCAGTTGGGGCGATACCAAAATGAATCGCGAACTTGATGCGTATGATCATCAACTTTCGACGTGGGTTGAGCGTCAGAAAAGTATTTTAAGCATGTTCGTCAATATAGTCAGTGCAAATCCCAAAATAGTGAACGATTACAAAAGCGCGGTTAAGTTTTTGGACGATATAGCGAAGAATTATCCCGATATATCGGTTTGCTACATAGGAAATCCGTATAATGACGATCACCCGATGACAATGAACAACGGTTGGGTTCCGGACAGCGATTTTCATGTTGAGGAGCGTCCTTGGTACACGGATGCGGAAAGTTCTCCGGACGGATTCAGCATTTCGGCACCGTATTTGGACGCGCAGACAGGAGTTTATTGCGTAACACTTTCTCAAATGGTTTACGGCAAAAACGGAGGATTTTTGGGCGTCTTCGCGATAGATTTTTATTTGGATCAGTTGGTAAAGGTTTTGGGTGACAGTTACACCAAAGAAAGTTATGCATTTCTGGTAGACAAAGACGGCGTAATAATCAATCACCCGAACGAAGATTATCAGCAATCGGAGCATAATGTCACGAATATAAACGATACAGAGTATGCTGAAGCCTATAAAAGCAGCGGAGTAATGTCATTTAGAGATTATACGGGCGATTTTAAAGCGTGTTTGGCCAGAAAGAGCAAAGTATCCAATTTCACGGTGGTAGTAGCCAATGCTTGGTGGAATATTTACGGGAATATCCTTTTGCTCGGAATATTTTTTATGGTTTTAATCTTGTTATGCGTATTGATAGTAAGTACGCTGATAAATCGTCTGTTGAAGTGGCAAGATTCGGTAAACAATCGGTTAAAGTTGGCGTCGGACACGGCATTTGCGGCGAGCAAAGCCAAATCGCAATTTTTGGCGCAAATGAGCCATGAAATCCGAACTCCGATAAACGCGGTACTCGGAATGAACGAAATGATTCTGCGCGAGAGCAAAAACAAATCGGTATTGGATTATGCAGGCAATATTCAGAGCGCGGGACGAACATTATTAACGTTGATCAATTCGATACTGGATTTTTCAAAGATTGAAGACGGAAAAATGGAAATAGTGCCCGTTCGTTACGACACGATACGTTTAATAGATGATTTGGTAAATATGACACTTGAACGGGCTAAGAAAAAAGGTTTGGAACTTAAAACGGAAATAGATTCGCGCCTTCCCAAAAGTTTATACGGTGACGACGTTCGATTGAGGCAAGTAATCACGAACATTTTAACGAACGCAGTCAAATATACGCATGAAGGTTCGGTAACATTATCGATAAGCGGCGAGGAAAAAGACGCCGACACATTAAATTTGCGAGTAAAAGTAACGGATACGGGAATAGGAATTCATGAAGAGGATATAGACAAATTATTTTTATCGTTCCAGCGTTTGGACGAAGAAAAGAATCGCAATATCGAAGGCACGGGACTCGGAATATCGATTGTTCAAAAATTATTGGACATGATGGGCAGTAAATTAAAAGTCGAGAGCGTTTACGGGCAAGGGTCGACGTTTTCATTTGTAATCGAGCAAAAGATTATCGATAAAACTCCTTTAGGCGATTACAGTGAACATCACACGGAAACTTACGACAGTAAGACGGAGAAAAAGTATTTGACGGCGGACGGCGCGAAAATATTGGCGGTCGACGATAACGATATGAACTTAAAAGTCATCAGCGGCTTGTTGAAACGCAATAAGATAGTTCCGGACACAGCGGAAAGCGGACAGCAGGGAATTGAACTTGCGAAGAAACAATTTTACGATATAATCTTTTTGGATAACATGATGCCGGTAATGAACGGAATTGAGACGTTCCGGAAAATGCGTCAGGAAAAAATTTTGGATAAAAAAACCAAAGTAATCATGCTGACGGCGAGCGCGATAGCGGGAATGCGCGAAAAATATTTGAAGGAAGGCTTTGACGACTATTTGAGCAAGCCGATAGACGTTTCGGAACTTGAAGGCATGTTGGCGAAGTATTTGCCGAGCGATATTGTAAAGTATGAGCAAGAAAACGCTCCGCAAAAGGTTGAGTCGTCTGAGTCCGAAACTGTCGAAACAGCTGCGGAAGAAGTTCAAGCTGATTCGGATACATTCAGCGAGTCGGAGAAAAAGGAATTTGCGGCGGCATGTCCCGATATAAATTTGGAAACGGGATTAAAATATTGCATGGACAGTAAAAGCTTTATGATACAAATGTTTACAACCTTCACGGATGCCAAAAAAGCTGATAAAATAGAAGACAAGTTCCAAGCCGGCGATTGGAAGGGTTATCAAATATTGGTACACGCCTTGAAATCGACTTCGTTATCAATCGGCGCGGAAAATTTGAGTGAGGCGGCGAAGAAATTGGAGTTGGCGGCTAAAAACGGCGAGACGGAAGAAATTTTAAACAATCATGCGGCGTTAATGGAGAATTATTCAAAAGTTCGGGAAGAAATCGGGAAGTGGCTAAAAGAATGAACAAAATCTTAATCGTAGACGACGAAGAAATGATGTTAATGATGGCACAGCACATATTATCTCGGAAATATGAGGTAATCACGGCTTCCGACGGCTTTGAGGCGATAGAATTATTTGAGAGCGAACACCCCGACATGGTTTTAACGGATTTAATGATGCCGGAAATGGACGGTTACGAATTACACAGGATTTTACAGGAAAAAAGCGCGGGTTCAGTGCCGATAATGTTTATGACGGCAGATGAGAGCGAAGAATCCGAGAGTAAAGGCTTTGAGGCGGGCGCGGAAGATTATATCCGTAAACCGTTGAGACCTGACGTACTTTTAAGGCGCGTCGGAATAATAATGGACAATTTGGACAGGATTCGCGGCTTGGAGGCGGTGGCGTCGACGGATCAGCTTACGAAATTGCTAAATAAAAATTCGGCGCAGAAAGAAATCGGCGAGGCTGTAAAAAATTCGTCGGGCGCGTTGCTTATGATAGATTTAGACAGTTTCAAGCTGATAAATGACATATACGGACACATAGCGGGCGATAAAATCTTGGTTCGGTTTTCGGAACTGATAAAAAGTGTGATTCGGGAAAAAGATTTGGCGGGACGCATGGGCGGCGACGAATTCATAGTATTTTTGGAGAATATGTCAGATGAAAAGATATTAAAAACTAAGGCGAGCTATTTAAACGAGGAAATATTGAACTCTGCGCGGAAAATGTTTGGCGAGGAAATAGAAATCCCGCTCGGAACGAGTGTCGGGGCGGTTTTCGTGCCCGAAGAGGGTCGCGACTTTCAAATACTGTATGAAAAGGCGGACAAAGCCCTTTACGAGGTAAAACAGCACGGCAAGCACGGAATATCGATATACGGCGCGAATAAACAAACGGACAAGAATATTTTGACGGGAATATCGCAAACTCAAATGATATTGGGCGAGCGGAACGCAGAATCGGGCGCGTACTACGTGGAGTTTGAGGATTTCAAGAAAATATATCGGTTGGTATCGCGGATAGCGTCGGACTACAAGCGCGAGATAACTTTAATGCAAATTACGTTATTGGACGAGGAATATACAGACGAATTCAAGGAAAAATTGATAAGTACATTGAGAAAAAGCGATTGTATGACGTGCAACGGGAAGAAATTTTTGATATTGCTTATGGAATCGTCGGATAAAGAATCGGAGGCTGTAAAGAAAAGAATAATATCGAATTTGGGAGTAAAAAAAGCGGCGGAAATAATATTTGAACATGAAAAAATAATTTGAGCGGTGTTGGCGATGAAACTTTTGACAATGTTGAATAAGTATCGAATAGCGGTAGTATTGGCGATAATTTTTTTGCTGATGATACCGTTTGTGACGATGATATTTGATTTTGCAGGGACGGAAAAGGTACGTCATGAAAAAATCGGGCTTATAATATTGGGCGACACGAAAATAAACGGCTGGAACTCCGAACATTACAACGGAATCAAGTCAGCGTGCGAAAAATTTGGTCTCGAATTATTATTGCGGGAAAAAGTAAGAGAAAACAGCGGCGAATGTCCTTTAGCGATAAAAGAATTGGCGGAAGAGGGCGTCGGCATGATATTTTTGGCGAGCTATGCATATTCGCGGGAAGTAAAGGATTTGGTTCGGGAATATCCGAATATAGCATTTGCAACCAATTCGGCGGAAGTACACGACAATAATTTGACTTCATACTTTGCGAGATTGTATCAGGCGCGGTATTTATCGGGAGCATTGGCGGGAATGCGGACAAAATCAAATGTAATCGGCTACGTGGCGGCAATGCCGAATACCGAAGTACAACGCGGGATAAATGCTTTTACTCTCGGCGTTCAAAGGACGAATCCCAATGCAAAAGTTGTGGTAATGTGGACAGGCTCTTGGCAAAATGAAAAAGTTGAGGCTGAACACGCGAAAAGGCTGATAAAAGAAGCCGGAGCGGACGTTTTGACTTATCATCAAGACGAAGATGCGACCGCGCAGGTTGCCGAAGAATTTGGAGTTGATTTTATAGCATACAATGAGATTTTAAACGGATATTCGGATCATTATTTAACATCGGTGGTCTGTATATGGGAATTATATTATTCGGACATGATTCGACGTTATTTGAAGGGCGAATTGAACTCGATAGATAATCATTGGCTTGGAATTGAGCATGATGCGGTAATGTTATCGGATTATTCGCCGCGAGTATCGTCGGAAATGGTTACAGAGTTGAATTCATTAAAACAGGAGCTTAAAAACGACAAACTTATATTTTCCGGTCAGATATATGACAATAAAGGGCAACTTCGTTGCGAAAACGGGGAAGCCATAAGCGATGATACATTATTGGAGAATATAAATTGGCTCGTCAAAGGGGTTGAGGTGCTTGAATGACGGATTTTCGCTAAATGAAAAGTACGTAAAGAAAGTAATCATACAATTCTTGGCAGTACTGATGATATTGGTAACAACGGGATTTTTTTTACGTTTTGAAGTGAATGATTTACTGAATGCGACGCTTGAACAGGCGATGGCGAAACAAACGGCGGATTTATCGATAATAGCGGAAGAAAGGTTTGCAAAAGAGCTGGCTGAATTAAAGATAGTGGCAAAATATTTGGAAGAACAACCGAATATGGCGACAGAGGAAAATTTTTTAAGAATATTGAAGTCCGGTAACGAAAATGTATCGGTCGGATTAATGAGATTGGACGAGACAGCGATTCTGGGAAAAGTAATATCGAAATGGGATTTTTTACGTTTTCCGACGGCTTACAGAGGCAATGAAGTCGTGGATTATTGTAACGGCAAAGGATTATTGTTTGCGGTACCTGTAATGCATGGCGGAAACGTTAAAGCGGTAGTTTATCGGCTGTATGATGAAAATTTGTTAAGCGAATTATTCGGATTGTCGGAGTATAATTACGGCTCGGACGTTCGTTTACTGATTCAAGAACGAAACGGGCGAATAATAATTCCCTACAAGAATTATGGAGAGGCGGAAAAGAATTTTTTCAAGGACGAAGCGATAATAAACGGCTTTAACGCGATAAGGGATAAATTGGAGAGGAATAAATCGGCTTCGGTGTACTGTAAGAGTTCGACGGGACGATTTTTTTTATTCGCAACGGATTTACCGCAGACGAATTGCACAATGATAGGATATATTGAGTGGGCGGCAGTTGCGGGCGATATTTTCAGGATATATACGCTGATTTTAAGCATAGGACTGCTGATGTTGATAGTTTTGGCGTTTGTAAGTGCATATTTATTCGTGATGAAGACAAAAGCGGAGGAAAGTGACGCTTTACGAGAGGCAAAAAAAGCGGCAGAGGCGGCAAGCAATGCCAAAAGCGATTTTTTGGCGAACATGAGCCACGAGATAAGGACGCCGATAAATGCAATAGTCGGAATGAACGAAATGATTCTGCGCGAGAGCCAAAATCCCGACGTTATCGGTTATGCGCAAAACTTGGCGGCGGCAAGCGAAACTTTATTGAGTTTGATAAATGATATATTGGACTTCAGCAAGATAGAGAGCGGGAAATTTTCATTGATTGAAGGCAATTACTCGCTCAAAGATGTTATCAGAAGTCTCGTTACGATGATGAAGCCGCGAGCGGATAAAAAAGGGCTTAAATTTGATTTGAAAATAAATCCGGAGCTGGAAAATAATTTATTCGGCGATTCGATAAGGATAAGGCAGATTGTACTTAACTTTTTGAGCAACGCGGTTAAATATACGAACGTCGGCGGCGTGGAATTAACGGCTGACAGCGAAAAAATTTCCGACTACGAAATAAATTTGAGGTTCACGGTTAAAGATACCGGAATAGGGATAAAGCAAGAAGATATTTCGAGGATTTTTAATGACTTCGAGCGGTTCGACACGGAAAAAAATAAAAATATCGAGGGAACAGGGTTGGGCTTGGCGATAACTTACAAACTCGTAAAGATGATGAACGGAAAAATTGATGTTCAGAGTGTTTACGGCGAAGGCTCAACGTTTACGGTAACGATACCGCAAAAAGTTATAGGCGGTGAATTAATCGGCGAGTTTGATAAAGAATCGGGCTTTTCGCATGAAAAATATCGCCCCGCATTTATCGCGCCCGATGCAGAAATTTTGGTTGTCGATGATAACGAGATGAATTTATTGGTGGCAGTAAATTTATTGAAGGGGACGAAAATAAAAGTTGATACCGCGATTAGCGGATTCAGTTGCTTGAAGAAACTCACGGAGCGTCATTACGATTTAATTTTCCTCGATCAAATGATGCCGAGCCTTGACGGAATACAGACATTAAAAACTGCGCGGGCAATGGACGATAATTTGAGCAAAAACATACCGGCAATAGTCTTGACTGCAAACGCGATAAGCGGCGCAAAAGAAATGTTCCTGCGCGAAGGATTTGACGATTATTTAAGCAAACCGATAGACGTGCGAATTATGGAACAAATGCTTATGAAATATCTGCCGGCAGAAAAAATTTTGCCGCCGCCTGATGAAGAATCGCCTTCAGAGCCGACCGAAGAAAAAATTCCCGCGACCGATGAAAAATTTATCAACGCGGAAATGGGACTTGAATACTGCGCGGGCATGAAAGATTTTTACAAGGAAGTTTTGCAGAAATTTGTTGAGCTGAGAGAAGATAAGCAGAAAAAATTGCAAGCCTCATTCGCCGCGCAGGATTGGAAGAATTATACAATTCAAATTCACTCGCTGAAGTCGACGGCATTATCAATAGGCGGCGAAAAAACTTCGGAGGCTGCCAAGAAATTGGAGACTGCAGGAAAAATTTTAACTTCGCCTTCGAGTTCCGAACTTGAAAAGCAGGCGAACGCGGAATTCATAAATAAAAATCACGCGACGGCAATGAAACTTTACGATAAACTTGCCGAAGAGGCTAAACGACTTGCGGAGACGCTTTAAGAATTTTTGGAGGTATCAAGTTATGAGTGAGAAAGTTATTTTGGTAATCGACGATGACGAAATGAATTTGCAAATCGCGAAGATGGTATTGGAACGGAAATTGCCATGCAAAGTAATCGGAGTGGATAACGGCGTCGAAGGCATAGAAATTTTAAAAAGTCGGTACGTCAGCCTCGTCCTGCTCGATGTCATGATGCCCGATTTCGACGGCATAGAGACGTTACAAGAAATTCGTCACGACGATTTGATTAAAGATGTTCCCGTAATGATGCTGACGGCTTCGGGCGATATAGGAGTAATTCAAAAAGCGCGACTGCTCGGCGTCACGGATTACGTTCGCAAACCTTTCCTGCCCGCCGATTTGGTTTCCCGCGTCGAAAAGAAACTCGCCGAAGAAAAACCGCGCACTGAAGTCTTAATAATCGGCGACGACGCCAAGAAACTAAAGAATCTTAAAGAAATTATCGAAGTCAATTTCAAGCACGAAGTTTTAATCGCGGCGAATTACGATAACGCAATAGATATTTTGAGAGATACAAAAATGGATTTGATAATCGCCTGCGGTGACATGAATTTTATCGACGGCTTCAGAATATTGGCGTTCGTGGCAAGCGAAGACAAATTTAAAACCGTTCCTTTTGCCGTGACGACTTACAACAAGCTTTTTAAACTCGTCGAAGTCATGAACGAAGTAAATCAGCCGAAAGTTCAGGAACCTGCGAAAGTCGAAAAGCCGACTGTCGAAAAAAAGCCCGTCAAAGATAAAAGTTCACCCGTTAAAGAGCCGCCGCCCGTCAAAGAGGAAATAAAAAAGGAAACTCCTCTCGTAAAAGAAGTTGCGGAGTCGCCCGTCGCTCAAAACGATAAAAAGAAGCTCGCAAAAGTGGTAACAAACCTTATCGGCTACGATTTGGACGTAAAAGTCTAAACCTGAACACAAAAAAAATAACCTCTCTCCAAACGCGGAGGGAGGTTTTAAATTTAATCAGATAGCCGTTATAACCCAGAGATAATTTTTGGCGGCAAGTTCATTGACTTTCTGAATCTGCATGGCGGAAAGTTTATCGGCGATAAAAAGTTTGGGCGTCGTCGAAAAGAGCGGAACTTTTTCAGCTTTAAGCCCGTGAGCTTTTAAAAATTCCATTGCCGCCTTTTCGTCCTGTAAAAAGTCGTCGGCAAGCGCGTCATCCAAAACTTTTGTATAAACAGCCTTAGTTTCTTCGTAAAGCTTCGGGGCATTCTGTTCGCCGTAAAGTGCCGCCGCCGTCTCCGTGAAATATTTTTTCTGCACAAAGTCCGAAGTTATCATGCAACCGCCGTGTTTCTTCAAAACGTCGCGGATATTATCAAACATTTGCCCGCAACTCTCTTCATTAAGATAAATCATCAAGCCCTGTTCGATAATGCAAATTTCACCCTTGAATTTATCGGCGTTTTTGTTCATGGTATAGCCGTCTTCAACCGGAATGACTTCATAGGAAATATTTTTGCGAGCCTTTTTGCCGGCGCGTTCGTCCATGAAGTAATCGCCGATTAAACAAACCGTTGCAAGTTCACCGACAATAACTTTGCGACCGTCCTGCGCAAGAATCATTCCACGCGGCGAAAAACTGCACGCCAAATCCATTACGTTGAGATATTTATTTTCGCGAACATATTCAATCGCGGCGGCATAATTCAATTCTTGATAAAGACTGTTCGTCATTTGAATTCTGTCGAAGTCCTCAAGATTTTCCGCGCTGAAAAATACCGGTCGTTCCAACAGCTTTAAAAATTTCTGCGCTTCGGGAATGCCCGCCGCCGATAGCCATTGCAATTTAACCTGCGCGGAATACTCGACCATTTCAAATTCTGCCGCCCGCGCAGTCGTCGTAATCATCAACGCAAACAGAATCACTGCAAAAAATTTTTTCATTGGCAACACCTCATTTAAATTCAACAAACTCGTTAATATTAGCCCCGCCTTTAATCATCGGCTCAACGAAACTGCGCCAAACGTTTAAAACTATGACGCGGGGATTTTCCGTATCGTCAAGAGCCTCAACCAATGCATGAGCAAATTCTTCCTGCGTCGAAACTGCCTCAGCTTTTATCCCGAAACTCTGCGCATACATGACATAATCGGGTTGATAATCGAATTCGCAGGCAATGTATCTTTCCTTGTAAAAAACTTTCTGCAGTTGGCGAATCATGCCGAGACTGGTATTGTTGACAATCAGCGAGATAATCGGCAACTTGAGGCGGGCGATTGTGTAATATTCATTGCCCGTCATTTTGATTCCGCCGTCGCCGCTTACGCAAATAACGCGCCGATTTTTCCCGTAGGCAAGTTGCGCACCCATAGCGGCGGGAAGTCCGAATCCCATAGTTCCCAGTCCGCCCGAAGTCAGCCATGTACGCGGCTCCTCAACGTGCAAATGCAATGCCGCCCACATTTGATGTTGTCCGACGTCCGTCGCGTAGGCAAAATTTTTACCCGCAGTCTTTTTCGCAATCTGATTCATTGCCCAAGGAACCGTTAAGCGATTGACTTGATAATCGTAATCGTATTCTTCCTGCCATTCTTCAATCTGCCGCCACCATTCAGCGCGATTTTTATTGGCGTCGTGCCTCATCAAAAGTTTCAAAATCACTTGCATATTGCCCGCGAGTCCGAGACTGCCTTCAATATTTTTATCAATCTCGGCAGGGTCAATGTCAATGTGAATAAATTTTTTCGAGCGCGTGTATTTGTCAACGTTGCCCGTCTGTCTGTCGCCGAATCGACTTCCGACCGCGATAACCAAATCAGCCGCCGCAACCGCATGATTAGCCGCCTTTTTGCCGTGCATTCCCGCAAATCCCAAATTTTGAGGATGACTGCGCGGAACCGCTCCGATTCCCATTAACGTATTCACGACAGGCAAATTAAATTTCTCAATGAACGCGATAATTTCTTTGGACGCGCCCGCCGAAATTGCTCCGCCGCCTACTATTACCGCAGGACGTTCAGATTTAGCTATTTCTTCAGCCGCCTCAGCCGCGCAGATTATAAAATCGGCGTCGGGTTGCGAAATAATTTTTTCCTTGACTTCCTGCGGTCGATAATCAACCTCCGCGAAAAATAAATCTTTCGGCACGTCAACCAATACAGGGCCTCTGCGTCCGCTCATTGCGATTTCAAATGCCTGTCGAATCGTTGATACCAAAAACCGCGCCTCTTTGACTTTGAAATTGTGCTTCGTCACGGGCATTGTTATATCCAATATGTCCGTCTCTTGAAAGGCGTCGCGTCCCAAAAGTGCCGTGTCAACTTGCCCAGTTATCGCCACCAAAGGTATCGAATCCATAAACGCTGTTGCTATTCCCGTAACCAAATTTGTCGCGCCCGGTCCGGAAGTTGCCATGCATACTCCGACTTTGCCCGTTGCCCGCGCATAACCGTCTGCCGCGTGAGCCGCGTTTTGTTCATGCGTAACCAAAATTTGTCGGATTTCTTTTTCGTCAACAAGTGCGTCGTAAAGCGGCAAAATCATTCCGCCGGGATAGCCGAAAACTATATCAACGCCTCGTTCTCTTAAACATTCGACGATTGCCTTTGCGCCCGTCATTATCATAAAATCACCTCATCAAAGCTCGTTCTGTATAAAGATATGCCGAAACAAGATTTTTTACCTTTGAATCATGCTCGGAATTTTGGAGTTCGTCATAAAAAATTTCCTGCACTTCATAAGGCTCCACGCCTTGAAACAGATTTTTTATCATGCCGAAATGCTTTTCAATGAAAAATTTCAAAACCTCACGTCGAGAATTCGGATTTTGTTGGAAAAATTTCTGCTCGTTCATAAATCCGTTAATCGAGCCAAGTCCGATTGTTACCACGCTCAGCCAAACATTGACTCCTTCACGGGAGGTAAAAATTTTTCTCGACGTTGAAGTTTTCAATATGCGATAAATATTCGTTACGTTCGGAATTCGCAAATAGTTTTTCGCGCAACACATACACTTAAAACAGAAGACCATATCGCTTGAAGTTTTCATTCGCGGAAAGTCTATTTTATTTTCAAGAATCAAATCGCGGCGAAAAAGTTTTCCCCAAGGTACCCAAAGAAATCTTCCTTCGGCGTAACGTCGAATCCGTTCGCCAAGTTCGGGTTCAAACGTCGGCTCTTCTACACAATCGCCCGCCTCATATTTTTGGAGCGTCAATTCTTCCCACTTGAAATTATTTTTTCCTGTGTCGTTGAAAATTAATTGCTTTTCCGTATGAACAACGTCCGCTTGAAATTTTTCTGCAAGCTCAAAGAAATCTCCCAGTGCAGTCGGTAAAATAAAATCGTCACTGTCCACGAAAGAAATATATTTGCCCGCAGCATTTTTTATCCCTATATTTCTCGGAATGCCCGCGCCGCCCGAATTTTTTTCTGTGGAAAGAATTTTCAATCGCCCGTCGAAGTGCGACAGAAGTTTTTCGACTTCGGCAACGCTGTTGTCTTTGGAGCAATCATCAATAACAAGCACTTCATAATCTTTGAACTTCGACGCAAGCACGCTGATTAAACATTGGCGAATGTATTTTTCGACGTTGTACATTGGAATGATAACAGAAATTTTCGGAGTGTCCATAAAAATTCTCCTTTGCTAAAAAAATTTCCGCCCATCGGATAATGAGCGGCATTTTACTTTCTGTCTAACTGTCTCCTTGTCATCTCTTGAATTAATTCTATCGCGTTTTTGCCCAGCCCCGTCTCTCGCGAAATGTCATCAAACGACATTCCCGCCAAAAGCATTTCCTTTACTATCGCCGAATCGGTAGTTTCCAATTTCAAGTCGCGACGTTCGGGAAGTTGTTCCTTTTTATCAAGTGCTTTGGGCTTTTCAGGCGAAGAAACTTTTTTCTCGCCCGATTTGGATTCAAGTTCGTTTTGTTTTTCGACTTCCTTGATTGCCTCGATTGCCGCTTTTCTTACGTCGCGTTTTGTGCGTTTGGTACGTTTCTTTTTGGTGTCTCTGGATTGTAACTGTTCGTCGTCTGAAATATCGTCTGACAGCCTAGTTGCCATTTCCGCCGACGCCTCATTTAATCTTTTACGTGTCGTTTCGATTTTTACCGGATCTGCTTCTACCACTTTTGCAGGTTGCTTGGTTTCGGGCGAAAGGACAATTGATTCTCGCGGTTGCGGTCGTTCGTCCGATTTGGGCGGCTCGGCGATTGTCTCTTCCAAAATTTTATCGAAATCTTTATCGGGCGGTTTGACTTCGGCTTTTGGTTCGACACTTGCCCTTGAAATCGGCGGCATGGTTATTGCCCCCAAAGGATTCATTGGCGGAGCGGGCGGAGCCGTCGTTACCTGCGTCACAGGCGGATTTATCGGTTTATTTATCGGCGGAATCTGCGCGGATTTAATTGGCAGAATCGGAGTGGGATTTATCGGCGCATTCATTGGCGGCGGTGACGACATTAGCGGATTAATTAAAGGCGGAGTCGTCATTTGCGGAATTGTTACGGGCTGTTGCATCGGGAGCGGCGTCGACATTACAACATTTAATCGCCGTTCGAGCTTTTCCATTTTCCTTTGCATACCGTCGACTTCCGCGCCTGCGTCTTCCAATCTTGCCATTAAATCTTTGATTTCGCCTGCTTGTCCCTCGCTTTTCTTGAGTAATTTTTTTAATTCTGTTACGCGCCCTTCAAGTTGATTCCGATTGCGTTCAGATTCGTCCAAGATACTTTCCAAATGAGTTACGTGATTTTCCATGCGTCCGATAATTTCGTTTGCTGTACGTTCCAACTCTACTTTTAATTTGATAGTCGAATCTTCAACTTCTCGGCGTTCGAGCGCGTCTTGTTTACGTCTGCGCGTGTTCGACCAAGCTACAAATACTATGCCCGCGCCGACCACGATTAACATTAACATTAATTCTATAATCATTACATCACCAAAATCATTTATCGGCAGTCATTCAGAGTGAAATATCCAGAAAATGCCCGCGTCTCGGATCTACGGCGTAAACGTCATCTTCGTCCTCGAATTGTTCGGGTTCTCTTCTGCTTTTGTAGTAATAACCGCCGTTGCGACGAGCCCTTTCGGGGTCGTCTTTAATTTTGCCGTCCTCCGATTCATCTTTATTACGGACTTGTTTTTGTTTAAGTTCGGCGTCATTTTTTTCGCGAACTGCTTGGAAATCTTGTTGCAACGCCGATGCATGATTTAAATTGTGTTGAACTTGAGCCGCATTGCCTGCATTTGCATAAGTCATTTGGACTCCGACGGGTGCCAATTCCATTTTGTTCACCGCCCTTTCAACTAATCCCTAATCCCTGTTCCCTAATCCCTGATAATCAATACGCTCCTACTTCGACTTCGCCCTCCGAGTTCAAAAAAATCGTGCAATGTCTGTACTCCGATTGAATGTTTTTCAACATGTTATTAACCGAAAGGCGCGTACCGGGAAAAATGGTATCGCTGACTTTAATTCTGCCGTTCTTCATATTCGCAAGCAGAGCCTCTATTTCCAAAATCCTTTTTTCATCGCGCTTAATCTGTCCTGCAAGCGGGAATTGCGAACGAGTCAACTGAGTTATCATATCGACGCGTGCTTGAGGCAATTTATTTATGTCAATCTTCGACAACGTGTTGAGCGTTTGATTTATCTGCGTCAAGCGTCTCTTGGATTCTTTATAAGATTTCTTCAAGTCCTGATATTCTTTTTGTAAGGTCGGGTCGACGCCGACTGAAACTCTCGTAACGACGAAAGCATCATTGCCGATAATCTTAACGTTTATTTCTTCGCCCGCGACGACGTGCCCACCCGTGATTTGTCCGTGCTTATCTTCCATAATGATTCGCTTGCCGGCTCTGATTTGCGAATGATAAGCAATATCCGAAATGTAAACGTCATTGCCCGCCTCAATCAGCGCATTTTCGGCAAAGGCTGTGCGAACATCATTTTCTGCGAAAACTTTTACGCGATCCGCGCCCGTAATGCCGCCGCTTATGTAGACGTTGCGCCCCGTGACTTCCGCGCCGTTTACGGAACCTTTTATTTCAATATCGCCCGTCGCCTTGACTTTAAAACCTTGTTCAACGTTGCCGCCGATTTGAACAGTGCCGTCAAATTCAACGTCACCCGTCGAAACGCCGACTGAACCTTTTATCGTCAAACGCGGGTCAACGCTGATTCGCGAGCCTTTATCAATAATCTGTCCGTTCGCAGTCGCAATCAAACGGTGTTCGCCGACGACTTTTGTATTTCTGCCTTCGGGCATCGGAATGGGACGACCATTCTGCGCGTGAACCAAATCACCCAAAACATTTTTGCCGTTCGTGCCTTTAGTCTGAGGAACTCGGATTGCCAAAGTCTGATTCTCTTTGGCGAGCACGAATAAATTCAAATCCTTATAATCGACTTTATCGAATTCGTCAACGACCGGTCTGCCTTGAATGCCCAAATTAAATTTCCTGTCAATGTAAGCGTTTTCGCCATTAACGGGCGGTAATCCCTCAGCGGCTACGAAAGGCGTTAAACTCTGTATGCCTCTGTCTACCGCGTCTTCGTCAATGCCGTAAACAACGCCCGCTTCAGTCAGTGCCGCCATAACCATTTCTTTGGTCGGCAGACGCGCCCCTTCGCGTGTATCGTAACGTACAGTTGCTTTCATTTTATCGCGGCTGATTTCAACCACGATGCCCGCATACGGCTCAATTTCATCTTTATTAACATCTTCAAGGCTTTCGCCGCCTGCGATTATCTCCAATTCCATAGCCGTAATTTCTACGGGTTCGGAAATTTTTTGCGGTTTACCGTTAGCCTCGCGCATTGTCCGCGAAAGAATTCCCACGTCGTAATCTAAAACTTTGCACTCCCGCAGAATCTGGCGCATATCGGACAGCTCAAAAAGACGTTCGCCGTCCACGCTCGGATAAATAGTCAGATAAACGCCGTCCGGTTTGAATTCATATTTATAACCGGCTTGCGGACCGCCCAAGATAAGATTTTCGCTCATCCGGCGTGTCCTCCTTTCCTTAAAAGAAATCCTCTTATCGTGCGCCAAATGTCTGCGCATTCACCCTAAAAAACCAAATCTGATTTGCTCTGAGCAAGATAGCCGCGCATTCTGAATATCGCTTTAGTGTGCAACTGCGAAATCCGCGCCTCACTCAAGTTCAGAATCAATGCTATTTCCTTCAATGTCAATTCTTCGTAATAGTAAAGCGATATAACCGTCCGTTCTTTTTGCGGCAGTCGTTCAATCGCCTTTGCCAACGTCTCTTTAAGTTCGAAAAATTCCGTCGAATTCGCGGGATTGGTATCGATTGCTTCCGCAACGTCGGTTTTAAGATATTCTTCAAGCGGAATAACCGTTGCCGAATTGCATTGATTTATCAATACTTGAAGTTCATCAAGCGATATTTCCAATGCCTCTGCCAATTCATCATCGGTCGCCGCCCGCCCCAATTCATTTTCCAAACGGCAAACTGTCTGTTCGTATTTGCGAATTCTCTGGCGCATTGTTACGGGTATCCAGTCTTTGGAACGCAGATAATCCAAAATTGCGCCGCGAATCCTCACGCCCGCATAGGTCTCGAATTTTATATTTCGCGTAACGTCGAAACGGTCTATGGCGTCAAGCAACCCGAAAAAGCCGCTGCTTAAAAGGTCGTCTCTGTCCAAATGCGGCGGAAGACTTACCGCCAACCGTCCGCAGACTATCTTGACGAGTTGCAAATAATGTTCGGCGATTTCGTTTCGCAGGTCAACCGATTTTGTCTCTTTGTATTTGAGCCATAACGCCGTTATATCTTTTTTTTTCGCGTCACTTTCCATAGTAATTCACCGTCCTTCGCAAGCGCGAAATTTTAATTTTGATTCGAGAAGTTGCCAAAGTTCATCGGGCGAAAAGTATTTTCCTGCTCAATCTCAGTCTTTGTCTCAGCCTCAGTTTCAGTCTCGGTTTTAATCTCGGATTCCGATTCGGTTTGAGTTTCGGTCGAAAGTTCCTCAGTATTTTCTTCTTCGTCAGCGTGAAGATATTCGTAAAGATATTCTTCGCGGTCGAATTCTTCGCCGGTTTCCGCAATCTGCGCGGAGTCAACGAAATTTTCAAGCTCCTTATTGGTTCTGAAAATCGCGTATTCTTCGCCGCCCATCAATACTATAAAACAAGCCAAAGTCGAAAAAGAAAAAGCTGAAAAGGCTCGTGACGCGATTATTTCCGAACGCACGAAATCACTTGACAGCCCCGATATTAACACGATAAACAATGCGACCATGCCGACCGCCAATGAGATTAGAATTCTCTTGATTGGCATTATTTCTTCAAGAAAATCGTAAATTTCTGCCACAGTATCACCTTTCCGGAGATTAGGAATCAGGAATCAGGATTTAGGATTCAGGATTTAGGATTCAGGATTCAGGAATCAGGATTCAGGAATCAGGATTTAGGATTCAGGATTTAGGATTCAGGAATTAATTTTTTCCAGTCCCTAGTCCCT